>NZ_VOHR01000245.1 GCF_009192725.1 Segeticoccus rhizosphaerae | reverse complement strand
CCTCCTCGCTCCACACCGCCACGCGCGACCTGCGCAGGCTCGAGCGGCAGGCCGTCGAGCACACGGCCGCCACGGCCGGGCATCCGGCGCCCGCCAGCTGACCCGGTCACCGGGACCTCCCCCGTGCCGTGGTGGGACGTCCTGCGGTGCGGCTTCCGGGGCGACCACTTCGCAGGACGTCCCAGCTGGGGGCCGGTTCGGGGATCAGTGCGAGGGGTCGAAGACGGTCACTCCGCCGGTGACCTCGAGGCCGACCGTTTCGCCGGGGCTGGGCACCGAGAGCCCGAGCACTCGTGCGGTGACTCGCAGCCGGTGGTCGCCCTCGACGGTGAGGCGCACGGCGGCGTCGTGTCCGTAGTAGCTGACCTCGGTCACCAACGCCGGCACCCCCTGACCGCGCTCGCACAGCCTGATCTGCTCCGGCCGCACCAGTGCGCGGGCCCGACCGGTGTTGCCGTTGGCGCCGGCCAGGGTCACCGGTCCGAGCGGCGAAGAGGCCCGGCCGGTATGACGGTCCGCGGCATCCAGCGAGACGTCCACCACGATGGACGCACCCAGGAACTGGGCGACGCCCTCGTCGGCCGGGGTCTCGTAGATCGCCCGCGGTGAGTCGGCCTGCACCAACCGGCCGTCGCGCATCACGGCGACCTGGTCGGCCAGGGAGAGCGCCTCACCCTGGTCGTGGGTCACCAGGACGGCGGTGGCCTCGGCCTCCCGCAGCGCCTCGGCCACGGCTCGCCCGGTGCCTGCCCGCAGACCGGTGTCGAGCGACGCGAACGGCTCGTCGAGCAGGACCACCGAGGGTGACGGCGCGAGCGCGCGGGCGAGCGCCACCCGCTGCTGCTGCCCGCCCGAGAGCTCGTGCGGCATCCGGGTCCGGAGCGACGGCGCCAGCCCGACCAGGGCTAGCAGCTCCTCGACCGTGCGGCCCTCGCGGCGGGTGGCCCGTGGCAGGCCGAAGCCGATGTTGGCGGCGACATCGAGGTGGGGGAACAGCGCACCCTCCTGCGGCACGTAGCCGACCCGCCGCTTCTGGGCGGGCACGTTGCGGCCGCCACCCCAGACCACCCGGTCGTCGAAGGAGATGGTGCCGGAGTCGGGCGTGAGGAAGCCGGCGATCAGGCGCAGCATCGTGGTTTTGCCGCAGCCGGAGGGCCCGAGCACGGCCGTGAACGACCGGGCGGGCGCCTCGAGGTCGATCTCGTGCAGGACCGGTGTGCCGCCGAAGCTCTTGGACACGCCGCGCAGGGTCAAGCCGGTCATGATGCGCTGGACCTCCGGGATGTCGCGTGGGTGAGCACCAGCGTCGCCGGCATGGAGATGAGGACCATCAGGGCGGCATACGGAGCCGCAGCCCCGTAGGCGACGCTGGAGGAGTTGCTCCAGAACTGGGTGGCCAGCGTACGGGTGCCGATGGGGGCGAGCAGCAAGGTGGCGGTCAGCTCGGTGACCACGGCGAGGAAGACCAGGGCGGCGCTCACGCCGAGCCCCGGCGCGATGAGCGGGACGGTGACCCGGCGGAAGGTCTCCAGCGGGCCCCGTCCGAGGGAGTGCGCGACGTCCTCGAGCAGAGGTGGCGCCTGCACCAGTGCGGCCTTGACGCTGACCATCGCCCGCGGCAGCGACACGATCGCGTAGGCGGCGACCAGCAGCCAGACCGTCTGGTAGACGGGCGAGAAGAACTTCAGCGACACGGTGACCAGCGCGAGCGCCACGACGATGCCGGGCAGCGCGTTGCCGAAGTAGGTGCTGCGTTCCAGTCCGGTGGTCACGGCCGACCGGTGCCGCACCGCGAGCCACGCCACGGGTAGCGCGAGCACCGTGGTGAGCAGCGCCGCCGCCGCAGCCAGCCCGACCGAGGTGCCGCCGGTGACCAGCAGGTCGCCCACCGGGAACGTGGTGGAGGTCCCCACGACCAGCCAGTGCACCAGGCTGCCCATCGGCACCCCGATGGCCAGGACGACCACGGCCAGCACGGCGAGCAGCGAGGGCGCGGTGAGCCGGCCCAGGGGGCGCGGTCGGAGCGCGCGAGCGGTGCCCCGACCGACCCGGGCATACCGCTGCTTGCCGCGCAGCCGCAGCTCGACGGTGAGCAGGATGACGCAGCAGATGACCAGCACCCCGGCCAAGGCGGTGGCCGCGGGGCCGCTGAAGGTGGAGCGGTACTGGTCGTAGATCGCCGTGGTGAAGGTGGGGTAGCGCAGCATCTGCAGCGCGCCGAACTCGGCCAGCAGGTGCAGTCCGACGAGCAGGCCGCCCCCGAGCAGGGCCGGCCGCAGCTGGGGCAGCACCACCCGCGCGAAGGCACGCCACGGGCCGAGTCCGAGCGACTGGGCGGTCTCCTCCAGGGCCGGGTCGAGCCCCCGCAGCGACGCGGTGACGGGGAGGTAGACGAGCGGGTAGTAGGAGAGCGTCACGATCAGCAGGGCGCCGCCGAAACCCTCGACCTTGGGGGTGATCGACACCCAGCCGAAGCTGTTGACGAAGGCCGGCACCGCGAGCGGCGCGGTCAGCAGCACGTGCCACAGCCGCTTGCCGGGCAGGGTCGTCCGCTCCACCAGCCACGCGGCACCGGTGCCGATGACGGCCGAGGCGAGCACGCAGCCCACGGTGAGCCGGGTGGTGTTGACCAGCAGCTCGCCGACGCGCGGACGCCATACCATCTCCCGCAGCTGGGCCCAGCCCATGTCGACGGTGTAGCCGACGACGAAGAAGAGCGGGATCAGGGCGAGCAGCACCACCAGGACCGCGAAGGCGACCAGGGTGGGCGGATGGCTCTGCCGCCACGAGCCGCGTCGGGCCCTGCCCCCGGCGGGGAGCAGGGCCTCGATCACCTGACCGGAGACGCTCACCTCAGAGCAGGCCCGCCTGCTGCATCAGCTCGACCACCTTCGGCCCGTTGAGGGTGGACGGATCGATGGTGGGCGCATCCAGCTCGTTGATCGGCTTGAGCTTCGGGTTGGGCGCGACCTTGGGGTTGAGGGGGTACTCCATGGCGGCGCTCTCGGCCAGTATCTTCTGGCCCGCCGGGCTGGTGAGGTAGGCCACGAACTCCTGCGCCTCCTGCTGGTGCTTGCTCGCCTTGAGCACGCCCGCGCCGGAGATGGAGAAGAAGGCGCCCGGGTCCTGGTGGCCGAAGTACTTCAGCTGCACGTGGTTGCTGTTGGCGCCGGACTCGGCCTGGTCCTTGAACCAGTAGTAGTGGTAGATCACGCCGACCTGGATCTCGCCGCTGTTGACGGCCTTCATCACGGTGCTGTTGCCGTCGTAGATCTTGCCGTTGGTCTTCAGCCCCTTCAGCCAGGCCTCGGTCTTGGCCGCGCCCTCCTGCTTCAGGACGGCACTGACGATGGCCTGGAAGTCGGCGCCGCTCGGCGAGAAGCCGACCTTGCCCTTCCACTTCGGCTGGGCGAGGTCGAGGATCGAGGTGGGCAGGTCGGCCGCCTTCAGCTGCTGGGTGTTCCAGGCGAGCACGGTCGAACGGCCAGCGAAGCCGACCCACCGGTGGTCGGAGGGCACGAACGTGCTCGGGACGTTGCCGAGGGTGCCCTTGTCGACGGTGCTGAAGCCGCCCTTGCTCGCGACCAGCGTCATCGCCGGGGAGTTCTCCGTGACGAAGACGTCGGCGGGAGTCTTGTCGCCCTCCTGGACGAGCTGGTTGGCCATCTCGAAGTCGTCGCCGTTGCGCATCTGCACCGAGATGCCCGTCTTCTTCTCGAAGCCGTTGACCATCAGCTGCATCAGGTCCTCGTGCTGCGCGTTGTAGAGCGTCAGCTCGGCCTTGCCGCTGTCGCCGGGGCCGGGGTCGCCGCTGCTGCTCCCACCGCAGGCGGCCAGGCCGAGGGCGACGGACAGGGACACGGCCAGCAGGGCCGCGGGACGACGAGCGCGCATGGTCGGCACACACCTCACTTCTAGGGTTTAGGTGAGGCTTACCTTACGCCGGGATAAATCGCCACGCACCCCGGGGCCGTCGCGCGAACGGGTGGCTGGACGCAGCCCTGCAACCGGCGTCTCCCGGGTCCACCGTCAGTGGCGCTGGCGGGACGCGCAGCTCATGCACAGCGTCGCCGTGGGCCGGGCCTCGAGCCGTCCGGCGGGGATCACCGAGCCACACGACTCGCACAGCCCGTAGCGCCCGGCCTGCAGCCGCTCCTCGGCGTCGTCGAGCTCGGCGAGGTGTCGGCGGGCCTGGTCGGCCAGGGCGCTGACCTGGGAGCGCTCGAAGGCGATGGTGCTGCCCTCGGGGTCGTGCTCGTCGTCCATCGAGATCGACGCGGACGCCGCGACCATGTCGTCGAAGTCCTTGGTGAGCGCGTTCAGGCGGAGGAGGGCCGCGGCTCGTTCGTCGGCCAGCCAGCGGCGCACGACGCCGGGATCTGCCTGCGCCGGGGCGGCCGGTTGGGTAGTGGTCATGCGGGCTGAACGTCCGACCGACGGTGAGGATTCCCGGGGCCGGGTGGCACTTCTCAGCCGGTTCTCAGGAGCGGGGTGACCCCTGCTCGAAGGCTCGCGCGGGCGCCTTGTATGACCTCAGGGGCCGAGGTGGTGGCAGGAACCGAATCGGGCTGGTCGGCGGCGCGATTCGTCGGTGGAGCGGGCGACGAGAATCGAACTCGCGTATTCAGCTTGGGAAGCTGATGTTCTACCATTGAACTACGCCCGCAGAGCCAGCCGCACAGGCGTGACGGTGGCGCTCGCGGAAGTGTAACCGACCGGGTCCGGGGGTGGCCCGCCCGGCTCCTTCGCGCTCCTTCCTCCGGTCGAGGACGCGACCGCAGGCGGTGACCTCCTGGCTCGCTGGCCCGGCGGGCGACGGCGTCGCGGGCGACAGATCGGGGCAGGCTAGCCTGTCGCCGTGCTCCTCTCCGACCGAGACATCCGTGCCCAGATCGATAGCGCGCGTGTGCGCCTCGATCCGTATGACGCGGGGCTGATCCAGCCGTCCAGCATCGACGTGCGGTTGGACAAGTACTTCCGGCTGTTCGACAACCACAAGTACGGCGTGATCGACCCGGCGCAGGACCAGCCCGACCTGACTCACCTGGTCGAGGTCGACCAGACGGAGGGCTTCGTGCTGCACCCGGGGGAGTTCGTCCTCGGGTCCACCTACGAACAGGTCACGCTGCCGGACGACATCGCTGCACGGGTGGAGGGCAAGTCCTCACTGGGGCGGCTCGGGCTGCTGACCCACGCCACGGCGGGTTTCGTGGACCCGGGGTTCAACGGGCACGTCACCCTCGAGCTGTCCAACGTGGCGACCCTGCCGATCATGCTGTGGCCGGGGATGAAGATCGGCCAGCTGTGCTTCTTCCAGCTCTCCAGCCCGGCCGAGAACCCTTACGGCAGCGCGAAGTACGGCTCCCACTACCAGGACCAGCGTGGCCCCACCGCCAGCCGTTCCTTCCAGAACTTCTCCCGCGCGGAACTGTGACCAGTGCCTGAGCGCCGGGCGCACCTGAGCGTCCACGCGGGCCGGCGGTGCCGTGCGCTCGTGCTGCTGCTCCCCGGGGGGCAGGCCTCGGGTGACGTGCCCATGACGGTCCTCGACCCGGCATACCTGCGGATGCTGCCGTTCGCCTGGCAGCTGCGCACCGTCGGGTGCGGCCGCATCGCGGTGGCGACGCTGCGCTACGCCTCCCGGTCCTGGGACGGCGAGGGGCCGCCGCTGCGGGAGGCGCGCG
>NZ_VOHR01000244.1 GCF_009192725.1 Segeticoccus rhizosphaerae | reverse complement strand
CCTCGAGCCTCGAGGCGGCGGCGACGGCATACGTCGAGCGGGTCGTGGCGGAGGCGACGCTCGAACTGCCGGAGGCCGGGCGCTGGCACGCCCGCGGCGGCCGCGACGGGGTGCACTCGAGGGCGATGGGCTACCTGCTGGCGCAGCTTCAGCACATCGCGCGTTCACACCCTGGGGCGCAGTGGTGAGCGACGTCAGCGTGCGGATCGCGGCGAAGCGAGGACCCGAGCGCCGAGGAGCGAGCCGATGAACGCAGCGAGGACGGTGATGCGGCCCGTGCAGTCGGTGCGTGACGCCATTGCGGCGATCCCCGACCCGGAGGTGCCGGTGATCACGATCGAGGACCTCGGCATCCTGCGCAGCTGTGTGGCCGACGAGGCCGATCGGACGGTGCGTGTGGTGATCACGCCGACCTACTCCGGTTGCCCCGCGATGGAGGCCATCCGCGGCCGGATCAAGCACGAGGCCCGGCGGGCCGGCTACGTGGCGCAGGTCGAGATGCAGTTCTCGCCTGCGTGGACGACCGACTGGATGAGCCGGGCCGGCAAGGACAAGCTGCGCGAGTTCGGCATCGCGCCACCGGGGCCCCGCGACGCGGGCGGACCGGTGACCCTGGGGCTCAGCGTCCGGCAGGTCACCTGTCCGCTGTGCGGCTCACGTGACACCACCGAGGTCTCCCGCTTCGGATCCACCGCGTGCAAGGCGTTGCGCCGCTGCAACTCCTGTCGCGAACCCTTCGACGAGTTCAAGGCGCTCTAGATGACCGTCACCCTGATCAAGAAGCCGAAGCGCGGACGAGCGCGGTTCCACCCGCTGCGGGTGGCCCGCCTCCAACGGCTCACCGACGGCGCCGTGGCGGTGTCCTTCGCCGTGCCCGACGACCTGAGGGACGAGTTCGCCTACGAGCCGGGCCAGCACCTCACCCTGCGCGCCACGATCGACGGCGAGGACGTCCGCAGGTCCTACTCGATCTGCCTGCCCCGCTCGCGGGCCCTGGCCAGCGGAGAGCTGCGGGTGGCCAGCTCCAGCGTCGCGGGTGGGCGGATGTCCAACTGGCTGAACGAGAGCGTCGCCGTCGGCGACGAGATCGAGGTGATGACCCCGCTCGGCGGGTTCACCTGCCCCACCCGGCCCGGTGCTGCGCGTCACCACGTGGCGATCGCGGCCGGCTCTGGCATCACCCCGGTCATGGCGCTGATCGCGAGCGCGCTGGAGGACGAACCGGATTCGCGCGTCACGCTCGTCTTCGGCAACCGGCGCACCGACTCGATCATGTTCCTCGAGGAGCTCGAGGACCTGAAGAACCAGTATCCCGGGCGGTTCCACCTGATCCACGTTCTCTCCCGCGAGGTCCAGGACGTCGAGCTGTTCTCCGGGCGGATCGACCGCGACCGGCTCGAGCGGCTCTTCGGCTCGCTGATCCCGGTCGACCAGGTCGACGAGTGGTACCTGTGCGGGCCGTTCGGCATGGTGGAGACGGCGCGCGAGCTGCTCGGCGAGCGCGGTGTCGACGAGAAGCACGTGCACCACGAGGTCTTCCACGTCGACGAGGTCGGCGCTCCGCCGCTGGCACAGGTGGAGGCCGTGCCCGGTGCTCCGCCCGAGGCCGTCGTCACGGTCAACCTCGACGGCCGGACCACCGTCATCGACATGCCCTCGAAGGCCGAGACCATCCTGGCGGCCACGTTGCGCGAGCGGCCGGACGCGCCGTTCAGCTGCACGGGCGGGGTCTGCGGCACCTGCCGCGCCCGCCTCGTGGAGGGCGAGGTCACCATGGACCGCAACTACGCGCTGGAGCCCGAGGAGGTCGCGGCCGGGATCGTGTTGGCGTGCCAGTCGCACCCGGTCACCGACACGGTGCACCTCGACTACGACGCCTGAGCCGACGGCAGCCCCCGCCGCACGTCTTCCGCTCCGAGCCGCGCGGCGTCGGCGGTGCGGTCGTCCGGCATCGACTGTGACTCCCGTTCGGCCAGCACCCGGGCGCGGTAGTGCTGCACCTCCCGGTCGATCGTGGCGGCGTCCCAGCCCAGCACCGGAGCGACCAGCTCAGCCACCTCGGCCGCTGCGGCCTCCCCGCGGTCGGGCACCTCGATGGAGATCCGGGTACGGCGGGTGAGGATGTCGTCCAGGTGCAGTGCTCCCTCATGACTGGCCGCGTAGACGGCCTCGACCGCCAGGTATTCCGGTGCGCTGGCAAGGGGTTCGGACAAACCCGGGTCGGACTGCATGAGCGCGAACAGCTCCTCGCAGAGCGTGCCGTAGCGACCGAGCAGGTGCTCGACCACCGAGACGCGCAACCCGGTCCGCTCGGCGATCAGCGCACGGGAGTTGTGCGCGGCGAAGTAGCCGTCCGCCCCCAGCAACGGGGTGCGTTCGGTCACCGACGCGGGCACGTTGCGCTCCATGCCGTGCACGGCCGAGTCGACGGCGTCCTTGGCCATGACCCGGTATGTTGTGTACTTGCCACCCGCGATGACGGTCAGCCCCCGCACGGGGCTGGAGACGGCGTGCTCGCGGGAGAGGGTGCTGGTCGACTCCGACTCGCCCTTCAGGAGGGGCCGGAGCCCGGCGTAGACCCCCACGACGTCTTCGCGGGTCAGAGGATCTTGCAGTAGCGAGTTCGCATGGTCGAGAAGGTAATCCACGTCCGTCCGGCTCGCGGCGGGGTGGGCCAGGTCGAGGGCCCAGTCGGTGTCGGTGGTCCCGATGATCCAGTGGCTGCCCCACGGGATGATGAACAACAGGCTCTTCTCGGTGCGGGTGATGATGCCGGTGGCCGAGTTGATCCGGTTGCGCGGCACGACCAGGTGGACGCCCTTGGAGGCGCGCACCTGGAACTGCCCGCGGCCCCCGACCATCTGCTGGATCTCGTCGGTCCACACGCCCGCCGCGTTGATCACCTGGCTCGCGCGGATCTCGAGCTCTCGTCCGGTCTCGAGGTCGGTCGCGCGGACCCCGACCACCCGGTCTTCCTCACGGATGAACGCGCTGACCCGCGTGCTGCTGGCACACAGTGCGCCGAAGTGTGCCGCGGTGCGGGCCAGCATCATGGTGTGCCGGGCGTCGTCGACCTGACCCTCGTAGAAACGGACCGCGCCGCGGATCGCCGACCGCTTGCCGGAGGGGAAGGACTCCATCGTCTTGCGTCGACCGAGGTGCTTGAGGTGGGTGGGCACGCCCCGTCCGGCGCCCATCGCGTCATACACGCCGACACCGAGACCCACGTAGCCCCGGTCGATCGGCCGCTCCAGGGGGTAGATGAACGGCACCGGCCGGGCCAGGTGCGGGCTCAGCCGGTTCAGGACCAGCTTGCGTTCCTTGAGGGCCTCGAAGACGAGGTGGAAGTTGAACTGCTCGAGGTAGCGCAGCCCCCCGTGGAACAGCTTGCTCGACCGGCTCGAGGTCCCGGCGGCGTAGTCGCGGGCCTCCACCAGCCCGACCCGCAGCCCGCGGGTGACGGCGTCGAGCGCTGACCCGGCGCCCACCACGCCGCCGCCGATGACCAGCACGTCCAGCTCCTCGGTGGCCAACCGCTCCAGCGCGGACTCCCGGCCCGCCGGGCTCAGCGGCTGGGGCTTGTCGCTCATCTGCGTCCTTCCTCTCGGCGACGGGATGTCACCCGGCGGTCCTGCTCGAAACCGTACGCTGCCGGGCGAACCCGGCCCGGGATCAGTCGACCTCGACCCAGTCCAGGGTCCGTTTCACGGCCTTCTTCCACCCGGCATACCCGTCCTCGCGCTGCTGTGGCGACCACGTCGGCTCCCACCGCCGGGATTCCTTCCAGTTGGCCCTGAGCTCGTCGAGATCCTGCCAGAAGCCGACGGCGAGTCCTGCAGCATAGGCCGCGCCGAGGGCGGTCGTCTCGGCGACCACCGGCCGGCTGACCGGGACGCCGAGGATGTCGGCCTGCAGCTGCATGCACAGGTCGTTGGCAGTGACCCCGCCGTCGACCTTGAGCACCTCGAGGTGCACACCGGAGTCGGTCTCCATCGCCTCGGCCACGTCGCGGCTCTGGTAGCAGATGGATTCCAGGGTGGCGCGGGCCAGGTGCGCGTTGGTGTTGAACCGGGACAACCCGACGATCGCGCCCCGTGCGTCGCTGCGCCAGTAGGGGGCGAAGAGGCCGGAGAACGCGGGGACGAAGTAGACGCCGCCGTTGTCGTCCACGCTGCGGGCAAGCGGCTCGATGGCCGCCGCGCCGGAGATGATGCCGAGCTGGTCGCGCAGCCACTGCACGGCCGATCCGGTCACGGCGATCGAGCCCTCCAGCGCGTAGACGGGGCGGTCGTCCCCGAGCTGGTAGGCCACCGTCGTGAGCAGCCCGTTGCCGCTGCGGACCGGCTCGGGCCCCGTGTTGAGCAGCAGGAAGTTGCCGGTGCCGTAGGTGTTCTTGGCTGTGCCAGGGTCGAAGCACGCTTGGCCGAACACGGCGGCCTGCTGGTCGCCGAGAATGCCGGTCAGCGGGATGCCGGCGAAGCCCGCGGGGGCGGCCAGCACGCCATACCCCTGCGGGTCGGAGGAGGGGCGGATCTCGGGCAACATCGAGCGGGGGACGCCGAAGAAGCCGAGCAGCTCGTCGTCCCAGTCGAGTCTCTCCAGGTCCATCAGCATGGTGCGGCTGGCGTTGGTGACGTCCGTGACGTGCACGCCGCCGTGCACGCCGCCGGTGAGGTTCCACATCAGCCAGGTGTCGATCGTGCCGAACAGCGCGTCGCCCGCTGCGGCGGCCTCGCGGGCCCCCGGTACATTCTCCAGGATCCACTGGAGCTTGCCGCCGGCGAAGTAGGTGGCCGGAGGCAGCCCCGCCTTCTGGCGTATGACGTCGCCGCGGCCGTCGTGCTCGAGGGCGCTCGCGATCCGGTCGGTGCGGGTGTCCTGCCACACGATCGCGTTGTGGAACGGCCGCCCCGTGCGCCGGTGCCACACCACGGTCGTCTCGCGCTGGTTGGTGATGCCGAGCGCCGCCAGGTCCGAGGCGGCCACGCCGAGGCCGTTGAGTGTCTCCTGGATCACCGAGCTGGTGCGCTCCCAGATCTCCACCGGGCTGTGCTCCACCCAACCGGCCCGCGGCAGGATCTGCTCGTGCTCGAGCTGGTGCCTGCCCACCTCGTTGCCGTCGTGGTCGAAGACCATGAAGCGCGTGCTGGTCGTGCCCTGGTCGACGGATCCGACGAAATCAGCCATCTGGCGCCCTCCTCGTAGCAAGTGATCGTGGGGAAAGAGACAGCCCGCTGTCGCTTTCCCCACGATCATTCCTCACGAGGGAGGGCGGGGGGTGCGGGCCGGGTTGCGCGACCGATCGACGATGCGCCACGAGATGTCTCGCCAGGAGGCCACGAGATGTCTCGCAACGATGTGGACACGGATCGCCTCACGGCGGCCGCCGGCTGGGATGATGGACACCCCGCCCGAGGAGGCAGTCGTGAGCCAGCCCGCCGACCACCCCGAGCCCGACGCGCCCACCATCGTCGTGGGCTTCGACCGTTGTGACCACGCCGAGATCGCCCTGGACTGGGCCGCGCTCGAGGCGACCCGCCGGGGCGCAACCCTCGAGATCCTCACCACCAGCCTGCCCACCGGAGCGACCACCTGGCCGGAGGGCGCCTTCGACGTGATGTCGGAGTCGGCTCTGGGGGCCGCGCAGGTCACCGCCGACGAGGGCCTGGCGCACGTCCGGGCGGTCGCGCCGGGCCTCACCGCGAGGGCGACCGCGGTCGT
>NZ_VOHR01000243.1 GCF_009192725.1 Segeticoccus rhizosphaerae | reverse complement strand
CGAGGCGCTGGTGGCGGCCCCGGGGGCCGCGGACCCGCTGCACGCCCGGTGACGCCACGGCATACGTGCTGTCGGGGGGCTGTCGCGGGTCAACGCCGCGCTGCGGCGTGCTTGACCTTCGCGGCCGCCACGATCATCTCGACACAGGTGTCGAGGTCGACGCGACCGGTGTTGACCACGAGGTCGTACTGGTCGAGCTCTCGCGGATCCCACTCGTAGAGGTCGAGCGACATCTGCGCCCGGACCTGGTCCTCACGCTTCTGACGCTTGGCCGCGCGGGCCTCCTCGATCCAGTGCGGGCGGCGGCGCGCCTGACCCGCACGTCGCCCGGCCCAGTCGAGGCGGACATGGAGGGCACCGGGGTGGTCGGCAAGGATCAGGGCACCGTTGCGCCCCATGATCACGCCACCGGCCTCCCGAAGCACCATGTCGGTGTTCTGGGTGACGAGGTCGTGCTGGTCACGCTGGAGCGTGACGACGTCTCCGCCCTCGTAGCTGCTGTGCGCGGTCCCCATCGCGGTGAAGACCCGGGTGATCAGGCTCTCCTCTCGCGCGCGCTCTCGACGGCCTCGATCTGGTCCGAGGAGAAGGCCTGATCGTGGAACGGCACGTGGAGCTGCTCCGCGACGCGCGGTCCGACGTAGTCCGCCCCCGCGCCGTAGGACTCGAACAGCATGATGACCATCTTCGTTGTGGTCGCCGTGTCCTCGTCACGGTCGAGCCGAGGCGAACCGTCGTACTCCCCCTACGTCCTGCGCCGGCCGGTGTCGGCCGCTCTTGGCCAAAGCGACCATCCGGAGGCGGTTCGCCGATAGACTGGTCGGCAGCGCCATCGTCCTCACGCCACTCGAGTTGCCCGGGCACCCGCCGGGGCGCCTGGGGGGTCTTCGCGCGGGCGAGCGAGTCCGGAGCGGCCAATGCACAAACCGGCGATCCTCACGGTCGACGACGACCCCATGGTGTCCGCGGCCATCACGCGTGACCTTCGTGCGCGCTACGGCGCGGACTACCAGGTGTTGCAGGCCTCCTCGGGTCCGGAGGCCCTGGCGCTGTTGTCCCGGCTGGCCTTGCGCGACCAGCCGGTCGCCATGATCGCGGCCGACCAGCGGATGCCGCAGATGACCGGCATCGAGATGCTCGGCCAGGCGCGCAGCTCTGCCCCGGACGCGAAGTTCCTCCTGCTGACGGCCTACGCCGACACCGACGTCGCGATCAAGGCGATCAACGACATCGGGCTGGACTACTACCTGCTCAAGCCGTGGGATCCACCGGGTGAGCGGCTCTACCCGGCGACCGATGACGTCCTGTCCGACTGGGCCAGGCAGCACCCCGACCGCACGGCAGAGGTGCGGGTGGTCGGGCACCGCTGGTCCGACCGCACCCACGAGATCAAGACCTTCCTCGCGCGCAACCACGTGCCCTACCACTGGTATGACGTCGAGGACCACGGCGACGCCCAACGCCTGAGCGAATTTGCGCGGGCCGCTCCGGAGGACCTGCCCCTCGTCCTCATCCCGGACCACGACGCGCTGCGGGCCCCCACGACGGTCGACCTGGCCGGAGCGCTCGGCCTGAGCACCAAGGCACAGCAACCGCTGTATGACGTGTGCATCGTCGGCGGCGGACCCGCGGGACTCGCGGCCGCGGTCTACGCGGCGTCGGAGGGCCTCACCACGGTCATCGTCGAGCGTGAGGCCCCAGGCGGCCAGGCCGGCCAGAGCGCAGCCATCGAGAACTACCTGGGGTTCCCGAAGGGCCTCACCGGCTCCGACCTCGCCCAGCGCGCGGTCTCCCAGGCCTCCCGGTTCGGAGCCGAGATGGTGCTGGCGCGCGACGTGGTTGGCTTCGAGGCTCGCGGGCCAGCGCGAGCCGTCCTGCTGGACCAGTCGGGAGAGATCGAGGCGAAGGCGCTGATCGTGGCCACCGGGGTCTCCTACCGACGGCTACCCGCACCCGGGATGGAGGAGCTCACCGGCCGGGGCGTCTACTACGGCGTCGACGCCAGCGAGGCGAGCCAGTGCCGCGGCGAGGAGGTCTACCTGGTGGGAGGCGCCAACTCGGCCGGGCAGGCGGCGCTGAACCTGTCGCGCTTCGCGAAACGGGTGGTCATGCTGGTGCGGGCCGCCGACCTGGGCGCCACCATGTCGCGCTACCTCGTGGAACGGATCTGGGCGGCGCCGAACATCGAGGTACGGATGCGCACCGAGGTGTCGGCGGCGCAGGGCGACGGGCACCTCGAGTCGCTCACCCTGTCCGATCGAGACACCGGAGTGGCCGAGGAGGCCCCGGCGAGCTGGTTGTTCGTCTTCATCGGCGCCGCGCCCCGCACCGAGTGGCTGGGCTCGGAGGTGGTGCGTGACGACCACGGATTCGTGGTCACGGGTCACGACCTGGTCGCCCCGGAACGCGCCCAGCTGTGGCCGCTGCCGCGGCCCCCCTTCGCGCTCGAGACGAGCGTCCCCGGCGTCTTCGCGGCGGGCGACGTGCGGCTGGACTCGATGAAGCGGGTGGCGTCCGCGGTGGGCGAGGGAGCCATGGCGGTCTACAACGTGCACCGCTACCTGGCCACCACATGATCCGCCTCGCCGAGCTCCGCTCGATCAGCCTGTTCGACGGCCTCTCCGACGTGCAGCTCGCGGAGCTGTTGGCCGCCGGGACGGAGGTGCCGTTCGAGCCGGGTGACGAGCTGTTCCAGGAGGGGGGGCACGCCGACTTCTGGTGGGTGGTCGTCGACGGGGCGCTCGACCTCTACCGCCGGGTCGGCCGGGAGGAGGCTCTCGTCGGGAAGATGGACGTGCCGGGACGGTGGTCCGGCGGCTTCCGCGCCTGGGACGACCAGGCGGTCTACCTCGCGACCGGACGGGCCGTCATACCGGGACGGTTGCTGCGCGTTCCCGCCGAGTCCCTGCGAGAGCGGTTCAACGCGTGGTTCCCCTTCGGGGTGCACCTGGTGGCCGGCCTCTACGGCACGGCCCGCCGGATCGAGTCCACCGTGCGGCAACGACAGTCGCTCATCACCCTGGGGACGCTGGCCGCCGGCCTCGCGCACGAGATCAACAACCCGGCGGCCGCCGCCACCCGTGCCGTCAGCGGTCTGGAGGAGACCGCCGGGACGTTGCTGGAGTGCCTGGGCCAGCTGGCCCGCGGCCAGATCAGCGCCACCCAGTTCATCGAGCTGGACAACCTGCGTCGGGAGATCGAGAAACCTCCGGCCACGATCGACCGGCTCGAGCTCGCGGACAAGGAGGAGGAGCTGGGCTCGTGGATGGCCGGGCACCAGGTCGACCGTCCGTGGGAGCTCGCGGCGTCCCTCGCCGCGGCTGGTGCCGACCGGGCCTGGTGCGAGCGCGCCCAGGAGACGCTCGGAGACTCCTCGTTGGAGCAGGGGCTGCGCTGGGTGTCGAGCGCGCTGTCGATGACCGCCCTGCTCGGGGAGATGAAGGAGTCGACCCGCCGGGTGTCGGAGCTGGTCGCCGCCGTCCGGTCCTACTCGCAGATGGATCGCGCGTCCCGTCAGACCGTCGACGTCACCGAGGGCCTCGACAGCACGATCGTCATGCTGGGACACAAGATCGGTGACAGCATCACCGTGGTCAGGGACTATGCCGTCGACCTGCCCCACATCGACGCGTTCCCCGGGGAGCTCAACCAGGTCTGGACCAACCTCATCGACAACGCGGTCGACGCGATGGAGGGCGCCGGCACGCTTCGCATCTCGGCCCGGGCCGACGGAGACGGCGTCATCGTCGAGATCGGCGACACCGGGCCGCCGATGCCACCCGACGTGGTGGCGAGGGCCTTCGAGGCGTTCTACACCACCAAGGACGTGGGCCAGGGCACCGGACTCGGTCTCGACATCGCGCGCCGCATCGTCGTGGAGCGTCACGGGGGCTCGATCACCATCGACACCGGGCCGGCGGAGACGGTCATGCGGGTGCGGCTCCCGGCCGGACGCTAGGTCGGGGCCCGAACCGACCTCTTCCTCCTCCGTGCCAGCCGATGGAGGATGCGCCTACGGTGGGATCGTGACCAATCGACTTGCTGCCGCAACCTCTCCCTACCTCCTGCAGCACGCCGACAACCCCGTGGCGTGGCAGGAGTGGGACGAGGCGGCCTTCGCGGAGGCGCGGGAACGTGACGTCCCCGTGCTCTTGTCGGTCGGGTATGCCGCGTGCCACTGGTGCCACGTCATGGCCCACGAGTCCTTCGAGGACGCCACCGTCGCCGAGGCGATGAACCGGGGCTTCGTGCCGGTCAAGGTCGACCGGGAGGAACGACCGGACATCGACGCGATCTACATGCAGGCGACCACCGCCATGACCGGTGGCGGCGGCTGGCCGATGACCTGCTTCCTCACCCCCACCGGACAGCCGTTCTTCTGCGGCACCTACTACGCGAGACCACAGTTCCTGCAGCTGCTCGCCGCCGTCACCGACGCCTGGACCCAGCGACAGGACGAGGTCCTCGCAAGCGGTGCGCGCATCGCGGAGACCCTGCGGCGGGCCGTCACACCCGGGTCACCGCAGGCCCTTGGCCCGACTGAGCTGGAGCGGGCCGAGGAGCAGCTTGCGGCCGGGTTTGACTCTCGACAGGGCGGATTCGGGCATGCGCCGAAGTTTCCCCCGTCCATGGTGCTGGAGTTCCTGCTCCGCCACCACGCCCGCACCGGGTCACCGCGTGCGCTGGACATGGTGGACTCGACCTGTGAGGGCATGGCGAGGGGCGGGCTCTACGACCAGCTGGCCGGTGGGTTCGCCCGCTACTCCGTCGACGCGGGCTGGGTCGTGCCGCACTTCGAGAAGATGCTCTACGACAACGCGCTGCTGCTGCGGGTCTACCTCCACCTCTACCGCTCGACGGGTTCGGCACTGGCGCAACGAGTCGTCCGCGAGACCGCACACTTCCTGCTGCGGGACCTGCGCACGCCCGAGGGCGGCTTCGCCTCGTCCCTCGACGCGGACACCGAGGGGGTCGAGGGGCTGACCTACGCCTGGTCACCCGCCCAGCTGACCGACGTGCTCGGGGACGAGGACGGCCGCCGAGCCGCCGAGCTGCTGGGCGTGACCGAGGCGGGCACCTTCGAACGTGGTCTGTCCACCCTCCAGCTGCGCGCCGACCCGGACGACGCGGACTGGTGGAGCGCCATCCGTGAGCGGCTACGGGTGGCTCGCGGGCAGCGACCTCAGCCGACCACGGACGACAAGGTGGTCACCGCCTG
The DNA here is from genome assembly GCF_009192725.1 of Segeticoccus rhizosphaerae. Taxonomy (GTDB): domain Bacteria; phylum Actinomycetota; class Actinomycetes; order Actinomycetales; family Dermatophilaceae; genus Segeticoccus; species Segeticoccus rhizosphaerae. The sequence continues at coordinate 595 of NZ_VOHR01000243.1, read as the reverse complement.
GAACGGCTTGACCATCGCCGCACTGGCGGAGGCCGGTGCCCTGCTCGAAGAGCACGACTGGGTGCGCGCTGCCGTCGACTGCGCCGAGTTCCTGCTCAGCGTCCATCAGGTCGACGGGCGATGGCGCCGGTCGTCGCGGGGCGGGTCCGCGGGCCACGCGGCCGGTGTGGCCGACGACCACGGCGACCTGGCCGAGGGGCTGCTCGCGCTGCACCAGGCGACCTTCGACTCGCGGTGGCTGGCGGCCGCCGGCGGAGTCCTCGACACGGCGCTGGAGCACTTCCGCGACGAGTCGGGAGCCTTCCACGACACCGCGGACGACGCCGAGGAGCTGTTCACCCGACCGGCGAGCCAGGGAGACAACGCCGAACCCTGCGGCACCTCCGCGCTGGCTGGGGCCCTGCTCACCTACTCCGCACTGACCGGGTCGACGCGTCACCGTGAGGCGGCGGACGACGCGATCGCGGCAGGCGGCGCCGTGGCGTCCCGGGATCCCCGGTTTGCCGGTTGGACACTCGCCGCGGCCGAGGCCGCGGCGACCGGCCCCCTGCAGGTGGCGATCTCCGGCACCGACGACCGCGCCGCAGACCTGCTG
>NZ_VOHR01000242.1 GCF_009192725.1 Segeticoccus rhizosphaerae | reverse complement strand
CGTGCTGGCGGTCCGGGTCGACGACCAGCTCGACGTCCAGCGGCTCGGTGCGCAGCGCTGCCTGGAGGCGCTCGCTGCGCTGCCCTGCCACCACGACGACCCGCCGGACTCCTGCCCGCTGCAGCGAGGCGAGCGCGCGGTGCAACAGGGTCACACCTCCCACGCGGCGCAGCACGGTCGGCTGGCCCACCGGGAGGTTGGTGGAGGTCGTGGCGACGAGCACGGCATCGACCGGCGCCGACCCGTGGCGCTCCGACGCCCCTTCGCTGTCCATGGTCAAGGTTCAGGCCGCCACCCTCGCGCGGGCAAGGCCGAAGCACGCGACCAGCGACGCTGCCGCGAGCGCCGTCATGACCACTCCCATTCCGGTGGCTTGCCCCATGCCGCCGATGCCCATCAGGACCGGGGCCAGGGCGCCGACGAGGAACTGGACGGTGCCGAGCATCGCCGAGGCGGTGCCCGCGTGGGCACCGTGGTCGGCCAACGCCAGCGCCGTGGCGTTGGGCATGATCAGGCCGATCGTGGCGACGGAGACGAACAGTGCGACCAGCAACCCCCACAGCGGACCGCTCGCGACAACCAGCAGCACGCCCACCGTCCCGCACACCTGCAGGACGACGCCGAGGCGCAGCAGGCGGGACGGGTCGACGCGTCCGACGAGGACTCCGGTGAGCTGCGAACAGACCACGAGGCCAACCGCATTGGCGCCGAACACCAGGCTGAACTGCTGCGGGGTGAGGTCGCGCAGCTGCTGCAGCACGAACGGTGACGCGGAGATGTAGGCGAACATCGCGCCGAAGCTCAGCCCGATGGTCAGCAGGTGGCCGACGAACGTCCGGTCGCGGGCGAGGGAGACGAATGTGCGCAGCGTCCGCGCGATGCTGCCCGCGTGCCTCCGATCCGGCGACAACGACTCGGGCAGCCACGCGACCACCGCTGCCAACAGGAGCGCGCCGAGGACGGCAAGGATCACGAACACCCAGCGCCAGGAGCCGAACCGCAGCACCTGCCCGCCGACCACCGGCGCCAGGATGGGCGCCAGTCCGTTGATCATCATCACCATGGCGAAGAGGCGCGCCAACGCCGGTCCCTCGCGCAGGTCTCGGATCACCGCCCTGGCGATGACGATCCCGGCGGCGCCGGCGAGCCCCTGCAACAGGCGCATCGCGATGAGCAGGGAGATCGAGGGTGCCACGGCGCAGAGCACCGACGCGACGGCATACACGACAAGGCTGGCGAGCAGCGGCCTGCGGCGCCCGAGCGTGTCACTGAGCGGGCCAGCCAGGGCCTGCCCCAGGGCGAGACCGACCAGGCAGGCCGTAAGGGTGATCTGGACGAGGGTGTCGCTGGTCGACAGGTCCCCGGCGATGCGCGGCAGGGCCGGGAGGTACATGTCGATCGACAGCGGACCGAATGCGCTCAGCCCTCCGAGGACGACGAGCACCGCCAGCTTGCGTGACCGCGTCGGTGACGACTGCGTGGCGGCCCGGACGCCTCCACCCATGCTCGGCCCACCCCGCTTTCTGTCAGTCAGAGCGCTGTCACCCGCCTCTTCGTCCCTGCGAACCGGGTTGAGGCACAGAAAGCGCGGTGCGCGGGCTAGCGGTAGTTCACGAACTGCAGGGCCACGTCGAGGTCGGCGCCCTTGAGCATCTGCTGGACCGCCTGCAGGTCGTCGCGCGACTTGCCCGACACCCGCAGCTCGTCTCCCTGGATCGTGGCCTTGACCTTCTTGCCGAACTCGTCCCGGATCAGCTTGGACACCTTCTTGGCGTCCTCCTGGCTGATGCCCTCCTTGAGGGTCGCCTCGAGTCGATACTCCTTGCCGCTGGGCTTCGGGTCCCCGTCGTTGCTCAGATCCAGCGTCTTCAGCGAGACACCGCGCTTGACCAGCTTGGTCTGGAACACGTCGAGGACGGCGCGCACGCGCTCCTCGCTGTTCGCCTTCATGACGATCGTGTCACCGCTCCAGGCGATGTCGGCGCCGATGTTCTTGAAGTCGTAGCGCTGACCGACCTCCTTGCTGGCCTGGTTGAGCGCGTTGCTGACCTCCTGGCGGTCCACCTTGCTGACGATGTCGAAGGATGAGTCGGCCATGGAACTCCTCGGGTCGGTGCCGTTCGCGATCATCCCGCCGGCGCCGATTGGACGCGCCCCGCGGGCCTGTTGCTATCCTGCCACCTGCACCACGGCAGGTTGCCCGAGCGGCCAATGGGAGCGGACTGTAAATCCGTCGCGAAAGCTTCGAAGGTTCGAATCCTTCACCTGCCACCACGTGCGCGAACGGGCCCCTGACCTGCGGAGACGCTGGTCGGGGGCCCGCCCCCTTTGATCCGGCCGTCACCGGGCAAAACCGGCGTTCTACGGGTCTTCGCGGGCAGTACGCGGGCAAATGCGGTCAACCAGCTGAGGCGAGCGAAGGGCTACTGCCGCAGGATGGACTCGATGCGCGACATGGCAAGGTCCTCCTGGCCGGCGACGCAGGACGCGTAGGCACGTAGCAGGACGTTCACGCTGTGCCCTGCCCACTCGGCCACCTGGGTGGCGGGGACTCCGGCGTTCAGCCACAGCGATACGGCGGCGTGGCGCAGGTCGTACGGCCGTCGGGCAAGCGGGGAGGCCGCCTCCGTCTCCGTGAGCGCCTCCCGACGGGCCGCTGACCACGTCCGGTAGACAATCCCCATCGAGATCGGCTTGGAGTATGGCGCGACCAAGGGGACACCGGCACGACCGGTGCGCGTCACGAACAACCGGCCACCGGTGCCCGGCGGAAAGGCGTCCACGTGCCGGCGGAGGATGGCAACCAGCTCGGGGGTGGCCGGCACCGGCCGGACTTGGCGCATCGCTCGGTGCTTGAGTGCGCGATCCTCGTTGCCCTCTCCGGAGTCGGTCCAGCCCCGTCCCGCTTCTTGGGTGGACCCCGCGAGGAGGAGGGTGCCCCACCCGGACTCGGGCAGGACACAGTCCTGAACCCGCAGGTGGCGCACCTCTGAGGGGCGCATGGCGGCGAAGTAGATGCACGCGAAGAACGCTTCCAGGGCCGGGCGTGCCCTGGCCACCTCGCCGAGCAGTCTGCGCGCTTGGTCCGGGTTGACGACAACGCGCCGATCGACGTTGTCCGTGTGCGGTGGGGGGGACCACCTCAGCTTGTCCAGGGATTCGCTTGCAGCTGGCCGAGCTCGACCGCGTAGGCCAAGGCGCTGTAGAAGGCAGATCGCTTCCGTCTAACGGTCGCGGAGGAGGCTGGTTTGCCTTCGAGCGTCGTCGAGATTGGCGTCCAAGCCTCGGCGCACGACCTCGGGTTGCGCCAAGCGCGCGAGCGGCTCCGAGCGGCGTTCCATCCATCGCAGGCTTGATGCCCACTGTTGGGGCGGGACGCCCGCCTCTGAGAGTGCCGTTGCACCCCGGGCGGTCTTGTTGAACGACCAGCCCATCAAGGCAAGCCTCAGGCCACCGGGCGGAGCGCTGTCGGGGTCGATCACCAGGGCACAGGTCACGGTGGTGAGGGCCTCGGCGATCCCCTTGCGGTGGCGGGCCGAGACGTGGTCCCACTTGAGGTCAACGAAGGCGCAGGCATGCTCGTACCAGGTCGTTCTCACGCCGATGTCCGTCAGGACGGTGGGCAGGCCGCTCTGTGGGTCGAACGCAGACCCTTCTCGGGCGGCGACGACAATGCTGGTACGGAAGGAATCGGCGAGCTTGCGCGTGGCGAAGGTGCGTTGGTGGGAACGGCCGGCCACGAGCCGTCGCACGACGTACCCATTCCGGCTGCGACCCTTTCGAGCCCGGATGTCCCAGATGCGCACGTTGAACGCGGTGGGGTCGGAGCGCGTCACGTCAGGTCACCCGGCGTGAGCCGGCGGTGGGACATGGGCGTCATGCCATCTCTTCCAGGCACTTCAGCCAGCGGTCGAGCTCGTCCCGGCGGATGCGGACCTCACCATTCGGCAGCTTGAGGCCATGGGGTCCTTTGTGTGCGGCGCGCCAGTCGTAGAAGGTGGATCTAGCCACGCCGAGCTCGGCGCAGACCTCGGCGACGGTGAGGAGGTCGCGGGCGGTGGTCCTGCCGTTGACCGGGAGTTTGTGAATGGTCATCTCGGCTCCTTCGGCGCCGTTGGGTCTGGTTCGACTACCGGCGCGGCGGTCCACCATTGGACGTCAACGCCAGCATGAGTCGGCGGTGCGTTTCCAGCACCGGGTTGGGGCGGTTCTGTGGACGAGGAGCTCGGGACGGACTGGCGCGTTCTGCCACGTGTTGTCGCCGGGAATCTTGCCCGCGCTCTGCGCACTCTCCCGCTGCCGCATCGGATCACGGGTTGTCTACTCCGGTTCGGGGGCACCATCGCTCTGCACTCTGATGGACCCTCGCCCGATCCAGTTCGGCAAGGACTGGTCGTCCTGCTCGATCATCAATCTTGGGAAGGCTGAGCGCGGGTCGTCCGGGTTATTGCCGCCTTGCGCGGTTGGTTACGCCGGCTCTGCCGACGAGGGCACCAAGCACCATCACCGGAACCGCCCCGTAGAGGGCCCCCGTCCCGGTACGAGATCCGGACGACCTATACGGCGACGATGGTCCCTCACGCAGGCTCGCTGACCCGTTTCGCCCTGCTCGTTCCCGTAGGTGGTTCGGCTTATGGCGCATGGATCGCTGATGCGTCAACCGTGTGCCGTGGCGGGATTCCTTTGCGGAGTGACCTGCGACAGCGGGGGCCGTGGTGCTCTCCCGTCTGGCGCCGTCCTCCCTGCACAGCCACCCAGCGGGCGTCATGGAGTCGGCCGCTTCAGTCCGCGTGGGCCCCTCTGGACGTGGGAGGGTCAGTGAATGGCGGAGCTGTTGGTGGCACAGGTGCTGTGGCTGTTGGGGCAAGATGAACAGTTGCTGCGGCCACGGGTGGGGACCCTGCGCGTGGCGATCACCGCAGGAGCACTCCTCGACGTCCTTGACAGTGGCGCGGCGGGTTGGGCTGGCACCGACGACGAGCCGCAGGTGCGGGCCACCGGTGTCAGCCCCTCGGACCCGCTCACCAGGGCATGGGCTGCCCGGCTCACTCAGGCCGCACCGTCACAGCCGATCCCCGTCATCCACGCGATCAACACCCTCGGATCAGGGATGTGGGAGGCGGTAGGGACGGATCTCGTACACCGCGGCCTGGCGATCGCCGTCCGTCGGCCGGTGCGGCGCTGGTTGACGCCGCGGCACCGTCCGGATCGCGGCGCCACCCACCGGGCTCGCGCTCACCTGCGCAACGTGATCCACGGGGCCGAGCCGGCCACGGCGCAGGACCATGGCGTGCTCGCTGTAGCGTGGTGCGCCGACGTGGCGGAACACGTCCTGAGCCGGAGCGCGTTCATCGACCCAGCTGTCGTGGAGCCGACCCGCGTCCTCCTCGAGGACAGCGCGCTGGTGCGCCGACTCAACGAAGCCGTTTCCTATCTGGTGAGTATGGCCCCGGGGCTGGGAATCACGCCCTCCTGGCCGGGCATCGGGCCCTGAAACCCGCCACAGGCCTTGGATTGCGCGCCGGGCGATGCCACGCTAAGCGACCTAGACCTGAGGGGCGCGTATCGGCTCCCTACTCATGTCCGGTTACGGATTCCGTCGTACCGCTAGGTACCTCGTGGCGACTCCCCAGACTAGGAACGTGGCCGGGAGCACGACGAGCGGCACCAATTCGTCGGGCAGGTGCAGCAGCAGCCGGCAAATGACTTCCGCGACGGCGAAAGTGACCGCTCATCCGCGAACCTTGGGTGCGGCGGGATGGTCCCGCTGGTCCACCTCCACCGTCGGGAGAGGACCTTGGCAGCGTGACCGGACAGGTCCAGCGGC
>NZ_VOHR01000241.1 GCF_009192725.1 Segeticoccus rhizosphaerae | reverse complement strand
CTGCCCGATCCGGGCGGTCGGGACGCGCTACGCCGCTGCCGCGCGACGAGCGGCGGGCGCTGCTCATCGAAGCGACGCTGGGGCTGCTCCTCGAGCACGGGCGCGACGTGACGACCCGGCAGATCGCCGAGGCCGCCGGCGTGGCCGAGGGGACGATCTTCCGGGTGTTCGACTCCAAGGACGAGCTGGTCGACGAGGCGATCCGGGCCGCCTTCGCTCCCGGCAAGCTGGTCGACGGACTGATGGCGGTCGACCCCGACCAGGACCTCCGGGACCGGCTGACCGACATCGTGCGAGTGGTGCAGAACCGCTTCCTCGACGTCTTTGCCCTGATGGCGGCCGTGGGCATGATCGAGCCACCCCGGGCGCGGGACAACTGCGAGGAGGGCGGAGCCGATCCGTGGCGGGACCAGGCCCACGCCCGCATGCTTGCCCTGATCGAGCCCGACCGTGGATTGCTGCGCGTGGAGCCCGCCGAGCTGATCCATCTGATGCGGCTGCTCACGTTCTCGGGTAGTCATGCCCAGATCGCCGACCACCACCTGCTGACCCCGGCGCAGATCGTCGACGTGCTGCTGGACGGCACGCTCGCCACCCACCCACCCGGCATACCCGCTGTTGCCACCACCTCGGGAGACCTCACGTGCTGATCCGACTCCTGCGTTCGCAACTGGGTCGCTACCGGGCCTGGCTGCTCGCCGTCGTGGCGCTCCAGCTGGTCGGGACGATCGCCTCGCTCTACCTGCCCAGCCTCAACGCCGACATCATCGACAAGGGTGTCGCGGTGGGGGACACGGGATACATCCTGCACACCGGCATCTGGATGCTGGCCGTCAGCTTGGTGCAGATCATCTGCTCGGTCGTGGCGGTCTACTTCGGCGCCAAGACCGCCATGAGCTTCGGGCGCGACGTGCGGACCTCCCTGTTCTCGCGGGTGGGCAGCTTTTCGGCCCGGGAGGTCAACCAGTTCGGCGCGCCGTCGCTGATCACGAGGAACACCAACGACGTCCAGCAGGTCCAGATGCTGGTGCTGATGAGCTGCACGATGATGGTGGCGGCGCCGATCATGTGCGTCGGCGGCATCATCATGGCCCTGCGCCAGGACGTGGGGCTGTCCTGGCTGATGCTCGTGGCCGTGCCCGTCCTGGTCATCTCGATCGGCTTGATCATCCGGCGCATGGTGCCCGGCTTCAAGCTGATGCAGAAGAAGATCGACGCGGTCAACCGGATCATGCGCGAGCAGATCACCGGTATCCGCGTGGTCCGGGCTTTCGTTCGGGAGCCCCATGAGACCCAGCGCTTCGGCGAGGCCAACTCCGACCTGACCGCCACCGCGGTCGGCGTCGGGCGGCTGATGGTGCTCATCTTCCCGACCGTCATGCTGATCCTCAACGCGTCGAGTGTGGCCGTGCTCTGGTTTGGTGGGCACCGGGTCGACAGCGGCGCCATGGAGGTCGGGTCGCTCACCGCGTTCCTCACCTACCTCATGCAGATCCTCATGTCGGTGATGATGGCGACCTTCATGGCGATCATGATCCCGCGCGCGTCGGTGTGCGCGGAGCGGATCGGCGAGGTGCTGCAGACCCACTCGTCCGTCCTGCCGCCGGCGCAGCCGGTGCGAGCCGTCGCCAGCGGCCTGGTGGAGCTCGACCACGCCGGGTTCACCTACCCCGGTGCGGACCAACCCGTGTTGCAGGACATCTCCCTGCGCGCGGTTCCCGGCCGCACGACGGCCATCATCGGGAGCACCGGTGCCGGCAAGACCACCCTGCTCGGGCTGCTGGCCCGGCTCATCGACACCACGGCCGGGACGGTGCGCATCGACGGCGTAGACGTGCGTGACCTCGATCCGGAGCTGCTGTGGCACCGCATCGGGCTCGTCCCCCAGCGGCCCTACCTGTTCACCGGCACCGTCGCCAGCAACCTGCGCTACGGCAACCCCGACGCCACCGACGAGCAGCTGTGGCAGGCGCTCGAGGTCGCGCAGGCGCGTGACTTCGTCGAGGCGATGTCGGACGGGCTCGAGACCCCGATCGCGCAAGGAGGCACCAACGTCTCGGGTGGCCAGCGGCAGCGCCTGTGCATCGCGCGGGCCCTCGTCGCCGAGCCCGAGGTCTACCTTTTCGACGACTCCTTCTCCGCGCTCGACCTGGCGACCGATGCCCGGCTGCGCGCGGCCCTGCGGCCGCACACGCGGGAGGCCACGGTCGTCATCGTGGCCCAGCGGGTGTCCACCATCACCGACGCGGACCAGATCCTCGTGCTCGAGGACGGCCGGCTCGTGGGGGTGGGGCGGCACGAGCAGTTGCTCGAGACCTGCCCGACCTACGTGGAGATCGTCGAGTCCCAGCTCGCCGTGGAGGAGGTGGCATGACCGACCAGCACGGGCAGCGGCCCGAGGAGCCACCCGCCCCCGACACCGAGCCCGCCCAGCCCGGTGGGCCGGAGGGCCAGGCCGCCGTTCCGCCGCGGCTCAACAAGCCGCAGTCGCGCGGTCCCCAGTTCGGCAGCATGGGCATGCCGGCCGAGAAGTCGATGAACTTCGGCCCCTCGGCCAAGCGCCTGATCCGACAGCTGCGGCCGGAGCGGGCACGCGTGATCGCCGTCCTGGTCCTCGCGGTGGTCAGTGTCGGGCTGAGTGTGCTCGGTCCCAAGATCCTCGGCCGCGCCACCGATGTCATCTTCGCCGGGTTCATCGGCAGCCGGATCCCGCAGGGGATCACGGTCGACCAGGCCATCGCAGCCGCACGGGCCCAGGGCGAGAGCAACTTCGCCGACATGCTCGCGAGCATGCGGGCCAACTCGGACGTCACCCTCGCCCCGGGCCTCGGCATCGACTTCGCCGCACTCGGTCGGGTGCTGCTCCTCGTCGTCGCCCTGTATGTCGGTGCCTCGCTGCTCATGTGGATCCAGGGCTACCTGCTCAACGACGCGGTGCAGCGGACCGTGATGCGGTTGCGCCGCCAGGTGGAGGAGAAGGTCAACACCCTGCCGCTCGGCTACTTCGACAACCAGCCGCGTGGCGAGCTGTTGAGCCGGGTCACCAACGACATCGACAACATCCAGCAGTCGCTGCAGCAGACGCTGAGCCAGTTGCTCACGTCGTTGCTCACCGTGATCGGTGTCCTGGTGATGATGTTCGTCGTCTCACCGCTGCTCGCCATCATCGCGCTGGTGATGATCCCCGTCTCGATCATCGTGACCCAGCAGATCGCCAAGCGTTCGCAGAAGCTGTTCGTCCGGCAGTGGACCCACACCGGTGAGCTCAACGGCCAGATCGAGGAGGCCTTCACCGGGCACGAGCTGGTCAAGGTCTTCGGTCGTTCCAAGGAGGTCGAGGCCTCCTTCGCGAAGAAGAACGAGGAGCTCTTCCAGGCCAGCTTCGGGGCTCAGTTCGTCAGCGGCATCATCATGCCCGCGATGATGTTCATCGGAAACCTCAGCTACGTCATCGTGGCGGTGGTCGGCGGGCTGCGGGTCGCCTCAGGCTCGATGAGCCTCGGCGACGTGCAGGCGTTCATCCAGTACTCCCGCCAGTTCACCCAGCCGCTGACCCAGGTCGCCTCGATGGCCAACCTGCTGCAGTCCGGGGTGGCCTCGGCCGAGCGGGTCTTCGACCTGCTCGACGCGCACGAGCAGGTGCCCGAGCGGACCGGGACGTCGCTCCCCGCCGATCGGCACGGGCGGGTGGAGTTCGAGCACGTGTCGTTCCGCTACCAACCCGACAAGCCGCTCATCGACGACCTGTCCCTGGTCGCGGACCCGGGCCACACGGTCGCCATCGTGGGGCCGACCGGCGCGGGCAAGACCACCCTGGTCAACCTGGTCATGCGGTTCTACGAGCTCGACTCCGGACGGATCACCCTGGACGGCGTCGACCTCACCGACCTGACCCGGCACGACCTGCGCGGCCAGATCGGCATGGTCCTGCAGGACACCTGGCTCTTCGGCGGCACGATCCGCGACAACATCGCCTACGGCAACCTCGAGGCCACCGAGGCACAGATCCTCGAGGCGGCGGAGGCGACGTACGTCGACCGGTTCGTGCGGACGCTGCCCGACGGCTACGACACGGTGATCGACGAGGAGGGAAGCAACGTCAGCGCGGGTGAGAAGCAGCTGCTCACCATCGCGCGGGCCTTCCTGGCCGATCCGTCCCTGCTGATCCTGGACGAGGCGACCAGCTCGGTCGACACCCGCACCGAGGTGCTCGTGCAGCGCGCCATGAATGCGCTGCGCACCGACCGGACGAGCTTCGTGATCGCGCACCGCCTGTCGACGATCCGCGACGCGGACCTCATCCTCGTGATGGAGTCCGGCCAGATCGTCGAGCAGGGCAGCCACGAGCAGCTGTTGGAGCAGCGAGGTGCCTACTACCGTCTCTACTCGGCTCAGTTCAGCGGCGCGGCAACCGATCTGGACGCCGAGTCCGAGCTGGAGCTCGAGTCGGTCGGGGCCGGCGTGCCCGGAGCCGGCGGGACGGAGCAGCTGGCCGAGCCGGAGGTGGGCCCGGCCGGCGAGGGCTGACCAGTCACCCGGCCAACGGCATACTCACGGATCCGGCCGCCGGCGTGGAAGAACCTCTCCTCGCCACGGCGCCACGCCACGAGCGACGGGTCGGTCGAGGCCTCGGTGTCGCGCGCAGTCTCCGCATAGAGCGTGCGGTCGTGCGCGGCGATCGGGTCGTGCACCTCGCCGGACACGTCCCGGTGCACCGTCACCCAGGTGGCCCGGTCGGGATTGGCCTGGCCCTCGAGCCGGGGCACGATGTCCTGCTCGTGCTCCAGCGAGAGGACGCGCACGGAGGGTGGAATCGCGAACCGGGCGATGGGTGCGCCGCTGGTCACGACGCGGGTGACGTGGAAGCGGCGGCGGAAGGAGGGGGAGGCGGCGAGTGCCGCGGCGACGATGCCGCCCTGACTGTGCCCGCTGAGCAGGACCGGCTGACCGGCAGGCACGCCCGCCTCCGCCATCGCCGACTCGAGGGCCCGGCGCACCGAGCGCATCGCCGTGGTCGTGTCACCACCCATCAGGTGCAGGTCCCCGGTGAGGTCGAACGGGTTGGTGCCGGCGTGTGGGCTCCACTCCTGGGTGCCCGGGATCTGCGCGATCCACGCCGAGCTGCCGTCCGGCTGTGGGACCTGCACGATGCGGACGCGTGAGTGGGCCCGGTGATCGGTGAGCCCGGCGTCCTGACTGAACAGGTCGGCCAGGTCTCGGGGTGGATGGCTCCCGGGCATCGGATCGACGCGACCCACCTCGCGCGGCGCGTGGTCGTCGAAGGCACCGAACAGTGCACCGCCCGCGATCATCACGGCCACCGCGTCCTCGTAGGAGGTCGGCGGCCAGGGCGCACCCGTCGCTGACGCCGCGCTCCTGACGCCCCACACCGCCCACGGCCCGGCGCCCTCGACGAGGCCCTGCATGAGCTCCGGTGCTGAACCGGCGACCACGTCGGTGATCCACGGGGCCTCGAACAGGCTTGCGCGCCAGAGGTCGTCGGCGTCCTGCGCGAGATCGTCTGCCGCCGCCGACACGCCGGAGCGGAGCAGCAGCCCCTCGAGTGCGTCCTGCGCGGGGTCCGGAAGTGCGTCGTGAAGCCGGTCGCCGAGAACGAGCGCCCCGCCGCCCAGCAGCACCTCCGGCGCCACCGACCCGATCGCGAGCCCGACCCCCCGGACCAGCTCGCCCTGCACCTCGTCGAGGGCCCGGTCGACGGCCGCGTCGACCGCTTCATAGGCCGCTGCGGCCGCCCGCACCGAACGGGCCGTGACCTCGACCCGCAGCGCGATCGCCAGCAGGCCGCCGGGCGCCCCTCCGACGAGGCCGAGCGTGGCGATCGCACGC
>NZ_VOHR01000240.1 GCF_009192725.1 Segeticoccus rhizosphaerae | reverse complement strand
GCACCTCGATGCAGTCGGCGATCGCGTCCTTGGACAGCAGCATCCCGCCGACCACGCTCTGCTCCGCGTGCACGTCCTGCGGCGGCACCATGCCCTGGTGCACGACCAGCCCAGCCCGAGCAGGAAGAGACCGGCCGTCAGCAGCCCCGACCAGCCCTCCGGCGCACGCCCCGCCAGCACCGCCGCGGCGAGGAAGACGACCACGCCGGCGAGGATGACCGCCCGCTCGCCGATCCGGTCCACCAGCAGACCGGTGACCGGGGAGAACGCGTACATGCCCAGCACGTGGATGCTGATGACGAAGCCGACGAGCCGCAGCTCCGCGCCGCCGTGGTGCATGTGCAGCGGCGTCATCACCATCACGCCGACCATCACCGTGTGTCCGATCGCGACGGCGGCGAGTCCGAGCAAGGCGGCCGGGTAGGCGCGGATGACCCGAAGGCCCCGGAGCAGCGATCCATGGGTCTGGGTGTCGTCGCCGGCGTCGATCGCAGCACGTCGGGCGAGCAGGAGCGGGTCGGGCCGCAACCGGATCCACAGCAGCACACCGCCGAGGACGAAGCCGACCATGCTGAACACGAACGGCCCCACGAGCTCGGGGATGTCGAGTCCTCGGGCGAGCCGGCCGGCCGGGCCGATCAGGTTGGGCCCGAGGACCGCGCCGACCGTCGTCGCCCAGACCACGAGGGCGAGGGAGCGACCGCGGTGCTCCGGGCGCGCAAGGTCGGCCGCGGCATACCGGGCCTGGCTGTTGGACGCGGTGGCTGCCCCGAACAACGCGGTGGCGCACAACAACAGGAGGAAGGAGCCACGTATGCCGGCCAGGACCGCCAGTGCCGCGCCGAGGGTTCCGGTCGCATAACCCGCGACGAGGCCGGCGCGCCTGCCGCGGGCCGCCATGAGCCGTGCCATCGGGACGGTCAGGACGGCCGCTCCCAGGACCTGGGCGGTGTTGGCGAGACCGGCCAGGTCAGGGGACCCGAGCAGGTCCTCGGCGAGGATGCTGCCGACCGCGATACCGCTCGAGACGCCGACCCCGCCGAGCATCTGGCTCCCGACCAGGGTGCGGACCGTGCGTCGCTGCACCTGCACGACGTCGGGCGCGGTCGTGGGCACGGTTCGGGCGGCTGGCACGCGCCTCACCCTACGGGGGCGGGCGGCCAGAGCCACACCTGAATTTGCCGGTCACCGGCAGGTTCGGGCCCGGTGAAGCGGGACGGGAGTCCGTGGAACCGGCGTGCAGCCGCCGTGGATCTGCCCGGCCACACAGTCGTCGCGTGAACACCGATCACGACCCCCACCCACGCGACGGCATCGATCTCCCGGCAGCCCGCGGTCCGCGTCGAGGGCGACCAGCTGAGCGGTGGTGGCGCCCCCCCGGTGTTGGGCGAGCACGGCCAGCAGCGTCTGCGAGCGCTCACCGGCCACCGGGGTGCCGTTCCAGCACACGCGGTGGAGCATCGTGGGCAGGTTCGCTGCAACGTTTGCTGGCGAGAGGAACGGGGCAGATAACTGTCCGGGCGTCAGATGCCAACCGTTCAGGTCCACAGACCCCGGACGACGGGAGTATGCAATGTCAATGAAGGTCGAGGGCAGCGGCGTGGCCGCAGGCGATGACGTTCGCCTCAAAAAGGACTTCGGCACGATCGGGCTCCTCTTCACTGCGATCGGCTCCATCATCGGCTCCGGGTGGCTGTTCAGTTCGCTGCACGCCTCCGCGCAAGCCGGACCGGCCTCGATCATCTCCTGGATCGTCGGCACGATCATGTTCCTGTTCATCGGCCTCAGCTATGCCGAACTCGGCGTGATGTTCCCGCGCAGCGGTGGTGTCGCGCGGTACCCGCACTACGCGTGGGGCTCGTTCGCCAGCTACTCGTCGGGCTGGGTGACCTGGCTCTCCTGTGCGGCCGTCGCCTCGGTCGAGGTCTCGGCCGTGCTGACCTACGCCACGTCATACCTGCACTGGCTGGAGCACGACAACGCCACCCTCACCGGCGCCGGGTTGATCATCGCGATCGCGTTGATGGCGCTGTTCGTCGCGGTCAACTACCTCGGTGTCAGGTGGTTCGCGCGGATCAACAACGTGATGGTGTGGTGGAAGCTGGGCATGATGGTGCTGGTCATCGTCGCGGTGATCGTATCCGCATTCCACTTCACGAACTTCAGCCTCGACACCAAGGACGGCAACGGGTTCGCGCCCTATGGCCTGAAGAGCGCGTTCGAGGCGATCCCAGCCGCGGGTATCGCGTTCTCCTTCCTGGGCTGGCGGCAGGGCATCGAGCTGGCCGGTGAGACGAACAACCCCAAGCGGAACGTGCCGCTGACGCTGATCGGCTCGGTGCTGATCTGCGGCGTCCTCTACATCCTGCTGCAGATCGCCTTCATCGGCGCGCAGGACCCGTCGGCGCTGGCCGCACACGGCTGGCACGACGTCGGCAGCCTGATCAAGACCGGCAGCGACGCGGGCAACTTCAGCCCGCTGGCCACCCTCGCCACGGTCCTCGGCATGGGCTGGCTGGCCGGCCTGCTGTATGCCGACGCGTTCATCTCGCCCGGTGACACCGGGCTGATCTACACCGGCGTCACCGCCCGGATGTCGTATGCGATGGCCCGCAACAAGAACGCGCCGGCCGTGCTGGCGAAGGTCAACAACAACGGCGTGCCGTGGCCGAGCCTGATCCTCGCATGGATCGTGGGTTGTATCTTCTTCCTGCCGTTCCCGAGTTGGCAGGCGCTGGTCGGCATCGTCACCTCGCTGACCGTACTGTCCTTCGGCATCGGAGCGATCACACTGGTCACCTTCCGCAAGCAGGTCCCCGAGGTGGAGCGCCCCTACCGGTCCAAGGCACCGTGGGTCATCGTCTTCCTGGCGGTGCTGTCCAGCAACCTGATCATGTATTGGGCCGGTTGGGACCAGGTCTGGAAGATGATGTTGGCCGTGGTGCTCGGCTACGTGTTCCTGGGGATTTTCGAGCTCACGGATCGCGGCCCGAACCGTCGTGCCCCGCAGCTGGACTTCAAGCACGGCTGGTGGGTGCTGCTCTGGTTCGGCGGCATCACTGTGGTCAGCTACCTCGGCAGCTACTCCGGCGCGGCCGTGACCGATGCCGGCCAGGCGAACGTCTACGGGTTCGACGGCGGCATCATCGCCAACATCATCCTGACCATCATCGTGCTCGCGGTGGCGTGGTACTCCCAGCTACCGGGTGACAAGGTACGCCAGATCCTCGCGGAACCTGACGAGCCAGTGCAGGTCACAGGAGCCTGACCGAAGACCGTGTATGCACGGACGGAAGACGTCACCATCAAATTCCGATCAACTGATCGCAGGGTGGAGAAGACGAGCTGAGTGCGAGCGACGGACGGTGACTTCGGCCTCGGGCAGTGTTCGGGCCGGCCGGCTGGATCCAGTAGCCTCGTCCCCGCAGCAATCTCGTATGACGGCTGCGCCCCGCCCTCGTAGCTCAGGGGATAGAGCAACCGCCTCCTAAGCGGTAGGTCGCAGGTTCGAATCCTGCCGGGGGCACGCATGGTGAGGGGGCCGGAGGACGAGGGGCTTGCCGCGGTCAGCTCGGGCCCGCCGACGTGGGCACCGTGCGGCCGGGTTGTGGGCGCGATCGATGTCCACCAGAGTGGCGGCCATGACCACCTCGTCTCCCGTCACCCGTCCTTTCGGCGCCTGGCGCTCCCCGGTCAGTGCCGCGTCGGTGGCCGGGGACACCGTGGGCCTCGGTGCTGTGCGACTCGACGACGGCGACGTCTACTGGATCGAGTCGCGGCCCGGCGACGGCGGGCGCTCGGTGCTGGTCCGGTGCACCCCTGGCGGCGCACGGCAGGACGTCACACCCGGGCCCTACAACGTGCGCTCCCGCGTCCACGAGTACGGCGGCGGTGCCTACGCCGTCCGGCACGGGCTGGTCCTGTTCGTCAACTTCGTCGACCAGCGCGTCTACCGTCTCGACCGCGACGACCCCGCACCGCACGCGATCACGCCCGAGGGCACCCTGCGCTACGGCGACCTGCGGCTCGACACCGAGCGCGGGGTCGCCTACGCGGTGCGCGAGGACCACTCCGACCCACAGGCCGAGCCGGTCAACACGCTCGTGCGCCTTGACCTCGAGGGGCCGAACGGCGACGGCGGCACCGTCCTCGTCGGCGACACCGACTTCGTGGTGGGGCCGGAGCTCAGCCCCGACGGCACCCACCTCGCGTGGCTGCAGTGGGACCACCCCAACATGCCGTGGGACGACACCACGGTGTGGCTCGGAACCCTCGACGCGGCAGGCGACCTCACCGATCGGCAGATCTGGGCCGGTGCTCCCGGCCGGACGGTCGGCGAACCGCGTTGGGCGCCGGACGGGCGTCTCGTGCACCTCTCCGACCACACCGGCTTCGCCAACCTGTATGCCGGTGACCTCACCTCCCCGGAGTCGTCGGCGTCGCCGCTCCTGTCTCTGGATCGTGAGTTCGGGCAACCGCAGTGGCAGCTCGGCACCAGCACCTACGGGTTCACCGGCGACGGCCGCGTCGTGTGCACCTGGCTGGAGGACGGCTTCGCCCGGATGGGCCTGCTGGACCCGGCCGACGGGCAGGTGAGGTTGCTCGAGACCGGCGCCACGGCATACGGCTCGCTTGCCGTCGCCGCCGACCAGGTGGTCTTCATGGGCGGGTTCGTCGACGCGCCGTCTGCCGTGGTGCGGGTCAGCCTGGTCGACGGCTCGACCGAGGTGCTGCGCCGTTCCAGCGACGAACGGGTCGACCCTCGCTACCTCAGCCGGCCCGAACGGGTGTCGTGGCAGAACACCGATGGTGAGACCGTCCACGGCTTCTTCCACCGGCCGGCGAACGCCGACTTCACGGCCCCGGAAGGCGAGCTGCCCCCGCTCATCGTCTCCTCGCACGGCGGCCCCACCAGCATGGCGCCGCCGGCCTTCTCCCCCTCCGACCAGTACTGGACCAGCCGTGGGTTCGCGCTGCTGGAGGTCAACTACTCCGGCAGCACCGGCTACGGCCGCGCCTACCGCGAGCGGCTCAAGGGCCGCTGGGGCCTCGTCGACGTCGACGACTGCGCGACCGGCGCCGTGGCGATGGCGGACGAGGGACGGGTGGACCGCGCCCGGCTCGCCATCCACGGCGGAAGCGCCGGCGGATACACCACCCTCGCGGCGCTGACCTTCCGAGACGTCTTCGCGGCCGGGGCGAGCCACTTCGGCATCTCAGACCTCGCCGCCCTCGCCCGTGACACGCACAAGTTCGAGTCGCAGTACCCGACCGGCCTCGTCGGCCCCTACCCCGAGGCCAAGGACGCGTATGCCGCCCGCTCACCGATCGAGCACCTCGACCGGCTGGGCAGCCCGATGATCCTGCTGCAGGGCACCGAGGACGAGGTCGTCCCACGAGGCCAGGCCGAGCTGATGGCCGACGCGTTGCGGCGCAAGGGACTTCCGGTGTCGCTGGTCCTCTTCGAAGGTGAGGGCCACGGGTTCCGCAGGGCGGAGAACATCGTGGCCGCGCTCGAGGCGGAAGCGTACTTCTTCAGCCAGGTGCTCGGCTTCACGCTGGCCGACCCGGTGCCAGCGGTCCAGATCGACAACTTCCCGCCGCCGCGAACCGATACCTTGACCTGACCCGAGCAGGACGCAGACGATCCAGGACGACGAGGGAGGCTGGATGGACCTGCACGAGAAGGTCGCCTGGGTCGTGGGCGCCTCGAGCGGGATCGGGGCTGCGGTCGCCCGTGAGCTGCAGGCGCGCGGAGCGGTCGTGGCCGTCTCGGCCAGGAGGCAGTCCCAGCTCGAGGCGGTGGCCGAGGGCCGCATGCTCGTCGTCCCGGCCGACGTCACCGATGCCGCGGGCCTG
>NZ_VOHR01000024.1 GCF_009192725.1 Segeticoccus rhizosphaerae | reverse complement strand
GGCAGTGGCGAGCGCGTCGGGTGGCAGGTCGCCGGTGGGCATGGCTGGCGCGGGGGCGTGGCCGGCGGCGGCGCCGACCCTGCTGCGGGCTCCGGAGCCGGTCCCGTGGTGGGTGGTGGTGGCGGTGGTGTAGGTCTTGGTGAGGGTGACGTGGGCGGCGTTGGTGGAGTCGTAGCCGGTGTAGGCGAGGCTGATTTGGGTGCCGTCGTCGGTGATGGCGAAGCGTCCGTACTGCTGGACGAGGGAGGAGCCGGAGGCGGGGTACTGGCCGGCGGAGTAGGGGCCGCCTTTGCGGGAGGCGGTGTTGTTGAAGGGGGCCGCGTGGAAGATCGGGACGCCGCCGGGGGAGTTGCTGCCGTCGTCGGCGGCGAGGCAGTGCTGGTCTCCGCCGGTGAGGACGATGTTCTTGCCGGACGCGGCGTAGAAGTTCGCCATCTCGGTGCGTTCGGTGGTGAACCCGAGCCATGAGTCGTCGCCGGCGATGGGGGAGCCGATCCACGGCTGCGCGTTGACGACAATGATGAGCGGCTCGGTGGCCGCGGTGATGGCGTCCTTGATCCACTGCTTCTGCGTCGCGCCGAGGGACGTCTTGGTGGGCGACTCGGTGGTGGACGGGTTCATCTTGAAGGACTGGGTGTCGGTGACGACGAACCGGACCCGGCCCCAGGTGAACGTGTAGTAGCAGCCGGTGGCGGGGATGGCGGGGGTGGGGAAGTATTCGCGGAACGCGGTGTTCCAGTTGGCCCAGGCGGTGGGGTCGGTGCCCGCGGTGGAGTTGTTGTTCATCCCGTCGTGGTCGGAGGGGATGTAGACGATGGGGCGGGTGGCGAACACGGCCTGGTGGTTGGCGGCACTGACCTTGGCGAGCATCTTGGCGCGGACGTTCGCGAGGTCGGTGCCGGACCCGTCGGCGTAGTAGAGGTCGCCCAGGTGGAGGAACAGGTCGTCGTCGCGTGCGCCGATGGCCGCGAGGGAGTCGGAGTCGGTGGAGTCGGTGCAGGAGCCGAAGTCGATGTTGAATGAGGCGGCGCCGGACGGGGCGGTGCGCAGCGACCCGATGGTGGCGGCGGTGTCGTCGTGGTCGGCGCCGTCGCTGTCGGTCATGACGACCCGGTAGTAGTACCGAGTGCCGGCAGTCAGGCCGCTGACGGTCAGGTGGGCGTTGCCGTTGGCATCGGGGGTGACGGGCGGGCCGGTGACGACGCCGGTGGTCATGGCCTGGTCGGTGGCGACCTTGAGCTTGGCGGCGGTGGCGTTGGAGACGCGGGCCATGACGCGGCCCGTGGTGGGGGTTCCGCCGACGCCGACGACGCGGGTGAGCAGGATCGGGGTGACCGCGCCGCCACCACCGGAGGGGCGCAGCCCGGCGAACCAGGCGTCCCCGGCGCGGGACACGGACAGGGTGAACGTGACGGCGCCCGTGGACGAGCCGGCCGCGAGGGGGGTCAGGTAGTGGCCGCGGACGTGGGACTTGCCGCCGGACGCGGAGCTGGCGCCGCCGGTGCCGGTGGCGGGGTTCCATTCGTCGGCCCACTGGCCGGGGCTGGTCGGCTGGGACCAGACCTGCGTGGTGACGCCGGTGTTGGCTCCGGCGCCGCCGATCAGGACGGCGCCCTCGGTGACGACCGTGGCGGCGGGGATGGTGAAGGCCGACAGGCTCGCGGTCGTGTCGACCGGGACGCAGGTGAAGTCGATGGGGTTGGCCTGGTCGACCCCGGTGTAGGCGCAGACCTCCGCGGAGCCGTAGGTGGCCGTGGTGGTGGTGAACGTGAACGACGCGGCGGCGGCGTCGGCGGCGTCGGCCACCTTCCACATGACCCGCTGGTTGGGGTTGCCTGCGGCGGTCAGGTAGTACAGGCCGGTCCACCCGGCGGGCAGGTCGATGCCGACCCCGTTGGTCAGGACCGCCGCCACCATGACGTCGCCGACGGCCAGGCCGGCGGGCTTGGGGCAGGTGAACGTGGCCGAGGGCGCGGTCGACCAGACCTGGACCTGCCCGATCGAGCGGAAGTCGACGGCCACAGTTTCCTCCTACGGGTAGAGCGGGCGGGGTCAGGAGGAGGTGACGGGCTCGGTGATGCTGTCGACGGTGTATTCGCCTGCCGCGTTGAAGGTCTGGTCTCCGGTGAGGAGGCAGCCGCCGCCGTAGGTGCCTCCGGTCTGCGCGGACCAGTAGCCGACCCGGACGACGGGGCCGGACGCCGCGCCCCCGGTGAACGCGATGTCGGCCGCGGACAGGTCGCCGTTGCTGTTGGCCCAGCCGGCGGGCTGGCGGGCCGCGGTCGACTCGCTGGCCGAGGACGAGACGCCGCCGGTGGTGTGCAGGGACAGGTAGGGGTAGGCGGCGGCGAGCGCCGCGCCGTCCTCGGTCAGGGCTGTGTCGTTGAATGCCATGGTGTCTCCTTCGAGGTGCGTGCGGGGGTCAGTCGGCCGTGTAGTCGGCGGGCGGGTCGGGTGGGGTTCCCCCGAGGGCGTGGATCGCGGCGATCAGGTCGCCTACGTAGCGGCGGGCCGCGGCGAGCGCCTTCTCCAGCAGTCCGATCCGCTGGGTGTGCTGCGTGTTCTCCGTTTCCAGTGCAGTGATCTGGGCGGCCTGGGTGCCGTTCTGTCCGGTGAGGGTGGCGACGTCGGACTCGAGTGCCCTGAGCCGCTCGCCGTGGACTCGCCGGGTCTCCTCGAGCAGGCCCTTGTAGCCCTCGATCTGAGCGGCGAACCGCTGAACCTCGGTGGACTCTTGCGACGTGGCGCGGCCGAGCTTGGCCACGGCGTAGGTGATGGCGGCGGTGATGAGCGTGGACAGGACGGTGGCGAGAGCAACAATGGCAGCGGTGCTCACGGGTCACTCCCCTGTGTGGCCGGGCGTTGCGGGGCGGTGGATGGCTGCGGTGAGGGCGACGAGGCCGAGGAGCGCGACGTGGATCGCGGCCGAGTACCAGCCGGTGCTCAACCCCTCGTGCCCGGTCAGGTAGAGCAGCCACGCGGTCAGGTAGGACGTGATCCGCAGCATCGGCCCGAGGACGAGCAGCCCGAGGGCGATCCAGTCGTGTTCACGCGACCACGCGAGGCCGACGGCGGCGGCGGCCGGTGCGAGCCATAGCGCGGCGCGGACCGGCATGGGCAGCGCGGTGTGGAACGTCCCGGGTGGGGTCGCGGCGGCGCCGAGAATGGTGGCGACGCCGACGAGGGTCCAGATGTAGGCGCACAGGATCATCGCCGCGCCACGCAGTCCCAGACGGCTCACGAGCTGCCCTGCTGGAGGATCGCGTCGATGCCCTTGATGGCCTGCGTCATGTTCGACAGGATCGTGGCGCCCACGGACTGGGCTTTGACGGCGCGGTCCCGAACCTCCTGCAGGTCGGCGATCTGCTCAGGTGTCATCGTGTCCTCCGGTGGCGTGGTGGTCTTGGCGAACGGTGCGAGGAGCGGCATCAGAGCAGCACCCACTTCCCGGCTCGGAGCATGTAGACGTCCCCGGTCAGCGGCACCCATTCCTGCGTGTCGTGGTCGAGCCGCCACATGGGGATCAGGTCGACGTTGCCGCCGATCGACAGGCCCGCCTCGGCCACGTCCACGTAGGCGGTCCCGCCCGCCCCGTCCGTGGGAGCCGTGGACAGGCCCGCCTCGGCGACCTCGACGTTGCCCGCCGGGTCGGCATACGCCGTGGTGAGTCCGGCCTCGGAGACGTCGACGTTGCTCATGCCGACGCCACCGCGATCAGCTCGAGGTGCAGGTTGGTGTAGTCGGTGATCGCCTGCGCCTGCGTCGACGTGAGCGGGAACTCGAACCGGGCGAACACGCCGGTGAGGGCCTGCGCCGCGCTGGTCGCGATGACCGTCGACGCGCCCTGCACGAGCCGTGCCTGCACGGTGCCGGACCCTGCCGGGACGCGGGCCCGGACCCACAGCTTGTGTCCGGTCAGGGTGGTCGGGGTCGACCCGATCGACAGCTTCCCGCGGTAGATCTGCGTGCCGGTCGAGTTGGCGGGGGAACGGCCGAAGGTGGCGTCGTCGCCGTCGCTCAGGGCGGCCGCGAACGTCGCCTTGCCGCCGACGTTGGTCCAGCCGGTGGTCGTCTCGTCCGCGACGAGCTTGAGCTCCTGCGCCTGGGCAGCGGAGTTGAAGACGACGACCGCGCCGGCCCACGCGCTCGAGGAGAGGGACGTGGCCGACGCGGACCGGGTGCCGGTCGCGTCGACGTAGGACCACTCGGCGGCGATGTTGCGGTAGTTGCTGCCGTTGGTGACTTGCAGCGGCTGCCCGGCGGTGAACCCGGATCCGGGGGCGAACGAGTCGTCGGAGCCGCCGTACGCGAACGCAGCCACGAGCAGCTGCTTGGACTGGGCGCCGGCGGCTGTCGGTCCGACGTTCATGCCCATGGAGCCGCCGTCGCTGACGGCCATGGTGTCGAAGCCGTCGGCGTCGTCGAAGTCGTGGATGACGACCGCCCACAGGTTCACGTCGGCCGCGGGGTGGGTGATGGTGACCTTGTCGCTCGTGGTGAGCGCGGTGGCCACCTTGCAGGTGATGACGGACAGCTGGAGGGTGCCGGACTTGAACCGGTGCGCCCGCTGCGTCCACGTGTTGCCCTTCGTGTCGGTCGCGGCGAACGGCCCGTCTTGGCCGGACAGGCCTTGGGTCTGGACGGCGAGGATGAGCGTGTGGCCTGCCGGGACGCCCTGCGAGAGCGCGACGTCGAGCGACCCGACCTTCGTCGTCGCGGTTGCGGTCGCGACCCTTCCGATGTGTGGCATGCGGGGCTCCTCAGTAGGTCAGTTCGGCGGGGACGACGGAGTTGGGCAGCTGCGCGCACTGCTGGAACACCTGCAGGCGGGCGCCGTCCAGCAGGTACGTGGACGGGTCGGCCGTGTTCACGTTCTTGCCCGAGTTGAAGTAGGTGCAGCCGACGACGTCACCGCGAGACACGAGGTAGTCGTAGATGTCCCGGATCATCGGGGCGCAGTAGTCGCCCTGGATGGAGGGGCGGGCGCCGTACTCGGCGAGGAACATCGGCTGGTCGCCGCTCAATTTCGCGAGGTTCCCGAGGCCTGCGGAGTACTTCGCCCACGTCTGCGCCCGGTTCTTCATGGCACGCGGGTAGATGTCGACGCCCTGGATGTCGCAGTCTGGCGTGAAGAAGTCGCGCGACGGTTGGCTGTTGTCGACGAGCGGGTAGCCGTTGTAGATCGGCATGGTCAGGAGGTTCTGCACGCCGGACCAGCGAGCGTAGGCGCGCTTGTACATGGCCTTGAAGTCGGCCGCTGTGCCGCCGTCGCCGGTGCCGGTCTTGCCGTTGTACGGCTCGTGGTGCAGGCAGACGAAGCAGGGCTGGCCGTGAGCGTCCGCGACCGCCGCGATCGAGTCCAGCCATGCGTCCTGGCTCCCGTTGGCGACGCCGGCCCAGTTGTTGTTCGGCACCTTGAAGGAAACGGCGATCAGCGCACCGGCCGCCTTCAGCTTCGCGGCCTCGTCGCTGAAGTTGCCGGAGCCGGTCACCTGGTTGGACTGGTAGTAGCGGCGGGACACGCCGAGGCCGCCGCACTGCTTCGAGAACGTGATCCACCCGCCCACGTCGGCGCCGTCCCACGAGGAGCCGTAGTAGAGGTTCGAGACGCCCGGGTCGCCGTAGAAGCGGGCGTCGCCGACCGGCGGCGGTGGCGGCGGGGTCGTGTCGTCGACGATCAGCGGCGCCCACCGCCCGTCGATGATCCGAAAGGTCTTCATCAGATCGAGGTGGTCTGGAAGTAGAGGTCGTTGCCGCCGGCGTAACCGTCGCCGATCGGGGGCTTGTCCTTGCCGACCCACAGCGCGCCGCCGGTGCCGACCTTCGCGGGGTAGCCGCCCGTCTCCTGCACGAGGATCTGCGCGCCGCCACCGCCACCGGAGCCGTTCTGCAGGGCGAGGATCGCGTTCGCGTTGTCGTCCACGATCTCGTTGGTGGTCTGGAGGGCGTCGGGCAGGTCGGCCATGACGTCGAGGGACTGGGTCGACCAGATCGGGTCCGACCAGGAGTCGCCGTCGTCCGAGGAGAAGATGACCGCCGACGTGGCGGCGTCGTCGTCCCACGAGTACGTCCACAGGCCGCCGTCGGACAGGATGAGGTCGGGCAGGTCGGAGCCCGCACGGTAGAGGCGCACCTTGACGGGCGTCCCGTAGCCCGGCCGGTCCGGGGCGACCGTGTCCGGGTAGGTGACGACCCCCGTGTCCGGGTCCGTCACTGACGCGGGGCGGGTCGTGGGCCGCTCGAAGAACTTGTTGTCGGCGGAGACTGAATGCACGGTCATGAGAGCCCTCCTCAGGGCGGCAGGCGATGGTGGGGTCAGACGCGGTAGAACACGTTGTCGAGGTAGATGACCGGGGCCGCGTTCAGGTAGACATGGACCTGGAACCAGTCGGCCTTCTGGCCGACGGCGAACCCGAGATTGCTTCGGCCCCACGACCCGCCGAAGAACACCGGCGACGACGGGATGGCCCACGACGGCAGCCGGAACAGCTCGTAGTTGTTGTCGACGCCGCCGTCCACTTGGAACTGCGCGCCCACTTGGCTGTATTTCACGCCCCCGGACAGGAACACCTTGTCGCCGAGCCGCTGCACCCGCAGCGCCCGGCCGGTCGACACGATGCCGGAACCGAAACTGCTGCCGCCGACGATCGACCACGGCGGGGCGAGCAGCTCGTCCATGACCGGGGCCGCGTCGGTCCCGCGCCGCAGAATCCCCTGCACCCCGTACGCCTGGTACTGCAGGAGCAGCTGGCCGTAGTCGAAGCGGGACCCGTCGAGCCCGCCCGCTGGAGTGGTCGGCACGTACAGCGGGGAACCGGCCGCGTAGGCGAGGCCATCCGCCGGGACCGGCGTGCCGACGCCCGTGTTGGTGACCGGCACCAGCCAGAGCACGTGGTCAGCGGCCGCGCCGGGAACCGCGGCCAGCCCGGCCGGGTAGACGGGGGTCGCCGAGTTCGTGGTGCCCTTGACAACCTTGAGGATGGTCTGCTTGGTCGGGTCGGACGCCTGCCAGTCCCGGTGCAGCACTGCGGCGTCCCAGCGCGGATTCGTCGATACGGAAGCGCTGTCGAAGGTGAGCACCTCGGCCGCGGTCACCTTGTCGTGGACACCCCAGCCCTGGGCTTCACCGGTACCGATCTGCACTGTCCGGTTGACCGTCGACAGGACCGTCGCAGCCAGTCCCGAGATGACGTGCGGGGCGGCAGACAGGTGCCGCGCCATGACCGCCCAGTCAATCTCGTCGATGGACCCAGCACTACCGTCGGCGTCGACGCCGTAGCCGTCAGAGACGATCGTCATTGTGAGCTCCCGTAGAAACGTTCGGACTTGAGCATGCGGCCGAGGGCGTTCGCGACCCAGCGCGAGATGGTGCCGGTGGCGTCGATCTCCCCGACAGACGGGGTTACGCGGAATCCGCCCGTGGCAGAGTCGTGGTCGTAGGTCCACGTCATGGTCACCTCGGACAGGGTGTGCTGCAGTGGCGCGCCGGAGGAGAGGGTCTCCGTGACGTTGTCGCCGAGCCATAGGTGCTGGCCGTAACGGAAGGTCTGGTTCTCGGCGAACGTCATGGCCAGCCCGGTCTTGCGGCGTCCCTCGCGGCGGCGTTCGACGGCCCGGTCGGCCAGGTCGGTGTCGTTGTCGAGATCGGACGCGTCGACTACCTGCTCGCGGACGAACAGGGGCCCCCACTCGGCCTCGGCGGTCGCGTCAATCGATTGCAGCCACTTCCGTGCAGTCCCGTCGCCTTGCCCGCCGGCGATGGCGCGGGTGACCTCTGGCGCGCCTTGTGTCCACTGCCAGTCGGTGACGATGCCGGACTTTTCGGTGATCGTCACCGGGTAGTCACGGGGCTCCGACACGTCCACGACGAGCCCGTTGCCGCCGTCTTGCTTCACGGTGACGGTCAGGCCGGCGTCGGTCACCTTCGGGAAGAGCCGGTCGGCCAGCGGGTGCATCCGGACCTTGACGGTGATGGTGTCGCCGCGGCCCTGGTCGGGCGCGCACACGACGGGCAGACCGAGGCGGGTGATCGCGTTCTTGGTGACCAGGTCCTTGACAACTGTCTCGGCCGGGCCGGTCGACGTGTAGTAGGCCGGGCTCATCGTCGACGACACGGTCGAGGAGAGGGTCGCGGTCGGGTCCTGCCAGCCGAGGATGGCCGCGAACAGGGCCCAGTCGTCCGCGAGCTGCAGAGTGACCTCGCCCTTTCGGCCCGCGGAGCCCTGCCAGAGGGTGAACGGCCCAGACATGACCTGCTCGCCCGACTCGGCGTGCTTCACGGTGAGTCGGGTGCCGGTGCCGCGGAGCTTGTCGTAGTGGCGGTGACTGGTCGGGATGGTCAGCTGGCCGGTGCCTTGCGCGTTGCGGCGCATGTTGACGACCGCGGTGCGCGGGTTGTCGATGACGCCGAGCGGGGTCAGGTTCTTGTCCCAGATGGTCAGCTCGAGCGGGATCTTGCTGTGCCTGCTCACCATGCCCTCCGGTAGCAGGGCTGCAGGGCGATGTGGGTCGCGCCGGAGCCGGTGAAGGAGATGCTGATCGGCTGCGAGTCGCCAGGGTCCACGTCGGCGGCGTAGGCGATCGGGTAGGTGTTGGAGAACACGGTTGCCCCGGCCTCCCACAGCTGCTCGATCCGGGCGAACCATTCTTCGGTGCGTGGCGGGTAGAGGTCCGGGTCGGGGGTGTCGACCAGGCGGGCGTCGACGCGGCCGACGCGCGTGTCGATGATGACGGACTTGCCGTCGGCGATCGCGGCGTTGTACGTGGTGGTGTCGGCTCCGATGCCGACCGTCGCGCCGGCGTCCTGCGGCCCGTCGAGCACGTAGACCAGTGACGCGTCCTCGGTGCCGGGGTTGTCGATGCTCGCGGACGCCTGGTTGTTGGCTTTGGAGATCCAGAACGAGGGGGCCTTGCCGGTTCCGCCCGGGCCGCCCTTGAACGGCACCTTGGCGGTTGCGATGAAAGACCGGGCCTGCAACGCTCCCAGCCAGAACGGGGACCGCAACGTTGACAGGTAGATGTTGTAGTGCGCCCAGCCGGTCAAGCCCGGGTCGGTGTCGAACGCCATGTCGCCGTCGTTGTTGCAGCGCAGCACCACCCGGCGGGCTGTGCCGTCGACGGGGTTGGTGACGCGCCACTGGCCGGACCGGTCAGGGTGCAGCGTGTCCCACCATGCCGCGTCGTGGGCGTACCACTCCGCCTTGTCGGCAGTGAAGACCTTCGCCGGCCAGAACACGGGCCGTTTGAGGGTGCGGAAGCCGAGGAACTCCGCGCCGTCCTCACTTGCAGACTCTGTCTCGTACTCGGCCGTGGGCGGCAGAGTCATGCCCCGCACGCCCGCCATCAGCACGACGCCTGACGCGCCCGAGCAGAGATCCCACTCGCGGCCCTGATAGTCGATCCACGTGTGCTGCAGGTGGATCGGCTGGACACGGCGGCTGACGGGTGGCGGGGGGGTCGCTCCCAGAGGTGCCTTGACGGGCAGCAGGATGGGCACGGGTCAGCCTCCTGTCGTCACAGTGGGACACCGGCCGCGAGCAGAGCGTCTTGGAACTCGAGCCGGGTGGCGCGAGCCAGGGATTCGGCGGTGGAACGGTCCGGAGCGACGATCTCGAGATGCTCGATGATCGCGCGCGCGTTGGTCGATGAAGCCGCGGACTGCCCCGCGTACGGGACTGCCCGCGCAGCCATGTAGGGCTGGCTGCTCGCATTCATCGCCTCGAGCGCCCCAGCGTTTGCCGCTGCCGCCTGCCGGTTGACGACGAACTCGCCTGGCTCGCCGAGGATCCGGGTCTTGTCGCCGGTGCCGATGCCGGGAATCCACCCGCCGGTTTGCATCGCCCAGTGCACGTGGTTGAAGTGGTCGCCGTAGGCGGGTGTCCCGACTGTGTTGTGTGGGCGGCCGTAGAGCCGCTGCAGGTCGCCGGCGGGTGAGTAGTAGAGCTCGCGGCTGTTCGGGTAGCGCAGCACCAGCGCGAGGAAGATCGACATCATGTCCCGGCCCGTGAGGTCGATCGCGCGGCCCATGCCGTGCAGCGACGGGTAGCCGCTGGCTGTGACCGCGCCGGGACGGTAGGCCGAGGACAGGTGCGCGCCGAGGCCGAGGCTCTGCACGATGGCCCACTGCCGGCGCCATCCCATCGCGGTGGAGGACGCGCCGCCGAACATCGCGCCCATCATGGCGAGGCTGCCGACCGAGTCGAGTAGCTTCTGCGCGGCGGCCAGCTTGTGCTCGTCGAGGTAGGCGTCATAGCCCTTGCGAATCGTCGAGCCGACCGGGCCGCCCGCCGCACGGTACTCGACCCGGCCAGCCTCGACGGCCTTCATGAGTCGAGCCATGCCGGCGAAACCGCCCGCGGCCTGCACCTGCCGGGCCGTCGAAACCCACTCGCCGTTAGAGACTGCGTAGAGGTCGCCCGAGTTGGTGATCGCGGGGATGCTGTCGCTCGTGCCCGTGCCCGCGCCGATGATCGGCCCGCCGGTCGCCTTCCCGCCCCGGCTCGTGATGCCGGGGATCGCCGACGTGTTCGGCGCGGTGGCGACGAACTTGCCGGACTGGTAGTTGACCTTCACCCAGACCGTCTTGCCGTGGATGCCCTCGATGGCGGACTTCGCGTCGCCCGCGCGGGACTGGACCTGCTTGACGCCGTGCAGCGTGACCTTCGGGTTGGCGTCGGTGTGGTCGAGTTCCTTCGTCTTGTCGATGAGGTGCTGCACGGACTGGCGGTTGAGCCCCAGTTGGTCGGCCAGCTTTTCGGCGCGCTTGCGCTTCGCGTCGTCGCTGCTCTTGGAGTTGTCGAGTGCGATGGCCGCCTTGACGAACGCCTCGCGGCCCTTGTCCATCGTCTTGTTGACGCCATCCTGCGACTTGTTCGCTCGGATGTCCGCCGCGACCTTCTCGAGGGTCTTGTCCGACAGGCTGATGAGCAGGCCTTGGTTCTTCCGGCCCGCTTCGGTGTTCGCGTCCAGCCCCAGCGAGTAGCCCTTCACGCCCTTGTTGGCCTTGCGGACCTGCTCGGTGACGTCGTCGATGGCCTGCTCGAGATCGATGTTCGCCTGCATCGCGGTGCGGTTCTTGCCGCCGAGTCCCTCGATGGCGGTCGCGAGGTCGTCGATCGCCTGACCGGCCTTCTCCGCAGCCTCCTGGGCCTTCTTCGTCTGCTCCGCGAGCTCCTTGGTGGTGGGAGCAGCCTTCTCGTTCGCATCGGAGGCACGCTGGGTTGCGGCGCGCTGCGCCTTCTGCGCGTCGACCAGTTCGCCAGTCGCCTCGGCCGCGTTCTGCGACGGGCCGTAGAAGTCCTTGAGGGACTGCAGGTACTGCTGGAAGTAGGGCGGCAGCTTGTCGAACTCGATGCCCTGGTTGACGGCTGCCGTGGTGAACTCCGCGAACGCCTTCTGCGCCTGGTCGACATTGCCAGACTTGACCATCTGCGCGAGGGCTTGGTCGACCTGCGTGACCTGGCCCTTGAAGTGGTCCATCGCGCCGTTGTTCTGCAGGCGCCCGAGACGCGCGTCAAGGTTGGTGCCGAGCGCGTTGTAGGCCGACACGGAGAACCTGTCGAGGGCTTCGGCGGTTGTGACGATCTGCTCGTCGCTGCGGAAGATCCCGGTCTTGTCGCGGAACAGGTCGGCGAGCGCGCCTGTGGTGACACCCTGTGCGGACGAGTCGAGGTGGGTGAGTGATTCGGCGAGGTTGTCGATGCTGACGCTCGCCGTGTCTCCGGCGTAGATCATCTTCTGAACCTCGGCGGCCAGCGCGGCGACTCCGACGACGAGGCCGCCCTTGATGAGTGCCGACGTGAGGTGCCCAAGGGACTTGCCGGTCAGGTCGGCAGTGACGCCGAGGGTCTTGAGCGTCTCGCGCGCTTCCTGGCCGAAACGGACCAGCTTGATCAGGCCGCCACCCAGCAGAAGGGCGGCGCTCAGGCCAGCGCCCATGTAGAAGACGCCCTCCTGTAGCGGCTCCGGGAGGTTGCCGAAGGCGTCAACGAGGT
Organism: Segeticoccus rhizosphaerae; assembly: GCF_009192725.1. Classification (GTDB taxonomy): domain Bacteria; phylum Actinomycetota; class Actinomycetes; order Actinomycetales; family Dermatophilaceae; genus Segeticoccus; species Segeticoccus rhizosphaerae. Next base: position 14,052 of record NZ_VOHR01000024.1, on the reverse strand, counting down.
CGGTGACGTGCTGCACGAGGCCGCGCAGCGCGTCGTTGCCGGAGCCACCAGCCGTGATGAACAGGTCGGAGAGCGCGCCAGTCAGCTTCTCGAAGTCGCCCTTGAGGTTGTCAAGCCGCTTGGCTGCGGTCCGAGCCGCCGCGCCCTGGTCGTCGACGGCATCCGTGTACTTGCGGATCCCGTCCTCGCCCAACTTGTAGAGCACGTTGGCGCCGCGGACAGCGTCAGAGCCGAACAGGATCTGCATGGCCGCGTTGCGCTGCTGGCTGGACATGCCCTTGAACGAGGTCTGGAGCTGCCCCGCGAGCTTGTCCATGCCGATGAAGTTGCCCTGCGCGTCATACGCCGAGAAGCCGAGCTTCTTCATCAGGTCTGCGGCCTGCTTGGACTGCGGGTTGAGCCGCTGCAGCATCGTCTTGAGCGACGTACCTGCGTCGGAGCCCATCAACGCGTTGTCGGCGAAGGCCGAGAGGGTGCCGACGGTCTCCTCGAGGGTGAGGCCGGTCTGGGAGGCGACGAGGCCGCCCTGCCGGAGCGCCTGGCCGAGGTCGTCGACGCCGGCAGCGGACTTGTTCGCGCCAGCGGTGAGGACGTCGGCGATGTGGGTCGCGTCGGATCCGCGCAGGTTGAAGATCTTCATCGACTGGCCGGTGATGGTGGCCGCGTCGGCGAGGTCGATGGCGCCCGCCGCGGCGAGGTTCATGCTGCCGGTCAGCGCGCCGCCGACGATGTCCTTGGTCTTGAGTCCGGCCTTCGCCAACTCCTCGGCAGCCTGCCCGGCCTCCACCGACGTGAAGACGCTGGCCTTGCCGGCCTCGCGGACTGCCTTGGTGACCGCGGCCATCTGCGCGGGAGTGCCGTCGAGCGCCGCGCCGACCGCGGACATCTGCTGGTCGAAATCGGCGAAGCTCTTGACGGCATACCCGACGCCGGCCGCGATGAGGCCGCCCCCGATGAGCATGCCGCGGCCGAGCTTGTCCCACTCGGCCTTGTTGCTCTTGAAGGACTGAGACGCGCCCTGGGAGAAGTCCTTGGTAGCGGACTTCGCCTGCCGCATCCCCGCGACGTAACCGTCGACCTTCGCTTCGAGGATGACCCGTGTGGAGCGATCAGTCACGGCGATCCCTCCCGAGGTTTAAGATGCGGGGCATGAAGCACGAATGGGACTGGCTCATGGCCGCGGGTTTCGTGATGGCCGTGGCTGGTTGGTTCATGAACGACGGCAACCCCTCGCCGATGGGAGGGGCGCTGATGGTGCTCGGCGTCGTCGCGTTTGCCGGTGGTGCCGTGTGGCAGGTCGTTGTCCGACACCGCGGCCGGGCGCCTACGAAGGAATGAACGGCGGGAAGGGTCAGTCCCTCTTCGTGTTGAGCAGGTAGACCTTCTCCGCCGGGTCCTGGTCCTTTTGCTCTTTGGCGTACTGGTGGAGCGCCTCGCAGCCGACGCAGGTCAAGGCCTTGGCTTCGTACCAGCCCTCCATGTCGGCGCCCGGCGCTCCTTCGCCTTGCCACGCCTCGGCCTTGAGCTGGCCGCAGTCCGGGCAGAAGAGGCCCTCGTAGATCGTGAGCGCGATCGCGGCGGTCCGGTCCCGGTCGCTGAACCGCTGCACCTCGGCTCCCCGCAAGAACGACACGGGGACGCCGAGGGCGCGTGCGGTCCTCAGCTCTTGGACGAGTCCAGACCAGCGAGGATCGACGAGGACGCGGGCGAGAAATCCGGCGTCACCGGTCGGTCGACCGTCAACGCCTGGGCCTTCAACCAGACGCCGGCGAACTGGCCGGCGCCGACCACCTCGTGCACCGCGAGCCACTGTTCGACGGTCATCTTCGGTTCGATCACTGACTCGGCGAGGCCGTGGGTGGCCATGCCGACCGGGTCGTCCTCGAACTCGTCCTGCAGCTGCGCGTACTTGCCCATGGACAGGGCCTTGAGAGTGATGTGCATCCACGAGCCTTCGAGCTTCTCGTGGAGGGCCTTGATCTGCTGTGCGATCTTGACCTGCTCGGCGTCGTCGCCGCCGTCGCCGAGCGCCGCGTCCACGCTCTTGGCCCGGTTGAGCTTCTGCAACTGCTCCTCGAGGTCTTCGATCTGCGCGACGAGGTCGGGCCGGTTGCTCATCTTCGCGGTGTCGGTGAGCGGCTTCGCGCCGCTGATCCACGCCTCCGGGTCGAAGGCGGCGGCCTCGGCGGGAGTCTTGGTGAATGCGTCGCCCTTGGGTGTCTCGGTCATGTTTTCGATCCTTTCGATCCTGCTCGATCCGGATGGTGTGATGGAGCGTCCCCGCGGCGCCGGGATCGAAGCGACGCCACGGGGACAGTCAGGCGAGGTCAGGCGCCAGCGGCCAGGACGACGTTGTCGAAAGCCGTCTGGACCTCCATCGGGACGCGCCACTTGATGTAGCCGCCCTGGTCAGACGGGGGCTGCGGCGTGTCGGTGAGGATCTCTGCCGCGAGGTAGATCTCATCCCCTGCCTCACCGGGCGCGGTGGACAGCTTCGACGTCTTGCGGGCGGCCGCGTACAACGTGGTCCCCTTCTCCTTGACCGCCTGGAACGAGTCGTCGCCCTCGGCGGTTGCGGAGGCGCCCGTGTCGTCGAAGTAGCGGAAGAAGGTGGCGCCTGCCGTGTAGTTGCCGGCGCCCAGGGAGTTGGCGTTGTTCGTGACGCACAGCGCCTTCTCCGCGACCTTGTCGGAGTCGGTCGCGCCGAACGCGAAGTCGGAGCTCATGACATTGCATGAGGCGTCGACGCCAGCGTTGAACTCGGTGTCAGTGATGACGCCGGTGTCCCACCCGGCGGGCTTGATGGTCATCAGAACGAACTTGGTGTGGCCGTCGGCCAGTGAGCGAGGCACGATTACTCCTTCTCGTCCCCGGTGGCCGGGGCTTGGGTTGTGGTCGGCGCCGGAGGGGCGGCGGCCGTCTTCTTGGCGGCCCGCTTGCGCGGGGTCTTCCTGGCCGCCTTCTTGGCGGCTGGCTCCTTCGCCTTCTGGCGAGGCGTCTTCGACAGCCCTCGTGACAGGGACGGGACGTCGAAGAAGTGGGCGGGCACCTTGACCTTCCGGCCGGTGCTCTTCTCGTAGGCGGTGACGAATGGCATGACGAGATGCCCCTTTCGGGGTGGAGGGTCGGGCGGGGGTCAGGCTTCGAGCGTGAACGGCAACGGCACGTACCAGCGGGACGGCGACGGGTCGCGGTCCTCCCGGGCGGGCCCCGGGTCGAACGGCTCACGGATCCGGCCCGTGGCTGGGCCCAGGCGGACACCGGTCAACGCGGCCCGCACCTTCGCCGCTGCCTGCATGGCCCGGTTGGTGTCGCCGCCGGCCGCGGTGACCTGGAAGGACCAGAGCAGCTGCCCGGGGTCGCCGCACACGGTCTCCTCGCCCGGGTCTGGCCGGCCGGGGGAGACGTAGAGCACGGCGTACATGTGGGCGCGGCCGTCCGGGTCGACCCGGACGGGTGGTTGGCCGGCGTCGTCGACGGACCCGTCGAACACGTCGAGGTTGTCTTGGGCGCGCAGCAGCGCCAGGACCGCGTCGTGGAGGGTGGGGACGTCGGTGATGGTCACAGGTCACCCAACGACTGCTCGGCGACCTGCTCCATGGCCGTCACGAACGGGTCCGTGTGCCGGTCCAGCGAGGGTCCCAGGTAGGGCTGCGGGCCCATGCGAGACGTGCCGAACTCGACGTAGCCGCCGTAGGAGGCGGTCGGGCCGATCTCGGCCCGCATCGACGCGTGGCGGCCGTCGCCGGTGATGCTCGTGGAGATGGAGTTGCGCAGGTTGCCGGTGTCGACCGGGGCGAGGATCTTCGCGTCACGTTCGACGTCGGCGGCGACCTTGCGGACCACCTTGGCGGCCAGCGCGCCGACCCTGCCGGCGGTGACGGCCCCGAGGCTGCGTTCGAGCTTGAGCACGTCGGAAAGGTCGATGTCGACCACGGTGACGCCTCCTTCTCAGCCGAGGTTGTCGGTGCAGACGTAGTCCCGCTCGAACCGTTCCGAGGCGGACTGGACGTCGACGATGAACAGGTGCCGGCCCACGAGGCGCGCGTCGTTGCTGCAGGCTTCGATGACGACGTGGGCGCCCTGCTCGGCGGTGCGCACGCCGGCGGGGACAGCGACCAGGTAGCGGCGGACGGAGACGTCCTGCGCGGCCTGTGTGGCGTTGGTGGCGGAGTCGATCTCCTGCACCCGGCAGGGGGTGCCGGAGGGGGCGATGACGGTCGCTGGGGCGGGGATGGTCTCTTCGTTGACCTCGTCCCACGTGGTGCCGACGCCGGGGACCTCGATGCGGCAGGTGGCGGTCATGCCGCCCTGCGCGGTGGCTTGGTGGTGGGTCGACCAGTTGGGGTGGATTACCCGGGTCGACGTGAACGGCATCAGTCGTCCAGCCATTCAAGGTGGGTCGCGCCGTTGTGGCCGTGGAGTGCTTCGACGGCCCGCGCGTCGGGGAACACGACCGTGGTGGCGCGCACCCCCCGCTGGTAGTTGTCCGAGTTCTGCGGCAGCTCGCGCCAGCGGACGACGGTGGTGCCGTCGGGGAACTGGACGCCGTCGGCGACGACGCCGGTGCCGGAGAGGCCGGTGACGTCCTGGTCGCGCTGGACGTGGAAGCGGCGCATCACAGGCCCCACACTTCGGGGTTGGTGTGCTCGGGGCGAAGGCAGGTGGGGGAGTCGATGACGTCGAATCCGTCCCAGCCGCCTTCGGTGTCGTCGTCGCTGTCGGCCTGCTGCCGGAGCCGGTCGGCGTGCTTGCGGAGGGAGTCGGCGACCTTCGACCCGTCGGTGTTGAGGTCCTGGGTGCGGATGACCTTGGAGACGAGGGTTTCGGAGTCGGCGATCGCGTCGAGCGCGTCCGCGGCGGCCCGGCGTACGTTCCCGTCGTTGAGGGACAGGAACCCGTTGATCTGGAAGTCGTCGAGGACCTCGTTGGCTTCGTCGGTGTCTGCGATGAGGAGGCGGACTTGACCTTCGGGGGTGTCGTAGTCGATGGCCATGGCCAGGTCCGCCTCTCGCCGCTGTGGAGTTGTGGTGGTCACCCTCACCCGGCCCCGGGGAAGTGGGGCCGGGTGAGGGGTTGGGTCAGGAGCCCGCGTCGGCAGCCGCGACGATCGCGGCGTGCAGGTCGCCCTTGTTCGGGTAGCCCTCCGCCTGCTCCTGGCTCATGCCGTGGGCCACGGCGTAGGCCTCGAGCACGTCGCGGGTCTCGGACTCGGCCGGGACCTCCGACTCGCCCGGGCTGGCCGGGTCCGGGGCAGGCTTCGACGCACGACCGCCCTTGATGGAGTGACCGGCCTGCAGGAGGTCCGTGCCCTTCCAGCTCTTGGGCGCGCGGCCGACGACGTTTCCGTTGTCGTCGACCACGTCCGCGAAGTCCTTGTCCTCGTAGACGTTTCCCTTCATGGCGTGCTCCTTCCTCAGGCGGCGATGCCGTCGGACGCGTAGGTGAACGTCGGGTCGCCGGGCGCGGCACCGGTGATGTGACGCACGCGGAACCAGATCGTGTCGTCGTCGAACGACCCCTCACCGGCCGGGATGGCCCCGCCACCGATGCGGACGCCCTGGTCGGCCTTGGCGCGCAGGTCGGGCGTCTCGAAGCCGCGCAGGTGCGCGACGTAGAACGCGGACTTGCGGCCGGCCTGCGGGACCGGCAGCAGGAACCATGCGGTCCCGGGCAGGTCGGACAGGACGGTCAGCTTGACCTTGCCGCTGAACGGGTTGGACTGGATGAACGTGTCCGACCCGACGGTGGTGCGGATCTCGCTGGTGTTGAGGATCCGCTCCGCGGTGAACTGCAGGGCCGGGCCGACGACCAGCTGCATGGCCGGCGCGACGAGCAGTGCGCCGTCCTTGTCGCGCTTGGTGGTGACGGCCGTGTAGGCGGTCTGCAGGTTGTCGGCGGTCAGCGCGCCGGTGCCCAGGTTGCCGCCGGTGAAGAACGCGGTGTTGGGGGCGCCGGTGAGCGGGTTCGCCAGCTGCGACAGGGCGTTGTGCGCCTCGGTCGCGGTCGCCTGCGCCGCCCAGCCGTTCGGGACGGACTGCAGTTCGCCGATGTCGTCGTTGATGCGGGCTTCGAGGGTGTACCCGTACTGCTGGCCGAACTTGGCCACCCGGATCTGACGCTCGGCCGCGTCGGACTGCGCGATCGGGTAGTTGGTGTGCTCGGGGACCTTCGGGAGGGCGCCGGTGTTGCCGATGAGTTCGGTCAGCGTCTTGGGCTTGAAGTCCTTGACGAACGTGGGCGCCGCGTAGGCCTGCCAGGACGGGGTGACCGTCTGGTAGGCGGCGAGCATCTCGCGGTCGAGGACGGCACCGGCGGCGGACTTGAACAGGTCCGAGGTGGTGATGGCCTCGTTGACGCGGATGCGGGCGAGGGGGTCGCCGCCCCACGCGGCCTCGAGCATCGCCTTGGCCTCGACCATGGCGCGGCGCATCCGCTCGGATGCGCGCTCACGCTCGCGGCGGGCCCGAGGGCCCTCACCGACCATCGTGAGCTCGGGGGACAGACCGAACGCTTCGCCGGTCAGGATGCTGCTGGTCATGATGGCCTCCTCAGACCTGGGCGGGACGAACGACGGCCGGCCCGCTGGTCGCGGCGCGCACGCCCGACTCGCCGACCTTGGGAACGGTGTAACCCCACGGCTTGACGCCGCCGCCGGGGTCGGTGACGGTCAGGACCGGCGCGGTGGCGCCGTTCCGGGCCGTGATGAACACCGGGGTGAAGGGCCCGGCGATCGCGCCGGACACCTCGTAGATGTAGGAGCGGGCGTCGGTGACGACGGACGCGAAGCCCGCGTCGTTGCCGCCCTCCCCGGCGCTGGTGGCGGCGACGCCGTTGACGGCGCCGACCCGGACGGGGTCGCCGCTCACGGTGCCGGCCACGACGGGCAGGGACAGTTCGGTCGCGGGGCGCATGTACTCGTTCTTCATGGGTCAGCCCTCCTGGCTGGTCGCGGCGAAGGCCTTGTCGAAGTCCTCGACGGTGTAGCCGGTGGACTCGGAGGCGGTGCGGCCGAAGCCGGTGACCTGTCCGACGCCGAGGGACTCGACGAGCTCGGCCAGGTCGGCCTCGGCGGCGGTGACGGCCGCCTCGGTGGCGGCCACGACGGCCTCGGTGTCGACCGAACCGTCCTCGCCGATGGTGATGCCGGACAGGACGGACTCGACGATCCGGGCCTGCTGACGCGCCGGCAGCGTGGACTGGCCGACGCGCGCGGTGACGGCGGGCCGGGCAGCCTCACGGGCCCGCAACTGGTCACGCTCGGTTCGGGCCTGGTCGCGCTCGGTGACGGCTGCATCGCGCTCGGACTCGAGCGTCTGCACCCGGCCGGCGTCCTCTTCGAGCTGGCGCAGTCGCGCTTCCTCGATCTGGGGCATGGTGTCCTCCTCGGACTCCTGGGTGTGTGTTTCCTGCTGTCCGGCCGGTGCCGGGACATTCGTGGGGGCCGGTTCGCCCTCGGTTGCGGCGGTGGGGGCCTGAACGGGCACCCACTCGACGCGTTGCACAACCTCGACGCGGTCGCCGGTCAGGACCGGCATGTCGTCCTCGTCGAGCTCGTAGGACTGCTGGTAGGTCGTGGCGTCGTCAGCCTGCTCGATCGTGAACCACGCGATTCCGGCTTCGGGGTCGTAGTCCCGCAGCCACGAGTAGACGTGGGCCTCGGTGTCGGCGTACGTGGCGCGGACCAGGTCGGAAAGGCGATTGGACGTCTGCTGCGACGGCGCTTCGGACACTGCGGTACGGGCTGACTCGAGGACCGCGAGGATCTTGCCGCCGCGGCCCGCGCTGGTCACGAAGTCGGTGGAAATGCCTTCGGTCAGCGAGGTGATGATGGGTCCGGTGCGGCCCTCGGCCTTGCCGGTCTCGGCGGTCGCGTAGGCGCGGATGGAGACGCCGATCGCGTCCTTCATCTCGTCGAGCACGGTCCGGTAGGGCGCGAACACCTGGGCTTGGGCGACGAGCGCCTGCAGGGTGTCGTCCCAGTGGGCGTCCTCCGCCAGGACCGCGGCCAGGTCACGCACGGACCGTTCTGGCCGGTCCTGCGCCTCCGCGTACCCGGGGTGGTCGAGGAAGGCGTGCGTGCCGGAGGGGAAGATCTTGGCGTCCGCGGCGGCCTGCAGCACCTCGGCGGAGTAGTAGCCGCTGCTGCCCCACCCGGGGCTGATGAGCTGCAGGAGCATCTTGCCGCTGCTGTCGGCGCCAGTGCTGGCCTCGGCCAGGGGGCGGGACTCGGCGAGCTGGACCCGGTTGGGCATCATGACCTCCCGGTCGATGGGATGATGAGCGGATGGGCGTTGACGACGACGCGGACTGTGTCGAGCACGTGTGGGCGATGGTCGGCATGACGTGCGGGTGGGACGGCACACACATCGAATGGGCGTGCGAGCGGTGCGGTGCGCCGATGGTGCAGGGTCCGGACGAACTGGCGGGCCGCGTCTAGGACGCGTTCGCCAGGCGCAGCAGGTCGCGGGTCGGGCGGGGCGCCCACGAGTCGCGCCAGCCGGTCGTGGTGCGTTTCGCGGTCAGGTCGTCCCAGCCGACGTGCCCGGCCTTGAGCAGGCCGAGGCGGGCCTTGCCCATGATGGCGACCTGGTCGGCTTCGGGGAGCCCGTCGAACGTGGCCTTGGCGTCCGGCAGCAGGCTCGGTGGCTCGTCGATGTCGAACCCGAGGTCGCGCCACGACTTGGTGACCGGCACGCGGGCGCAGCGGCCCTGCTGGTGGTCCTCCGGGCCCGGTTCGATCAGCGGGTACGTGGTGCCGTGCTTCGCCCAGCAAGACGGGCACGTGCGCCGGTCCAGCTGCGCGACCCACTGCCACTGAGCGACCGTCGCCTTGTTCGCCTGGTCCTGCGCGTAGGCCGCGGCCCGATGCGCGTCGAGCATCTCGGTGCGGGCGATGACGAGGGCGCGGTTGCGGCCGCCCTCGAACTGTCCTTGCACCCGGCGCAGCATGGTGGAGGCGGCCTTGCGGGGGTTGTCGCCGACCGCGACACCCCGGATCAGGGTGGACTTCATCGCCGCCTCCGCCTGCCGCGACAGGGGCTTCGCGAGCGAAGTCACCCGCCCCGCCGCGCGTTCCACGACCGCTTCGAGGGCCCGCTGGTCGATCCGGTCGAACGCGGCCACGTCAGCAGCGCCGCGGGGCATCTGCGAGTGGATCAGCCGCGCCTCCCACTGCGCCGCGTCGTCCGCGAGGGGCGTGAGGTCCTGCACGACCCGGACCCCGAAGTCCTTCGTGAGCTGGTCGAGGCTGTCCCGGGTGACCGCCAGGGCCCGGCGGGCACGGTCAGCGCGGCGGATCTGCGTCCGGGACGGCCACTTCCCGTCCGTGGACGCGGCGACCAGGTCAGCGAGCGCGTCCTGCCATTCGCCGGCGACCTCGTTCCAGGCGGTGCCCCACGCCGCGATCAGGTCGGTGACGGCCTTGTCGACGGTGGTGTCGATGGATAGGCGCATCCCGGCGATGAGCCGCAGGGTGCGGCGGTTGACAGCCACGTCAGTCCTGCGGGACGTCGCCGGCCGCGACAGCAGCCTGCTGCGACCGGGCCGCGGCTGCGTCGTAGGGGTCGACGAAGTTCCCGTCCGCGTCGACCAGCTCCGACAGGACATCGTCGACGTCATCCACGTCCAGCGCCACCAGCGCCAGCCGGGCGATCACCAGCGGCGGCAGCTTGCCCAGGTCGTCAGCGGTCTTGATGGCGTCCATCAGGTCCTTGAGGCTGATCTTCTCCAGCGACGGCCAGTCGACCGTGACGCCGAACGGCTGGTCTCCGGTCAGCCGCACCACCTCGCGGCCGGTGGCCGGGTCGCGGGTGATGGTGCCCTGCAGCGGGCCCTTCGGCGCCTTCACCGCGGACCGGATGACGTGCTGCAGGACGGTGCGCAGCAGGCTGGTGTGCACTGCCCGGCGGCCCGTGATCGTGTTCTTCAACGGCTCGTCGAGGGTCTCCGCGGTCGCCCGCGCGCCGGTGACTCCGGGGTCGGACAGGAGCATCGTGACGGGCACGTCGATGCCGGCCGCGACCATCGCCGCCAGGGGCCGGCCGGACTGGGAGTCGATGGTGGCGCCGGACTTGCCGATCGCCTCGAACGACTGGCCCTCCGGGGTGAGGATCGTCGCGCCGACTCTGCCCTCGCCGTCGACCGGCGGGGTCGTTAGCCGTGTCCTGCCCGCTGCGGCGCCGGCCTTCGTCTTCGCGGTCGCCTTGAACGCGTACTGCGACAGGGCCTTCATCAGGGCGGCCCAGTCCTCGAGGAACCCCTTGTAGCCGCGGGCCCACGGCAGCGCGGCGAGCACGTCGGGGGTGCCCCACAAGGATTCGCCGGCACGGTTGACGAGGGTGTGGATGATCGGCTTGTCCCACTCGACTGCGACGTCGTCGATGAACCGTTCCCGCCGCATGGGGAAGTAGCTGATGTCCGGGTAGAGGCGGGTCTGCCGGGCGGTGACGGTGCGGGTGCCGCCGAACGCGTCGGTCTGCAGCTGCTTCGCGGTCCATTCCCGCTTGTAGTACCAGACCTCGTCGGCGTCCTCGGGGTTGGTGATGATGTCGACGACCTGGGAGAAGGGGACCTTCCGCACCTGCACCCGCCCGGTCAGGGGAGACGTGACCAGGGAGTGGAACACGTTGCCGTCGGTGGCCAGGGCCCGCTCGAGCTCCTCGCGGGCTTGGGCGGAGGAGAAGCTCTTGGCGTTCGCTTCGTCCTCGAGGAAGGCTTGGACGACGGCGTTGACGTCCTGCTCCGCCTCGTCCTCCTGCGCGGCGGCGAGGGTGACACCGCCGCCCCACACGTAGGAGCAGCGCAGGTTGACGGCGCGCCTGATGAGAGGGTCGGCGATCGCCATGACCCGGGCCACGCTCGACGTGGCGCGGATCGATTCGACGTTCATGGTTTCGCCGGTCTGCCCGGTCAGTGAAACCCACCCGGCGTCCTCGGCCGACAGGAGCCGGCGCGCGTCGATGAGCGCTTCTTCGAGGGTCTCGATGTGGTGTTCGAGGGTGGCGAGCTCGTCGCGGGAGACGACGACGTCGGTCGCTGCGCTCATCGTCGCCTCCTCGGTCAGTAGCTGGCTGCCCAGTCGAGGGCTTGGAAGTCGTCGTCGATCAGGTCAGCCGTCGAGGGCGCGTCACCGGTCAGGAGCGGCACGAGCAACAGCCGGTGCACCGCCTGCGACAGTGCGTCGACGGTGTCGTCGTTCTTGGCGGACGGGAAGTCGCGGGCCTCGTCGGTCAAGTCGGTGACCCACGCGGTGCCCTCGACAGCGACCGGGTCGGGCAGCCACACGTTGCGGGCCTCGACGAGCGGGGTGACAGCGGCCGCCCGCGCGTACTTGCTGCCCTCCGGCTCGACCGGGATCAGGCCACCCACCCGGGTACGGAGCGCGTTGAGGATCGCGGGCCCGTTGGCCTTGTCCTCCACCAGCTTCGCGACGGCCTGCGGCCACCGCGCGGTCATGTCGAGCATCGCCTGGCACGACTCGGAGAACCCCATGCGGCGACGGACCTGGTCGAGCAGGTACGCGTCGACGCCGCGGCGCAGCCAGACCTGCCCGACAACGTAGTCGGCCGACTTGGTGTCCTTGAACGTGAAGTCCCAGGACTGGACGAGCTCGACGTCGGGGTCGCGGCCGGCTTCGGGGACGATGCGGGCGCCGTCGCCGCGTTCGATCCACAGGGGGTGGTCGTAGCGGGCCCACCCGTCGGCGGGGAACAGGTTGCCGGTGTCGGGGGTGGGGTGGCCCTGGTAGAGGCTGGCCCAGGTGCGGGACCCGGCGGTCTTCTTCCGCTGCTCCCACTGCTCGCGGGTGCGGCCGCGCGCGGAGATCATGAACTCGCCCTCCGCGCGGCCGAGCGGGTCGCTCTCGGGGTCCTCGCATTGGGCGGGGATGTTCAGGACCTGCCAGTCGCTGTCGGGCTCGGCCAGCAGTCGACCGGCGAGGTCGTCGTGGTGCCACCTGGTGAGGATGAGGACGACGGACGTCGCGGCACCGAACCGGGCGCTGGCTTCGTCGGTCCACCAGTCCCACACCTTGTCCCGGTACACCTTCGAGTCCGCTTCGAGGCGCGACTTGATCGGGTCGTCGATGACGAGCAGGTCACATTTTTGGCCGGTGACGCCGCCGCCGATGCCCACACTGAACAGGCCGGAGTCGTCGTGGCCCTCGATCGACCAGTTCGCGGCGGCCCCGTTGTCGTGGGCGATGGCGATGCCGAGCTCGGGGTTGCGTTCGACGACGCGGCGGACAGCGAGTCCGTTGCGGTTGGCGAGAGACTGGCCGTAGGAGGCGCCGACGACCCGCCAGTCTGGGTGCATCGACAGGGTCCACGCGACGAAGTCTTTCGCGACGCGCGTGGACTTGCCCTCCTGCGGGGGCATGGTGATGATGAGCCGGCTGTTGGGGGTGTTGATGAGGTCGACGAGACGCTGGTCGATGAGGTCGAGCGCGGGGGTTTGGACGGTCTTGGGGTTGAGATGCGCGGCGAGGTCGCCGGGCGTGGCCCAGCGGCGGCGGGGCGGCTCGAAGTGGCGGGCCGCGTGTTCCCACAGGTCCAGGGACATGCGGTTCAGTCCTCGAGGGCGTGGGTGTCGGCTTCGTCGGCGTGGCGGCGTTCGCATTCGCGGGCGAGGCCTGGCACGACGTACCAGTGCTGGCAGTTGGCGCAGCGCCACTGCGCGTCGTAGTCGTCGCCGGTCATGGCCGGGCCGGTTCGGTCAGCGGGGCGAGGAACCCCTGTTCGAGGAGTTTCGTGGCGCACTGTCGGGAGTGGTGGTCGCACAGGAGAACGTCGTAGCCGGTGCGTCCGTGGATCCACCTGTTCTGGGCTGTCTTGCCGCACTTGTCGCAGAGGTGCGCGAGGTCCAGCATGACGGCCTCCCCGGCATGACGAAACCCACCGGTCCCGAAAGTGGGATGGGTGGGCTTGCTGGAAACGGTATGCAAAACGAAAACAGTTGTCAACGGCTTCGGGCTTTCCCCCGCCCGGTGTGGCGCAGGTCCCGCTCGAGGCGGAGCACCTCGGACTCGAGGACGTGGGCGTGGCCGTCGAACAGGATGACCTGCAGCTGGTAGCGGCGGATCCACGACCGGACGGTGCGGATGTGTACGCCTGTCAGGGTCGCGGCCTCCCGGATCGTGACCAGGCCGTCGTCGTGTTCGGTCACGCTGTCTCCTGCCCGTGGCTGTCGGCGTAGGCCTTGGCCAGCAGCTGGTAGTAGTCCCAGTGCCACACGGCCCGGCAGGCGCGGCATTTGACGAGCTCGTCGCCGTCGTCCCTGCGGAGGGAGTTGCGGGCGTCGCAGACCATGCACGCGCCGGGTAGGCGGTGGGTGAGGCGGTCGATGCCTGCGGCCTGCTCTGCGCGGCGGGTGAGGCGGGTCGCGTCCTTGCCGACCTGCCTGGCTTCGGGGGAGGCGAGGAGCTGCTCGGACCAGTGGGTGAGGTAGTGCACGGCGGTCGACAGGCGGCGGGCGCGGTGCTCGGTCGACCCGTCCCACCAGTCGCCCGGCGCCGAGTGGTGGAGGCGGGCGCGGAGCTTGTCCTCGGTTGTGCAGGCCCAGGCGACGAGTTCGTCGATGGCGTCCCAGGCGGGCGACCCGGAGGGGGAGCCGGTGCGGGTGCCGTGCCGCGACCCGTCGCCGACCTCGGCGGGTGCGAGCCGGCCGCCGCTGCCCGGGGTGGTGTAGGCGCAGCGGCCGCAGCGGGCGAGCAGCGGCGCGGGACCGAGGGGCCGGGTGATGGTGTGGTGGCAGTCGAGGACGTCGATCACCCACCCGTTGACAGCCGCGCGGGTGCGGGTGACGGTCCGCCACGGGTCAGGCGTGTCGGGTGCGCCGGCGTCCCACAGGTCGGCGGCGAGGTCGGGGAGCCGGCCGATGGCGGCGACGATCGCGACTCGGCAGGAGAGGCACCAGACGGGGTCGCCTTCGCGGGGGTCGTCGACGGGGTGCCGGCCGGGGCAGAGGATGGCGATGCGGCCGTCGGGGTGGGCGGCGTGGGCGTGGCCGTCGCGGTCTGTGGTGCGCTGCCACGGCGGGTCGCCGAGGCGCGGG
>NZ_VOHR01000239.1 GCF_009192725.1 Segeticoccus rhizosphaerae | reverse complement strand
CGGCGCCGTGGCCGACCTGCTGGCCTACGAACCGCGCCCGTCGTCACCGGCGCCCACCCAGGCCGACCGCGACGCCTTGGCCGCCCGGGTCCTGGCCATCACCGCGGTCACCGCCCGACACGCGCTGACCCGGATACCGTTCGCCGACGGCAACCGACCCTTGCTGATCGGCCGCTACGCCGAATTCGCCCTCGACGCCCTCGACCCCAGCCGCGACCGCGACAGCGCCCTGAACCAGATCGCGTCCTTCCACCCGCCCACCAACCCCACCACGCCGGTCGAGCACCTCGAGGCCGCGCTGCGCGGCTGGGCCGACGCCGCCCGACACGAACTGACCCGGCCCATCCCGTCGACCGCGGTCCTGGCCAACATCGCCAGCCAAGGCATCCACCTGTATGCCGTCGCCGACCAGATCACCCTCGCCCAGGCCGACCTCGGCCACCTCCCCACCCGCCAGGCCGCCCTGGCACGACGCGAGTTCCGAACCACCGCCGCGCAACTCGACCAACTCGGCAGGCAGTGGAACACCGTCACCACGCTCCAACCGCCAACCCACACCTACGTGACCGCTACGGAGAGGATGAGTGACACCCTGTTCGAGCTGACCCACCACGGCATCCACCAACGGGCCAGCGCCGACCTGGCCGCGCGGATCGACCTGAACCAAGCGATGGTCGAGTTGCGCTACGGCGCCACCGACCTACGCGACTTCATCCAGATCGCCGTCCCACTTCCCCTTCGCCTGGCGAGCTCCGAGCTCCTCTTCGCTCCCGCACGAGCGCTACGCCACACGCCCGAACGACTCCACGCCGTCAAACACGGCCACTATCTCGCTGCCGACTCTCGTGACATCACCGCGCTGAGAGTGTCGGCCCGGGACGCGGCTCACGCCGCCCGGCGAGGACACGCTGCCTTGTCACGCGCGGCCGCGCCCGATCCACCGCTGGGACACGGCCTCTCAAGGGGACCGGTCACACCGGTGGCCACGCCCGAGCTGTAACAGGCGGAGGTCCTTGCGGCCGGGCCTAGTGGTCCGTCTCGCTATTGGTTAACCACTTCGTCGAGCCGGGTCCGTGCGCGGCGTACCTTGGCCAGGATTGACTCCGCGGTGGCGGTCCACACGAAGGGTTTGGGTTCTTCGTTGTGGGCCTCGAGGTATTCCTCGATGGAGGTGATCAGGTCGGGCACGGAGTTGAAGCTGCCTCGGCGCAGCGCCTTGTCGGTGAGGTCGCGGAACCACCGTTCGACCAGGTTCAGCCAGGACGAGGAGGTGGGGATGAAGTGCAGGTGGAAGCGTTTGTGCCGGCGTAACCACTGCTTGATCGTCGGGTGCTTGTGGGTGCCGTAGTTGTCCAGGATCACGTGCACGTCTTGGCTTTTGGGCACTTCGGCGTCGATCACCTTCAGGAACTTGAGGAACTCCTGGTGCCGGTGCTGGGGCAGGCAACGGCCGGTGACCTCGCCGGTGAGAACGTTCAGCGCAGCGAACAACGTCGTCGTCCCGTTGCGTTTGTAGTCGTGGGTCATCGTCGCATTGCGGCCCTTGGTCATCGGCAGCGAGGGCTGGGTGCGGTCCAGCGCTTGCACTTGCGACTTCTCGTCCACGCAGAACACCACGGCACGGTCGGGAGGGTCGAGGTACAGACCGACCACGTCCGTCAGCTTTGCCTCGAAGTCTGGATCGTTGGACACCTTGAAGGTGTCGACCAGGTGCGGCTTGATCCCCAAGTTGTGCCAGATCCGTTGCACCGTGGCCGAACTCACGCCCTGATGAGCGGCCATCGTCCGACACGACCAGTGGGTCTGCCCCTTGGGTTTGGTCCGCAACGTGTCGTGCACGATCTGCTGCACCTTCTCCTCGGGGATTGAGGTCTTGCGCCCCCGCCCAGCGCGTACCTGTCCGAGTTTGGCCAGCCCCTCGACGGCGAATCGCTCCCGCCACGCGCGCACGGTCACCGGCGTCACCCCAACCTGCACCGAGATACGCGTGTTGGCAACCCCATCGGCAGCCAGCAGCAGCGCCTTGGCCCGCTGCACCTGCCGATGCGGCGCCGCCTGCGAACGGGACAACACCTCCAACGCCTCACGCTGACCAGCCGACATCTGCAACGGGGACGCGGGTGAGCTCATAAACGCCAGTCTACCAACGCACCACCCAGTTATTTGCGAGACGCACCACTAGCATGTCGTCATGAGGCTGCTTCCGGTGGTGCTGGCCCAGTCCCCGGCGCGGGATCCGAAGACCGCGACCGGTGAGCTGCGAAGCGAAGTCGCGACTCTCCACGCCGAGTTCCCGCAGGCCAAGGCCTTCATCTATCCCGAGTACCACACCTGCAGGGTCTCCAGTCTGCCGAACGAGCGGCGGGCCGCCTACGAGCAGGTCGCCGAGCCTCTGGACGGCCCGCGCGTCACCGCGTTGTGCGCCGCCGCGGCCGAGTCCGGCATCTGGCTCGTGGCCGGCACCGTCATCGAGAAGGGGCCGCGCGGAGAGCTGTTCAACACCGCGGTCGTGTGCTCGCCCGCCGGTGAGCTGGCCAGCTACTACCGCAAGGCGTTCCCGTGGCGACCCTTCGAGCCCTTCACGCCCGGCACCGGATTCACCGTCTTCGACATCCCGGACATCGGCCGGGCCGGTCTGGCGATCTGCTACGACCTCTGGTTCCCCGAAGTCGCCCGACAGCTGGCGTGGATGGGCGCCGAAGTCATCGTCTACCCCACCCAGACCTCCACCAGCGACCGCGACCAGGAACTGGTCCTGGCCCAGGCCGCCGCGATCGCCAACCAGGTCTTCGTCGTCTCCGTCAACGCGGCCATGCCGGACGGCGTCGGGCGCAGCATCATCGCCGACCCGGAAGGCATCGTCCGGGTCGCCGCGCCCAGCGAGGCCCCGGCCGTCGTGACCGACGTCCTCGACCTGGACGCCGTCACCCGCGTCCGCACCCTGGGGACCAGGGGCCTGAACCGGATGTGGAGCCAGCTGCGCGCAGGCGACCCGCCCCTGCGGCTGCCGGTCTACGGCGGCGCGATCGACCCAGCCACATGGCATCCACAGCGAAGAGGCGAGAGCGATGAGTGACGCCACCGCGACACCGACCCGGCCGGACCTGGAGCGAAGCCTCACCTTGTGGCCGATCGTGCTGTTCGGCATCGCCTACATCACCCCCTTCATCGTGCTCACCACCTTCGGGGTGTTCTCCGCCGTCAGCCACGGCACCCTGGCGGCCTCGTATGCGATCACCACCGTGGCAGTGCTGTTCACCGCAGCCAGTTACGGCAAGATGGCCCGGTTGCACCCCAGTGCCGGTTCTGCCTACACCTACACCCGGCGGGTCATCGACGACCGACTCGGCTTCATGGTCGGCTGGGCCACCCTGCTGGACTACTTCTTCCTGCCCATGGTCGTCTGGCTGATCGGCACCGCCTACCTGACCGCCCAGTTCCCCGCCGTGCCCGGCGTCGTGTTCCTGATCGGGTTCATCGTGCTGACCACCGCCCTGAACATCGTGGGCATCAAGCTGGCCACCCGCGCCAACCTGATCCTGATCGCCTTCGAGGTGCTGATCCTCGCGTTCTTCGTCGCGTTCTCCCTGCGGCACGTGATCGACATGAACGGACCCGGCGCGATCCTGTCCGCCAGCCCGTTCTGGAACGCGGGCTCCACGATCGGCGCCGTCTCCGCCGGAGCCGCCCTGACCGCATACAGCTTCATCGGCTTCGACGCGGTCAGCACCTTCGCCGAGGAAGCCGTCGACCCCCGCAAGACCATCCCCCGCGCCATCATCCTCACCGCCCTGGTCGCCGGAGTCATCTTCGTCTTCGTCGCGTATGTCGTGCAGCTGGTCCACCCCTCCGGCCACTTCGCCGACCCCGACAGCGCACCGCTGGACATAGCCAAAACCATCGCCGGCAACCTGTTCGGCTCCATCTTCCTGGCCACCGTGATCCTGGCCCAGTTCGCCGCCGGCATACCGATCCAGGCCGCCGGCACCCGGCTCATGTACGCGATGGGACGCGACGGTGTCCTACCCCATCGGTTCTTCGCCTACGTCTCCCCACGCTTCCGCACCCCCGTGCTCAACCTGCTGCTCACCGGCGCCGTCGGGTTCATCGCCATCGCCTTGAGCGTGTCGACCTCCACCTCGTTCATCAACTTCGGCGCCTTCTGCGCGTTCGCGTTCGTCAACATCTCCGTCGTCGTCGCCTACGCCAAGGCCCTGCGCGCCGGCGACCGGCCCAACCCCCTCACCTGGGTGCTGTTCCCCCTCATCGGACTCGCGTTCATCCTCTGGCTGTTCACCCACCTCGACAAGGCCGCCCTCATCCTCGGCGGCATCTGGGCCATCATCGGCTTCTGCTGGCTGCTCGCCCTCACCCGCGGGTTCAAGCTCGCCACGCCCGAGATGGACCTCAACGAGGAGGCCGAACCCGAACCCGCCCCCTGAGGTTTCGCGTCGATACGGGCCACGGCGCGACCGGATGGTGCCCCATGCCGCCGGTAGTCACTGACAGACGCCGACGTGGCGCCGAAGAGACCAGGAGGTACCCATGGACCAGCTGTTGTCAGTCGAACAGGCCGCCGAGCTGCTCGGCACGACCGTGCGCTTCCCGCGACGCCTCGTCGCGGAGCGCCGCATCACCTTCGTGCACGTCGGACGGCACGTCCGCATCCCCCGTTCGGCGCTCGAGGAGTTCATCCACCAGGGCACCGTCGAGGCGTCCCGCAGCGCCGCCTCCTGAGGTGACTCCTGCCACAGAATAAAATGGGGATAAAGTGGGGATGGCTCCGGACACAACGAAGCCGCAGGCCTGTGACCTGCGGTTTTGCTCCCCCGGCTGGACTCGAACCAGCAACCCTTCGGTTAACAGCCGAATGCTCTGCCAATTGAGCTACAGGGGAATGGGATGGTGCTCGGCGCTGCGGCGGTAACTGTAGCAAAGAAGGCACCTCGCAACTAAACCGGTCGGGCCTCTCGGTTCCTGCGCAGGACCGGACCTCGTGGCCCCGGCGCTCACTCCTCGCGCGGCAACCCGACCTGTTCGCGCAGGTCGTCCAGGACGGACCGGACCTGTGCCATCACCCGGGGGTCGTCGGCCCGGATGCCAGGACCCAGGACGGTCTGGCTGAGCAGCTCACGGGTGGCCAGGTCCTGCCGGATCACGGCTCTCCCCCGCCGCCGCGGACCCAGGTCGAGCACCGACGACAGCACGACGCTCGCCTGCACGCGTTCGCGCAGGGTCTCCGGCAAGAGGGTCTGCTGCTCGCCGAAGCTCCACTGCGTCGGTCGGCGGCCATCGACCCACGTCACGGTGAGCGCCGACGTCTCGTCCTGCCACACACCGGTATCGACCTCGTGCCACGGCCGGCGCCACCGCAGCTCCCCTTCCGGCGAGACCACGGCGATCGCCCAGTTGGTCGCCACGACATGGTCACCGGTGGTGGCGTCGGTCGCGAACTGCAGCACCCGCTCCCCCTTGCCGAGCCCGAGCGCCTCGACCGCAGGCGTGGCCAACCGGGGTTTGGCCGCGCGCCGGCGGATCAACCCCATCAGCCGAGCCTCGAGCGGAGCGCCGCAAGGCTGCGCTGCAGCGTCTGCAACTGCTCGCTCAGGTGGCGAGCCTGCGAGGGGTCGGCGCCTCCGGAGTCCATCCGACGAAGGGTCGACAGCGCCTCACCGATCTGCCGGTTGAGCCCGACCTCCTGCACCTTCACGAGCAGCTCCTCCAGGTAGCGACGGTCGGGCAGCCCGGTCGACGCGTCGAATCGCGCGGGCAACGGCGCCACCGCCAGCTCACTGACGAGCGGACGCACCGCTGCCGGCGCCTGGTCGGCCACGGCTCCCGCCCAAGCGGCTGCGGTGGTGG
>NZ_VOHR01000238.1 GCF_009192725.1 Segeticoccus rhizosphaerae | reverse complement strand
CCAGCAGGCCCCGCCGACCCCGCCCCGCCCGCAACGCCAGCGCCCGAGCGCCGCGCACCGGCCGTGGCTGGACATCGACGGTCAGCGCTACCCACTGCTCAGCGCCATCACCGTGCTCGGCCGCGACGACTCCGCCGACGTGGTGCTCGACGACCCCGGCATCTCCCGCCAGCACAGCGAGATCCGGGTGACCAGCGACGGCCCGCACCTGCTGACCAGCATCCGCGACCTCGACTCGACCAACGGCACCTTCGTCAACGGCGAGCGCGTCCGCTCCCAGCGCTTGTCCGACGGCGACCGGGTCACCGTCGGCCGCACCGCCCTCACGTTCCGCCTCGGTGGCCGCCGATGAGGAGGGCCCCCTGCCACCCGGCCTCAGATACTTCTCCGGGGCCCCGGCATGAGTGAGCTCACCGTCACGGTCATCCGCCTCGGCCTGCTCGCCCTGCTGTGGGCGTTCGTGTTCAGCGTGGTGGGGGTGCTCCGCGGCGACCTCTACGGCACCCGCGTGGTCTCCCGCAGCACCAAACAGTCCCGGGCCCAGGAGACGCCTCGTCCCGCGAAGCCGCCCCGCGCCATCCGTCGCGGACCGACCAACATCACCGTGATCGAGGGATCGCTGCGGGGCACCACGCTGCCGCTGACGGACGCGGGCCTGTTGATCGGGCGCAACCCCGAGTGCACCCTTGTCCTCGGTGACGACTTCGCCTCGGGCCGGCACGTGCGCATCTACCGGCGCGACGACGGCTGGTATGCCGACGACCTCGGCTCCACCAACGGCACCTGGCTCGGCAACCAGCGCATCGGGGAGGGCGCCCGCCTCGACGTGGGCTCGCGCCTGCGGATCGGGCGGACCGTCATCGAGCTGCGGAAGTAGCCCGGGATGCCTATCGCGCTGCGCTACGCGGCTCGCTCAGACCTCGGCCTCGGCAGCAAGAGCCGCAACGAGGACTCCGGTTACGCCGGGCCCGACCTGCTGATCCTCGCGGACGGCATGGGCGGGCACGCGGCCGGAGACGTCGCCAGCTCCCTCGTGGTCGGCGAGCTGGTCCACCTCGACGGCGAGAACCACGGCGCCGACGACGTCCTCGAGCAGCTTGGCAAGGCGGTCCGCCGTGCGAACCGGCGGTTACGCGACGCGATGGAGGACTCGCCCGAGCTCGACGGGATGGGCACCACGCTGATCGCGATGCTGCGCAGCGGCAACAAGCTGGCGCTGGCCAACATCGGCGACTCCCGGGCCTACCTGTTGCGCGACGGTGTCTTCACCCAGATCACCCGCGACCACTCCTTCGTGCAGAGCCTGCTCGACGAGGGCCGGATCACACCGGACGAGGCCCTGCACCACCCTCAGCGCTCGCTGGTCACCCGGGTGATGACCGGCCGCGCGGACGACGACCCGGACCTGTCGCTGCGCGAGGCCCGCCCCGGTGACCGCTACCTGCTGTGCTCCGACGGTCTGTCCGACTTCGTCTCCAGCGAGATCATCGAGGAGATCTTCGGGGGCGACGGCACCCCGGGCGAGATCGCCGACCGGCTGATCCAGGTGGCGCTGCGCGCGAGCGCGCGCGACAACGTCACCTGCGTGGTCGCAGAGGTGGTCCCGAGCAGCCAGAGCGGCACCCCCACCACGGCCGAGGTGGTCGGGGCGGCCGCCGAGCGGCGCGCCACCACGGTCGTGCCGACCAAGGAGCCGACGCCGGCCGAGAAGGCCCGCGCCCTGTCCCGTCAGGCCAACGCGCCCGACGTGGAGGAGGAGGACGACTTCCCGCCGACCCTCGCCGAGGAGGGCCCGCACTCGGGCCTGGCGCGGTGGGTCCGCTGGATCGCCGCCCTGGTGCTCGCGGTCGTCGTCATCGGCGGCGGCGCCTTCGCGGCATACGGGTGGTCCCAGCAGCAGTACTACGTCGGCGAGCACGACGGCCGGGTGACGATCTACCGCGGAGTGTCCCAGGACCTCGGCCCGGTCTCGCTGTCGTCAGTGGACACGGAGACCGACGTCTTCGTCGCCGACCTGCCCGACTACTACCGCGACCAGGTGGCCGACACGCTCAGCGCCGCCAGCCACGACGACGCCGTCAAGATCGTCGCGCAGCTGCGCGGTGAGTCCGAGCCGTGCCGGGTCTTCGCAGCGACGGGAGGCAGCTGCCACCCATGAGCACAGTGACCTCCATCCCGCCCCGGACCCGGCGCAACGTCGAGCTCGCCCTGCTGCTGCTGGCGATCTGCATCGTGCTGGTCGCCTACGTCAACGTCGGGCTCGCCACCAGCGGCGGCTCGCTGCCGCCGGACCTGCTCACCTACGGCGTGGGTCTGCTGGTCATCACCGGCGCCTTCCACCTCGTGCTGCGATGGCGTGCCTCGTATGCCGATCCGCTCCTCCTGCCGATCGTCACCCTGCTCAACGGCCTC
Organism: Segeticoccus rhizosphaerae; assembly: GCF_009192725.1. Lineage (GTDB taxonomy): Bacteria > Actinomycetota > Actinomycetes > Actinomycetales > Dermatophilaceae > Segeticoccus > Segeticoccus rhizosphaerae. The sequence continues at coordinate 3,456 of NZ_VOHR01000238.1, read as the reverse complement.
GGCCTGGTGATGATCCACCGGCTGGACATTGCGCACTCGCGCGACATCTCGGAGGGCCTGGCGACCCGGCAGCTGATGTGGAGTGCGCTGTCGGTCATCCTGGCGGCCCTGGTGATCGTGTTCCTGCGTGACCACCGACACCTCGCGCGCTACACGTTCTCCATGATGGCCGCCGGCCTCGTGCTCCTGCTGCTGCCGCTGCTGCCCCTCATCGGCAGTCAGGTCAACGGCTCCAACATCTGGATCCAGATCGGGCCGCTGTCCTTCCAGCCCGGCGAGGTCGCCAAGATCCTGCTCACCATCTTCTTCGCCGGCTACCTCGTGCAGACCCGGGACGCGCTCGCGCTGGTGGGCCGCAGGGTGCTCGGTCTCCCGCTGCCGCGGGCCCGCGACCTCGGCCCGATCCTGATCGCGTGGCTGGCCAGCCTCGGCGTGCTGGTCTTCGAGCGCGACCTCGGGTCGTCGCTGCTGTTCTTCGGCCTGTTCGTCTCGATGCTGTATGTCGCGACCGAGCGCCGCTCCTGGATCGCCATCGGCCTGATCCTCTTCGGCGGCGGCGCCTACCTCGCCTACCTCATGTTCGGCCACGTGCAGGAGCGGGTGCTGCTGTGGCTGCATCCCTTTTCCGACGCCGCGCTCAAGGTCTCCGACCAGCTCGTGCTCGGGCTCGAGGGCATGGGCGCCGGCGGGCTGTTCGGCAGCGGACTCGGCCGCGGGCACCCCGACCTGACCTACTTCGCCGAGAGCGACTTCATCTTCCCGAGCTTCGCCGAGGAGCTCGGTCTGATCGGCGCGATGGCCCTGCTGCTGCTCTACGCCCTGCTGGTCGAGCGCGGCCTGCGGACCGCGATCGGCGCCCGCGACGGCTTCGGCAAGCTGCTCGCGACCGGTCTGTCGTTCTCCGTGGCCCTGCAGTGCTTCGTCGTGGTCGGGGGCGTCACCCGCGTCATCCCGCTCACCGGCCTGACCATGCCGTTCCTGTCCCAAGGAGGGTCTTCCCTGCTCGCCAACTGGACCATCGTCGCCCTGCTGCTGCGCATCAGTGACCAGGCACGTCGTCCCGCGCCGCAGGCCGCCGACCCGGGCGGCCTCGGCCGAGACGACACCCGGGTGGTGAAGACCCGGTGAACGCCCCGATCCGCCGACTGGCCTTCGTCGTGGCCGCGATGTTCTGTGTCCTGCTGCTGTCCACGACCTGGATCCAGTTCGTCCAGGCCAAGGACCTTGCCGACCGGCCCGGCAACCGGCGCACCCTGCTCGCCAGCTATAGCAAGGAGCGCGGCGCCATCCTCGTCGACGGCAAGCCGGTCGCGCAGTCCCTGCCCACCAAGGACCAGCTCAAATGGATCCGGGCCTACCCGCAGGGCAAGGAGTACTCCCACGTGACCGGCTACTACTCCTTCACCTACGGCGCCGGCGGCGGACTGGAGTCGGCAGAGAACGAGCTGCTGTCCGGCCAGTCCGACAAGCTGTTCTACCGACGCATCGTCGACGTGATCACCGGCAAGCCGCCGCAGGGGGCGACGCTCGAGCTCACCATCGACGCCAAGGTGCAGCAGGCCGCCGAGGAAGCCCTGGGCGACCAGCGCGGCGCGGTCGTGGCGCTCGACCCCACCACGGGGGCCATCCTCGCCATGGTCAGCAAGCCGCAGTACGACCCCAACGCCCTGGCCAGCCACAACCTCACCAAGGTGTCCGAGGCGTGGAAGTCGCTGAACGCCGACAAGGGCCGGCCGATGATCAACCGGGCCATCGCGGGCGACCTCTACCCGCCGGGGTCGACGTTCAAGCTCGTCACCGCGGCGGCGGCCCTCAGCTCCGGCAAGTACTCGCCCAGCTCGGTGGTCCCGGGCCCCCGCGAGCTGGACCTGCCCGACACCTCGGCGACGCTGCCCAACTTCGGCCACGAGATCTGCGGGCCGAACGGCAGGACGACGCTGCGGCACGCGCTCGAGATGTCCTGCAACTCCTCCTTCGGCTGGCTCGGTCTCCAGCTGGGTCCCGACGCCCTGCGCAGCCAGGCCGACAAGTTCGGGTTCGGCCAGACGCTGCACGTGCCGATGCGGGTGACGCCGAGCGTGGTCCCCGACGAGCTCAACAAGCCGCAGACGGCCCAGGCGGCGGTCGGCCAGTACGACGTGCGCGTCACCCCCCTGCAGGTCGCCATGGTGACCGCCGGGATCGCCAACGGCGGCACGGTGATGTCGCCCTACCTGGTCAAGGACGTGCGCAGCAGCGACCTGGACGTCATCGACACCGCCCACCCCCAGCAACTCTCCGAAGCGGTGCGGCCGGGCGTGGCCGACCAGCTCACCTCGATGATGGAGGATGTCGTGAACAGCGGCACCGGTCGAAACGCGCAGATCCCGGGCGTGCAGGTGGCAGGCAAGACCGGCACCGCCGAACATGGGGAGGGGCTGGCGGCGCACGTCTGGTTCACCGGGTTCGCCCCGGCGAAGAACCCGAAGATCGCCGTTGCCGTCGTCGTGGAGGACGGTGGGACGCTGCGCAGCGAGGCCACCGGCAGCACAGTGAGCGCACCGATAGCCAAGAAGGTCATGGAAGCAGGGTTGGGACGATGAACGGGGCACCCCGCCTGCTCGGCGGGCGTTACGAGATCGGCGAGCTGATAGGGCGCGGCGGTATGGCGGAGGTGCACCTCGGCCACGACACGCGCCTCGGTCGCAGTGTCGCCGTCAAGGTGCTGCGCGCCGACCTGGCACGCGACACGTCCTTCCTCGCCCGCTTCCGACGCGAGGCGCAGTCGGCGGCCGGGCTCAACCATCCCGCCATCGTCGCGGTCTACGACTCGGGCGAGGAACACACGACCGAGTCCGGCGGCGCCGGCGTCGCGATCCCCTACATCGTCATGGAGTACGTCGAGGGCCGCACCCTGCGCGAGGTGCTCGACGAGTCGGGACCGTTCGCGCCGGACGAGGCGGCACGGGTGACCTCGGGCGTCCTGGAGGCGCTGGAGTACAGCCACGAGAAGGGCATCGTCCACCGCGACATCAAGCCGGCCAACGTCATGCTGACGCCGACCGGCGCCGTCAAGGTGATGGACTTCGGGATCGCCCGCGCCCTCGCCGACACCGCGGCCACGATGACCCAGACCCAGGCGGTCATCGGGACGGCCCGCTACCTCTCGCCGGAGCAGGCGCAGGGAGCCACGGTCGACGCCCGCTCCGATCTCTACTCGACGGGCTGCCTGTTCTTCGAGCTGCTCACCGGGCGCACTCCCTTCATCGGCGAGCCGGTCTCGCTGGTCTACCAGCACATCGGCGAGATGCCGCAGCCCCCGTCCACCTACGAGTCGAGCGTTCCTCCGGCGCTGGACGCCGTAGCGCTGCACGCGCTCGCCAAGGACCGAGAGGAGCGCTACCAGCACGCGGCCGACTTCCGCGCCGACCTGGCCGCTGCCCGCGCCGGCCGCGTGGTGAGCTCGGCGGCCCGCGC
>NZ_VOHR01000237.1 GCF_009192725.1 Segeticoccus rhizosphaerae | reverse complement strand
CGGTTCGCCCGGTCGAGCTGGCCGCCACCACGACCGGGCGAACCGGCACGGTGCCGGCCAGCGGCCACGCCACCGTGTGGCCGTGGATCGCGGCGGCGGCCAGCCTGGCGATGGGCGTCGGCGGGGTGCTTGCCCTGGCTGCGGGCCGGCGATGGAGCGGGCTCTCGAAGCGGTATGACGCGCCAGCCGCCCAGCCCCGGGCGCGCAGCGCGTGGGACCAGCTGTCCGAAGGCTCGGACCCGACCCGGGATGACGCCGGCCGGGACGTGCCCGGCAGGCCGAAGCCGGAGGGTCGTCACCGCGGCGACGGCTCTGCCTGACACAATGACGCCCAAGGCCACCACTCGACAGCGCAAGGAGAACGCCACCATGGCTGCAGATCACGATGACGGTCAGAGCGTCGCAGCCTGGACGGCGGTCGGCGTCCTGCTCGTCGGGGCGGCGGTGATCTGCTTCGGCATCGGCTTCGGGATCGTGTGGCTCGACATCGTCGGGGTCGTCGTCTGTGCCCTCGGGCTGGTCGCGGGGAAGGTGCTGGCCATGGCTGGTTTCGGGGTCGACGCGGCCGAGCACAAGCACTCCGCCGCCTCGGGCTCGAAGTCCCAGAGTTCTGATGCGTCGCAGGCCCGCCAGCAGACGCAGGAGTGAGGCGGATTCGGAGTCAGGATCCCTGCCGGTTAGCCTAGTCCGGTGTCCACAGTCCTTGACGAGATCCTCGAGGGTGTCCGGGCCGACCTCGCCGATCGCCAGTCCGAGACCTCTCTGGACGACCTGAGGAGCCAGGCCGCCCAGATGCCCCCGGCCCGAGACGCGCTCGCCGCGTTGCGGATGCCGGGCGTGGGCGTCATAGCCGAGGTGAAACGCACCAGCCCGAGCAAGGGCGCCCTCGCGATGATCGCCGATCCGGCGGGTCTTGCAGCGGACTACGCCGACGGCGGTGCCAGCATCATCAGCGTCCTGACTGAGCGTCGCCGCTTCGGCGGAAGCCTCGCCGACCTTCGCGCGGTGCGTGCAGCCGTGGACGTCCCGGTCCTGCGCAAGGACTTCATCGTGTCCAGCTACCAGTTGTGGGAGGCCCGCGCCCACGGCGCCGACCTCGTGCTGCTCATCGTCGCGGCCCTCGAGCAGGACGCCCTGGTCGGGCTGCGGGAGCGAGCCGAGTCGCTCGGCATGACGGCTCTGGTCGAGGTCCATGAGGAGAGCGAGCTCGACCGAGCCGTCGACGCCGGAGCGAGGGTCATCGGCATCAACGCGCGCAACCTCAAGACGCTGGAGGTCGACCGTGGCACCTTCGCCACGTTGGCGCCCCGGATCCCGTCAGGTGTGGTCCGCGTCGCCGAGTCCGGCGTGCGCGGCCCCTACGACGTGATGGACTACGCCCGCTCGGGTGCCGACGCCGTGCTCGTGGGTGAGAGCCTGGTCACCGGTGGGCACCCACGCGAGTCCGTCGCCGACCTGGTCGCGGCGGGAGCACACCCGGCCCTGCGCCACCAGGGGACATGATGAGCGGCGACGACGAGCGGCGAGGACGGAGCGAAGCGACCCGCCGCCGAGGAGCGCGACCAGACGACATGATGGCGGCGGAGCACCCGGGCCGCTTCGGAGCGTATGGCGGTCGCTTCGTCCCGGAGGCCTTGGTCGCGGCGCTGGAGGAGCTCGACGAGGCACGCCTCAAGGCGGCCACCGACCCAGCGTTCCAGGGCGAGCTCGAGCGCCTGCACCGCACCTACACCGGTCGACCGAGCATCCTCACCGAGGTGCCTCGCTTCGCGGAGCACGCCGGCGGGGCTCGGGTCCTGCTCAAGCGGGAGGACCTCAACCACACCGGCTCGCACAAGATCAACAACGTGCTCGGCCAGGCCCTGCTGACGAGGCGGATGGGCAAGTCGCGGATCATCGCCGAGACCGGCGCCGGCCAGCACGGGGTGGCCAGCGCCACGGCGGCGGCCCTGCTCGGGCTGACGTGCACGGTCTACATGGGCGAGAAGGACACCCGGCGACAGGCGCTCAACGTGGCTCGGATGCGGCTCCTCGGTGCTGAGGTCGTGCCGGTCGCCCACGGCAGCGCCACCCTGAAGGACGCCATCAACGAGGCCATGCGTGACTGGGTGACCAATGTCGGGGACACGCACTACCTCATCGGCACGGTGACCGGTCCGCACCCCTTCCCCGAGATGGTGCGCGACTTCCACCGCATCATCGGCGTGGAGGCCAGGGCCCAGGTGCTCGACCTGGTGGGCCGCCTGCCCGATGCCGTCTGCGCCTGTGTGGGTGGAGGGTCCAACGCCATGGGCATCTTCCACCGCTTCATCGATGACGCGTCGGTCCGCCTCATCGGGCTCGAGGCCGGCGGTGAGGGCATCGAGTCCGGCCACCACGCCGCCCGGTTCAGCGGCGGCATACCGGGGGTGCTGCACGGGGCACAGACCTACGTGCTGCAGGACGAGGACGGTCAGACGCTTCCGTCCCACTCGGTCTCGGCCGGGCTCGACTACCCCAGCGTCGGTCCGGAGCACGCCTTCCTGCGCGACTCCGGCCGCGCGGAGTACCGCCCGATCACCGACAAAGAGGCGATGGACGCCTTTGCGCTGCTGTGCCGCACCGAGGGCATCCTGCCGGCCCTCGAGAGCGCCCACGCGCTGGCCGGCGCGCTGGAGGTCGGCCGCGAGCTCGGGCCCGAAGGCGTGGTCCTGGTCAACCTCTCCGGGCGGGGCGACAAGGACGTCGACACCGCCGCGCGTTGGTTCGGCCTCGTCGAGGACGGGGAGAGCCAGTCGTGACCCGGTTGTCCGACGTCCTCGCCCGCACGCGCGAGGAGGAGCGTGCCGCGCTCGTGGGCTACCTGCCGGTCGGCTACCCCGACGTGCCGGGGTCGATCGAGGCCATGACCGCTGTCGTGGAGGCCGGGGCCGACGTCATCGAGGTGGGCGTCCCCTACAGCGATCCGTTGATGGACGGCCCGGTGATCCAGCATGCTGCCGAGACCGCACTGGCGGGCGGTGTCCGGCTGCGGGACCTGTTCACCGCGGTCCGCGCCGTCGCCGACGCCGGCGCAGCGGTCGTGGTCATGACCTACTGGAACCCCGTGCTGCGGTATGGCGTGGAGCGCTTCGCCGCCGACCTCGCCGCTGCTGGTGGTTCCGGCCTGATCACGCCGGACCTGATCCCGGACGAGGCGAGCGAGTGGCTCGAAGCGGCGAAGCGGCACCACCTGGACCCCATCTTCCTCGTGGCGCCCAGCTCCACCGACGAGCGCCTCGCCCTGACCACGGCGGCGACGAGCGGCTTCGTCTACGCCGCCTCCACGATGGGTGTCACCGGAGCGCGCGCCAGCGTCGGCGACGCGGCCCACGTTCTCGTCGAGCGCACCCGCAAGGTCACCGACCTGCCGGTCTGCGTCGGGCTCGGGGTCTCCGACCGAGAGCAGGCCGCCCAGGTGGCCGGGTTTGCGGACGGGGTGATCGTGGGTTCTGCCCTGGTGCGTCAGTTGGCCGATGCCGCGGCGCCGGCGGACGGCCTCGCGGGGCTGCAGGCGGTCGTGCGAGAACTGGCGCTCGGGGCGCGGGAAGGACACACGCGATGAGTGGGACCAGCGAGACGGAGACCATGGCGGGAGCTTCGCGCAAACCCCTCGTCCTGGACCTGATCGGCTTGGCGGCCCGCCTGATCCTCGGCGGCGTCGTCCTGGTCGCCGGGCTGCTCAAGGTCACCGACCCGACGGCGGCCGAGCGCGCCGTCCGCGCCTACCAGATCCTCCCCTACGACCTGGCCGGCACCGTGGGCCTGGTCCTGCCGATCGTCGAGATCGTGGCGGGCGTCCTGCTCATCCTCGGCCTGTTCACCCGCATCGCCGCAGTCATCGGCGGTCTGCTGATGATCGCCTTCATCATCGGCATCGCGTCCGCCTGGGCCCGCGGCCTGACCATCGAATGTGGTTGTTTCGGCGGCGGGGGAACTATTCCGGCCGCTGAGACGAATTACCTACCAGAGATCCTGCGCGACATCGGACTGGTGATCTGCGCTGGCTGGCTGACCGTGCGACCTCGGACCACCTTCAGCCTCGACCGACGACTGTTCTGACAAGGAGCATCTCTCACCATGCGTCCCGACGCCTCTGCCAAGCTCGCCGCCAACAGACCCAAGGACGGACCCTCGAAGGTCCTCATCGGTGCCGTGATCGCCGCGGTCGCGATCATCGTCATCGTGGTCGTCGTCATCGTCAACGCGGAGCAGTCCAAGAGCAGCGCCGGGGGGTCGGCCAACGCCCTGTCCAACGGTGGTGGTGTGGTGGCCTACCCCGGCAAGGCATCCTCGGATGCGCCCACCGTGGATCTCTTCGAGGACTTCCAGTGCCCCTTCTGCAAGCACCTGGAGACCGCATCGGGCGCGGAGTTCGACAAGCTCGCCAAGAACGGTGACATCAAGCTGGTCGTCCACCCGATGACCATCCTCGACCGCCCGGGCACCGACGACTCGGTGCGTGCGGCGAACGCGGCCTACTGCGCGGACGACCAGGGCAAGTTCGTGGACTTCCGCAGGGTGGTCTTCGCCAACCAGCCGCAGGAGGGTGTGGGCTACACCGACGCCCAGCTCAAGCAGTTCGGGGCCGCAGCCGGGATCACGGGCGACGCCAAGAAGACCTTCGACCAGTGCGTCGACGCGCAGACCTACAAGAACTACGTCAACAACGTCCAGACCCAGGCCGAGAAGGCGGGCGTCTTCTCCACGCCGACGGTCAAGATCAACGGCAAGGCGGTCTCCAACCAGACCATGAACTCCTTCATGCAGGACCCGAGCGCGCTCGACAAGGCAGTCAAGGCCGCCACGAAGTGATCACGAGCATCCCCAGCCCGTCGACGGGCGTCTGGTGGCTGGGGCCGCTCGCCCTACGGGCGTATGCCCTGTGCATCCTCGCGGGGATCATCGTGGCGGTGTGGGTCGCGGGTCGCCGGTTGTACGACCGCGGTGCCGCCTCGACCGGTGTGGCGCTGGACATCTCCGGCTGGGCGGTGCCGTTCGGGATCGTCGGCGCCCGGATCTACCACGTCATCACGACGTGGCAGCCCTACTTCGGCGAGGGCGGCCACCCGATCGACGCGCTGAAGATCTGGCACGGCGGCCTCGGCATCTGGGGCGCGATCGCCTTCGGCGCCGTCGGCGCGTGGATCGGGTGTCGCCGCAAGAACGTCGCCTTCCTCGACTTCGCCGACGCGGCCGCTCCCGGCATCCTGGTCGCGCAGGCGTTCGGTCGGTGGGGCAACTACTTCAACAACGAGCTCTACGGTCACGCCACGGACGTGCCGTGGGCCCTGCAGATCCATGAGTGGGACCACAGCGCCGGCGCGGCGGTGCGCAACGCGGCGGGTCAGCCGATCGTCATCGGCACCTTCCAGCCGACGTTCCTCTACGAGGCGATCTGGTGCCTGCTCATCGCGGCGGCCATCGTGCTGATCGACCGTCGCCGAAGCCTCGGCAGGGGACGCGCCTTCTTTCTCTACGTGATGCTCTACCCGGTCGGCCGCGTCGTGTTCGAGCTGATGCGCACCGACCCGGCCAACCACATCTTCGGCCAACGGGTCAACGTCTGGGTCTGTGCCCTCGTGTTCCTGGCCGGGCTGATCGGCTTCCTCGTCGCGGGCCGCCGCCACCCCGACGGCGCCCCCCGCACCGTCCCTGCTACCGGACCGGCCGAACCGACCGATAACGCGGGCACCGCCGACACTGCCGGGAGCGCAGAAACTGCAGACACCAGCGCGACAGATACCGCCACCGCGTCGAAGAACTCCGACGACTCGAGCCCCTAGTACTACAGCCGCACTTAGTTTTTGCTGGTCCCGCGTGTCGACTGTGTGAGACTGGGAATTCACCGGCATGTTGCTCGTGTGATAGATGAGGTGG
>NZ_VOHR01000236.1 GCF_009192725.1 Segeticoccus rhizosphaerae | reverse complement strand
GGGCGCTGCCGGCCGGCAGCATCCCTCCGCCCTCCGCGGCGGTCCCCCGAGCGGCGCGGCCGGCGCGGACCCTCTCCGTGCCACTGCTGGTCACTCATCCTCGAACCGCTCCCCTTCGTCGATACGCACGCCGCGGGCCCAGTCCTGCGCCGGCATCGGCTTCCTGCCGCGCGGCTGGACCGTGCCGAGCCGCACCGCTGTCGTGGCTGTGCCGACCAGGACCTCGTGCTTGGCGACACGCACCTCGCCCGGCATCAGATCACCGCCTCCTTGCTCGACGGCCACCGGCAGCAGCTTGAGCCGCTCGCCGCGGAAGGTCGTCCAGGCGCCGGGAGCGGGTGTGCAGCCGCGCACCCGCCGGTCGACCGACAGTGCGGGCGTGGCCCATCGCACCCTGGCGTCGTCGGTGCTGATCTTGGGCGCGAGCGAGATTCCTTCACCGGGCTGCGGTTCGGCCACCAGCTCGCCGGCCTCGAGCCCGTCCAGGGTGGCCACCAGCAGGCCGGACCCGGCATCGGCGAGACGCTCGAGCAGGTCGCCGGCGGTGTCGGTCGGACGGATCGTCTCGGTCATCCTCCCGAGCACCGGACCGGTGTCGAGGCCCGCCTCGATCAGGAACGTGGTCGCCCCCGTGACCTCGTCACCGGCCATGATCGCGTGCTGCACCGGGGCGGCGCCGCGCCAGGCGGGCAACAGTGAGAAGTGCAGGTTGACCCAACCGTGGGTGGGCACGGCAAGGGCAGCCGCGGGGAGCAGCGCGCCGTAGGCCACGACCGGACAGGCGTCGGGTGCGAGCTCGCGCAGCCGCGAGAGGAACTCCTCGTCGCCGGGCCGCTGCGGGGTGAGCACCTCCACGCCCGCCTCCTCGGCGCGCACCCGCACCGGTGACGGCACCAGTGCGCGTCCGCGACCAGCTCGGGCATCGGGCCTGGTGAGCACGGCGACGACGTGGTGTGCGGAGCCGAGCAGCGCGTCGAGGCTCGGGACGGCCGTGTGCGGGGTCCCGGCGAACAGGATGCGCACCGCTCAGAGCCCCTTGCCGAACGTCGGGTGAGGGCTGACCTTGACGGTCGGGGCGGTGAGGCCGGCCCACGCGGCGTCACGGATGGCCTTCATGGCGTGCTTGCGCTGCTCGCGGTCCATCCGGTCGATGAACAAGATCCCGTCGAGGTGGTCGGTCTCGTGCTGGATGCACCGGGCGAGCAGCTCCGATCCCTCCAGGATGAGCGGTTCGCCGTGCTCGTCCTGCCCGTGCGCCACGACCCGCAGGGCGCGGGGGGTCTCGGCGTAGATGCCGGGGAACGACAGGCAGCCCTCCTCACCGAGCTGCTTCTCCTCGGACAGCTCGAGCGTCGGGTTGACCAGGTGCCCCAGCTGCCCGTCCACGTGGTAGGTGAAGACCCGCAGGCCCACACCGAGCTGTGGGGCGGCGAGCCCGGCGCCCGGCGCGTCCATCATGGTGTCGGTCAGGTCGCGGACCAGCTGGCGCAGCTCCCGGTCGAAGTCGACGACAGGGGCGGCCGGCGTGCGGAGCACGGGGTCGCCGAAGAGTCGGATGTCCTGGATCGACACGGGCAGTCCTTGCTGGTGGGCGTGCGCGGGGTCTGCAGTCTATGCGCGCCGCAGCGGCAGCCCACGTGCCCGCAGGTCCTCGCGCAGGTGACCGGTGTCGGTGAACAAGATGGCGTCCATCCCCGCGGCCGTTGCCGCCTCGACGTTGCGGGGGTTGTCGTCGATGAAGACGGTGTCCTCCAGGCTGCCGCGGTGCCGCATCCGTTCCTCGAGGACCCGGAAGATCTCGGGATCGGGTTTGGCCACGCCCTCCTCACCGGAGACGACGATATCCTCGAAGAGCTCGAGGAAGTCGAACCGGCGCAGGGCCTCGGGGAAGAGCTCTTCGGACCAGTTGGTGAGCGCGAACAGCGGCACCCCCGCCTCGTGCAGCTCGCGCAGCACCGTGACCGTGTCTTCGAACACCCCGATCAGCGACCGGGGAAAGTGCTCTCGGTAGGCGCGCAGCGCCGGCCCCCAGTGCGGGTGCGTCCTGCTGGCTTCGGTCTCCGCCTCCTCCCAACCGCGCCCAGCGTCCTGTTGGTAGTTCCAGGCCCCGAAGTCGAAGTCTTCCGCGGCGAAGAACGCCGTGGCCTCGGCGGCTCCGACCCCGGCGACGACCGCCGCGAAAGGATCCCAGCGGATCAGGACGTTGCCGAGGTCGAAGACCACCGCGTCTACCGGGCTCGGCGAGAAGCGCTCGTCCACCGGCTCGTCCCAGGGCTGCTGGTCGTCGGCTGGCGTCGGTGAGGTCATGCCTCCGAGGGTAGTCAGCGCTGGCCGAGGACCTGCTGCAGGGCTTCGGGAGTGCGGCCGATGACGCTCTCACCGTGGTCGTTCGTGATGATCGGTCGCTGGATCAGGATCGGCTGGGCCACCATCCGCGCGACCCATTCGGCGCGGTGCTCGGCGTCTCGGGGCAGGTCGGCCAGCCCGACCTCGTGGGCCGCCTTCTCACTGGTGCGGGCGACGTCCCAAGGCTCGAGTCGGAGCCGGTCGAGGACCGCCTCGAGCTCGTTCACCGTGGGCGGGTCCTCCAGGTAGCGCCGCACGGTGTAGTCGACGCCGGCCTCGTCGAGGGCGGCCGTGGCGGTCCGGCACTTGCTGCACGCCGGGTTGACCCAGATCTCCATGGGGCGACCCTACGAGGTGGGGCTCGGCGCCGCGGCGCCGAGCCCCATACCCTCCCTCAGGACGGTGTCACTGCGTGCGCGTGGCGCCCGCGGCCTCGAGCACGTCGGCGAGCTGGTCGACCAGCCAGTCGACCTGCTCGGCCTCGATCGAGAGCGGCGGGGCGATGCGGATCGTCGAGCCGTGCGTGTCCTTGACCAGGACGCCGCGGTCGAGCAGCTGCTCGGACGCCTCGCGGCCGCTCATCAGCTCGGGGTCGATGTCCACTCCGGCCCACAGGCCGCGTGAGCGGACCGCCACGACACCGTGCCCGACGAGCTGGTCGAGCCGCTCCCGCAGACGCGAGCCGAGCTGCGTTGCGCGCTGCTGGTATTCGCCGGTCTCGAGCAGCCGCACGACCGCATGGCCGACGGCTGCCGCCAGCGGGTTGCCGCCGAAGGTGGAGCCGTGGTTGCCCGGCTGGATGACGCCGAGCACGTCGCGGTCGGCGACGACGGCCGAGACCGGCACGATGCCGCCGCCGAGCGCCTTGCCCAGGATGTACATGTCCGGCACGACGCCCTCGTGCGCGCACGCGAAGGTCTCGCCGGTGCGGCCGAGACCTGACTGGATCTCGTCCGCGACGAAGAGCACCCGCCGCCGGGTGCAGAGCTCGCGTACCCCCGGCAGGTAGCCCTCCGGCGGGATGATGACGCCGGCCTCGCCCTGGATCGGCTCGATCAGGACGGCCGCGGTGTCGTCGTCGACGGCCGCCTCCAGCGCCGCCAGGTCGCCGTAGGGCACGGTCTCGAAGCCCGGCGTGTAGGGCCCGAAGCCATCGCGGGCCACCGGGTCTGTCGAGAAGCTCACGATGGTGGTGGTCCGTCCGTGGAAGTTCTCCGCAGCAACGATGATCTTGGCGCGGCCGGCCGGGACTCCCTTGACGTCATACGCCCACTTGCGGGCGACCTTGATGGCCGTCTCGACCGCCTCCGCGCCGGTGTTCATGGGCAGTACCTGGTCCTTGCCGACCAGGCGTGCGAGCGCCTCGCAGAACGGCGCGAGTCGGTCGTTGTGGAAGGCGCGACTGGTCAGGGTCGCCCGGTCCAGCTGTTCGTGTGCGGCGGCCAGCAGGGCAGGGTGGCCGTGGCCGAAGTTGAGTGCGGAGTAGCCGGCCAGGCAGTCGAGCAGCCGGCGGCCCTCGACGTCGGTGACCCAGACGTCCTTCGCCTCGGCGATGACCACCGGCAGCGGGTGGTAGTTGTGCGCCATGACCGCGTCGGCCAGGGCGATGTGCTCGGCGCTCGCGGCGTGCGCGGTGCGGGCGGCGCCACCGGTGCGGTCTTCGGCGCCGGTGGGGGTGTCGTGGGTGGGTACCGTTGTGGTCACGGCAGGTCCTTTCGGGTCAATCGGCAGTTTCGCGGGCGCCGCGAGGGCACGCCGGTCAGTGGGTGGTGGGGGCGGAGCGGTGCCGATGCAGCTCCATCGTGCAGCACTTGACGCTGCCTCCGGCCTTGAGCAGCTCGGACAGGTCGACGGGGTGCGGTGCGAAGCCCAGTCCAGCCAGCCGCTCGGCCAGCGCGGTCGCCGCCGCGGGCAGCACCACGTTGTGGCCGTCGGAGACGAGGTTCAGCCCCAGGGTGGCGGCATCCTCCTCGGTCGCGACCACGGCCTCCGGGAAGAGGGTCGCCAGCGTCTGCTGGCCCTGCTCGTCGAAGGCGGGCGGGTAGTAGGCGATCGTCTGGTCGTCGAGCACGCCGATCGCGGTGTCGAGGTGGTAGTAGCGGGGGTCGACCAGGGTCAGCGACACGACCGGCAACGCCAGCGCCTGCTCCACCTCGGCGTGGGCCGCCGGGTCGGTCCGGAAGCCGGTGCCCGCGAGCACCACGTCGCCGACGACGAGGAAGTCACCCTCGCCCTCGTTGACGTGCTGCGGGGCCACGACCTGCGCCACGCCCGAGGTCTCCTCCAGGCGACGTCGGTAGGCGCCCGCCTCGTCCTGGCGCTCCGGGTGGGCGAACGACGCGCCGAGCGCGCGCGTGCCCACCACGAGGGCCCCGTTGGCGGCGAACACCATGTCGGGCAGACCGGGGACAGGGTCGATCAGCTCGACCTCGTGCCCGAGCCCGAGGTAGGTCGTCCGCAGGCTCTCCCACTGGCGCAACGCCAGCTCGGCGTCGGCCCGGCCGCCGACCGGGTCCATCCACGGGTTGATCGCGTAGCCGACCTCGAAGTAGCGGGGCGGGCACATCAGGTAGCGCCGCGCCCTCGCTCGACGTGCCGGCCGTGCAGTCGCGTGCTCGCGTGAGCTGGGGGTGTGCGCAGGGGTACCGGGGACCTGCGCGGGCGCAGGGTCGATGACGGTCAATCGGGCTCCTTCGGGTCGAGAGCGTGGACGCGACGGGGAGGCAGGGGGTGGTCGCCTCACCAGACCAGTGAAACAGGACAACGTCAAGCAAGCAAACTCTTCGTATGCCGTCTATCCTACTCTTTGTTGCGTCCTAACTCTCCGGAACGGTGATTTGTTGTGACAGTGTCGACAGGGCTCGATGACATCGACCGCAAGGTCCTGACCTGCCTGATGCGCGACGGCCGCGCCACCTACGCCGAGATCGGGCAGGAGGTCGACCTGTCCGCACCGGCCGCCAAGCGACGAGTGGACCGGTTGCGTGCCGAGGGTGTCATCCAGGGCTTCACCGCCGTCATCGACCCCTCCGTGGTCGGCTGGGTCACCGAGGCCTACGTCGAGGTCTACTGCTCCGGCAAGGTCTCGCCGACCCAGCTGCGGCGGCAGTTCCAGGCCGTCCCGGAGGTGATCAGCGCCTGCACCATCTCGGGCTCGGCCGACGCCATGCTGCACCTGGTCGCCGAGGAGGTGCAGGACCTCGAGCGGGCGATCGGCCTGGTCCGCAACGAGGACAACATCGAGCAGACCCGCAGCGCGATCGTCCTGTCCAGGCTGTTCGACCGACCGGTCGGGCCGCGGGGGAGGTCCGAGGGCTGAGCAGCCCCCGCCAGGGACTGTCACGGTGAAGCTCTTCTCGTGGACGGGCCGACCTCACCGCAACAGTCGGGGCTGGAGGCGACTCCGGTCAGCCCGGCCCGGTCAACGGGTCGACCCGCACGGTCACCGTCTCGGGCTCCTTGCGCGCGCTGCGTATCGCTCGCAGGTCGCGCAGCGCGGTGAGCAGCCGGTCCTGCGCGGCCAGTGGCGCACGCAGCAGCAGCTGCTGCTTCGGCGGGTCGTCCGGTCCGGCCG
>NZ_VOHR01000235.1 GCF_009192725.1 Segeticoccus rhizosphaerae | reverse complement strand
CGACGCGTGCGTTGTCGTTGCGCAGCAACCGATCCGGATCCGCGAGGCCGGTGACGGCCAGCCCGTATGTCGACCGCAGCCGCTGCCGCACGCCGGTCGCCATCTGTTGCGCCACCTCCGCGTCGACGGCACCCCGTTGGTCGAGCAACGCCGCGTCGACGCCCAGGACCTCCGCCTTGACCTCCAGCGCATAGGCCACGACTCCCCCGCGCACCACCTCCGAGGCGCCGGGCACGTCGGTGAGCCGCGCGGCGACCAGGCCACCGGTGAGTGACTCGGCCGTCGCGACGGTCAGGCCGGCGGCAGCCAAGCGGCCGATCAGCTCGCGCGACAGCGCGGTGCCCGATCCCGTGGCAGACGCCGCGCTCACCGACCGGGCCGAGTGCGTCCCGCCGGGAGTCACGACTTGCCTTGGGACGAGCGCTTGTTCTTGCCCGCCGAGCTCTCCGGCTGTGCCTTCTTGGCGGCTCGGCGGGCCGTCTCCGTCGTGGCCCGCAGCTTGGCGGCCTGCTCGCGCAGCATCGCTGCCCGCCGCTCGCGCTTGGCGATCGCCCTCGGGCTGGTGGTGCGCAGCGTGTGTGCGCGGAAGACGTAGTCGAGGCCGGTGACCACGGTGACGATGACGGCAGCCGCCATGACCGCGACCGCCACGATGTGCCAGTTGCCGGGCAGCGGCAGGACGTAGAGGAAGATGGCCAGCCCCTGCAGCGCGGTCTTGACCTTGCCGCCCCGGCTGGCCGCCATCACACCATGCCGGATGACGAAGAACCGCATCGCGGTGACACCGATCTCGCGGGCCAGGACGAGGACGGTGACCCACCACGGGAGCTCACCGAGCAGCGAGAGCCCGACGAGCGCCATACCGACCAGCGTCTTGTCGGCGATGGGGTCGGCGACCTTGCCGAAGTCGGTGACCAGGCCGCGGGCCCGGGCGAGGTCGCCGTCGATGCGGTCGGTGATCGCGGCGACGGCGAAGACCGCCGCCGCCAGGATCCGGTAGGTCTCGTCCTCGCCTCCGCCGAACAGCAGCAGCCAGCCGAAGACGGGCACGAGCGCGATGCGCAGCACCGTCAGCGCGTTGGCGATGTTCCAGGCACTGGCCTGGGGCGCCACCGGTTTTGTGGGCTGGGGACCGGTCACGTCGGGGTCCCCGCGACGTACCGGAGGCCCCGATCTGACCGGTCCCCGCGAAGTACCGGGGGCCGGGGCCCGCGCGAGGTGTCGCAGCGAGCGTGCCGGCGGAGAACCTCGCGGGGTGGCCTTGTGGGGTGACTCACGCGTGCTCCGCCACCAGGTCGATGCCCTCGGTGCCGACGACGCGGGCCGTGACCAGGTCGCCCACGACCGGGATTCGCTCGCCACCAGTCGGCTGCAGCAGCGTCACCCCGTCCACGTCGGGCCCCTGGTGGGCCGCGCGACCGCTCACGCCCTCGTCCTCGTCGACCTCCTCCACCAGCACCTCGACGGTCTCACCCACCCGCTCCTCGGCGCGCTGGTCGTCGAGCTGCTCCACCAGGGAGCCGACCCGCGCGAGCCGCTCCGCCACGACCTGCTCGGGCAGCTTGCCGTCGTGGGTCTCGGCCTCGGTGCCGTCCTCGTCGGAGTAACCGAAGACGCCGACGACATCGAGCCGCGCGGCCGTGAGGAACTCCTCCAGCTCCACCACGTCCTGCTCGGTCTCGCCCGGGAAACCGACGATGACGTTGGAGCGGATACCGGCCAGCGGCGCACGCCTGCGGACCTGCTCGACCAGGTCGAGGAAGGCATCCTTCCCGCCGAAGCGGCGCATCCGGCGCAGCAGCGGGGCGCTGGCGTGCTGGAAGGAGATGTCGAAGTAGGGCACCACCCCCGGCGTGCCGGCCATGACGTCCAGGAGGTCCGGGCGGATCTCGGCCGGCTGCAGGTAGGAGACCCGCACCCGCTCGACGCCGTCGACGCCTGCCAGCTCGGGCAGCATGGTCTCCAGCAGTCGCAGGTCGCCGAGGTCCTTGCCGTATGACGTGGAGTTCTCACTGACGAGGAAGATCTCCTTCACGCCCCGCTCACCGAGCCAGCGCGCCTCCGCCAGCACGTCGGACGGGCGGCGGGAGACGAACGCGCCACGGAACATCGGGATCGCACAGAAGGCGCAGCGCCGGTCGCAGCCGCTGGCGATCTTCAGCGGCGCCCAGGGCCGGTCGTCCAGGCGCGCACGCACCACCGACCGTCCCGGGCCAGCCTGCCGCAGCCCGCTCAGGTGCTCGGGGACCGGGCCGTCGATCGCGACCGACTCGGGCTCACGCACCTCGAGCACCTCCGGCGTCCCGTGACCGGGCACGGCCACCACGCTCGCACCCTCCTGCCGGCGGGCCGGCGAGAGCGGCAACAGCCGGCGCCGATCGGACGGCACGTGGGAGGCGGGTCGCTCGCCGTCGAGGATCGCGGACAGGTGCGACGACATGTCGGCGTAGGAGTCGAAGCCGAGGACCGCATCGGCCTCGGGCAGCTGGGAAGCGAGCTGCTCGCCATACCTCTCGGCGAGGCAACCGACGGCGACGACCGCCTGCGTGCGTCCATCCTCCTTGAGGTCGGAGGCCTCGAGCAGCGCGTCGATGGAGTCCTTCTTGGCCTGCTCGACGAAGCCGCAGGTGTTGATCACCGCGACGTCCGCCTGCGCCGCGTCGTCGACGAGGAGCCAGCCCTCGGCGGCCAGCCTCCCGGCGAGCTCCTCGGAGTCGACCTCGTTGCGGGCGCAACCCAGCGTCACCAGCGCGACGCTGCGCTGTCCCGAGGGTCGTGCGGGGGCCGCCGGGGAGGTGGGGGGTGACGTCACAGACACAGCGTAGTTGGGCTGCGGTTGAATGGGCGCATGGCCAACACGGAGACGACCGCGACCGCTTCACCCTCCCTCGAGCGGGTCACCGCGCTGCTGCGCGACCACCCGCTCATCGACGGCCACAACGACCTGCTGTGGGAGGCCCGCAAGCAGACCGGCTACGACTTCGACCGGCTCGACCTCGAGGCCGGGACCACGACGACGCACACCGACCTGCCCCGGATGCGGGCGGGCGGCATGGGCGGGCAGTTCTGGTCAGTGTGGGTGCCGTCCACGCCGCCGGCCCACGCAGCGGTGGCCCAGACGCTGGAGCAGGTGGACGCGGCGCACCAGATGATCGGCCGGTATGCCGGCCGGCTGGGCCTCGCGCGGACCGCGGACGAGGTGGAGTCGGTCTTCGCCTCCGGCCGGGTCGCGTCCCTGCTCGGCGCAGAGGGCGGGCACTCGATCGGCTGCTCGCTCGCCGTCCTGCGGATGTTGCACGTCCTGGGCGTGCGCTACATGACGTTGACCCACAACGACAACACCCCGTGGGCCGACTCGGCGACCGACGAGCCGAAGGTCGGCGGGCTGTCCGCCTTCGGCGAGGAGGTCGTGCGCGAGATGAACCGGATCGGCATGCTCGTGGACCTGTCGCACGTCTCCGCCGACACGATGCGAGCGGCGTTGCGGGTCACCGAGGTGCCGGTGATGTTCTCGCACTCCAGTGCGCGCGCGGTCTGCGATGTGCCGCGCAACGTCCCCGACGACGTCCTCGAGACGCTGGGCGACAACAACGGCGTGTGCATGGTGACCTTCGTGCCGGGCTTCGTCGACCCCACGTGCGCGCAGTGGCGGACCGACGCCGCGGAGGCGGCCAAGGCCAAGGGGGTCGCGCCGACCGATATCGCGGCGTTCGGTGCCTTCCAGCAGGAGTGGGTCGGAAAGCACCCCAAGCCGACGACCGACCTCGACCAGGTGGTCAAGCACGTGGAGCACGTCCGTGAGGTGGCGGGCGTCGACCACGTCGGGCTGGGTGGCGACTACGACGGCGTCGACGCGCTGCCGGACCGGCTCGAGGACGTCACCGGCTACCCCCGGCTGCTGGCCGCGCTCGCCGACCGCGGCTGGTCCGACGAGGACCTCGTCAAGCTGGCCGGCGGCAACGTGCTGCGGGTCCTGCGGGACGCCGAGGCGGGTGCCCGACGGCTGCAGGAGACCCGCGGGCCGAGCCTCGCGACCTACGAGCAGCTCGACGGCTGACTGCGGCTGCGCAAGGCCACCACCGCCAGCTTGCGGACCCGGCCCGAGGCCAACCAGTCCGCCCAGAGCCGGTGTGCAGCCAGCAGGTCGGTCCACCTGCGCCGGCCGAGCCGCGGCACGATCCGGCCCTGTTCCGCGACCAGCGCGTCCGCGAGCGCGGCTGCGGTGCGCCGGTGGGCGTCGCTGACGTCGTGCTGCCACACGACTCGAAGTCCGACCCGCTCCAGCCTGTCCACGATGGCGCCCTCGGGCGTGAGGTGCACGGTGTCCGCTGCGGGCATCAGGCGACTCTCGGCGCCGGTCAGCTGGTGCCCCTGCTCGACAGTGAAGGCGAACCGGCCACCTGGCCGCAGGGCACCGGCGACCTGCCGGAGCAGGGCGGGCTGGTCGGGGAAGGCGAGCAACGTCTCCAGCAGCAGCACCACGTCGTAGCCACCCTCGGGGACGGGTGGCACCGATCCGACCTCGAAGCGGCACGGCAACCCGTCGGCCCGTTCCCGCGCGAGGGCGACCGCCTCGGCGTCGGCGTCCACGCCCAGGTAGTCGCAGCCCAGGGCCCTGGTGACCAGGCGACCCGGGCCGGCCACGCCACAACACAGGTCGAGGACGCGTGAGCTCCGCCGCACGCCGGCTCGTCGGGCGAGAGCCAGGATCTCCCGGGCCGTCATGAAGCTCTCCTGCCCGGCGAACTGGCCCGGCTCGAAAGCGCGTTCGCGGGTGGATCGCAGCGCCGCGTCATACCGACCCCGGCCGGAGCCGTCACCGGACGCGAGGTCGCGCTGCACGCCGAGCGCTTGTGCGTCGTTCACGGCGCGCCCGGGGCGGTGGGGCTGTAGGCCCGGACGAACCGGTCGCGGAAGGCGTCCATCGGCCACACCGGCGCGCCCGATCCTGGGAGCAGGCCGCGTTGCCAGTGCCATCCGTCGATCCGACGAAGCACCGTCGGGTCGGAGGCGATGACGGTGATCGGCACCTGGTGACTCGCGTGGTAGCCGGACACGATGCTGGCGGGCTGGTGGTCGCCCAGCAGGACGAGCACCAGGTCGTCGTCCCCGTAGCGCTCGACGTACTGGATGAGCGAGGTCAGGGTGTAGCGGATCGACCGGGCGTAGGCGCGGGGCACCAGTTCCTTGTGGTCCCACAGCTGCCCGATTCCTTGGGCGCGGTGGTGGATCGGCCCGAAGACCGCGCCGTCGCCCAGCGGGTCCCACGGCACCAGGCGGGGCAACGGTGCCCACGGGGTGTGGCTGCTGGCCAGCTCGATCTGCGCGAAGACCGGCTGCCGGGCCGGGCCCAGCACCTTCCGGTGCAGGGCCTCCAGGGCGAACTGGTCCGGCATCAGCGAGAAGCCGAACCGTGGCCCGCGGTAACCCAGCTGCGGCCCGTCATAGATCCGGTCGTAGTGGTAGAAGGCGCGGCCCTGCGGCCAGGGCTCGCCGTCCGAGGGTTGCAGCGCGACGGTGCGCCAGCCGGCACGGTGGAAGAACCGGGACAGGGTCATCCGGTCGCTGCCGAGCAGCTGCCCGTATCGGCCCTCGTCAGTCACCCAGAGCCCGGACTGCAGGGTGGAGTGGGCGAGCCAGCTGTGCCCGCCGAAGGTCGGTGACGTCAGGAACGCGCTGCGCGACTGGTATCCGGCCGACCGCAGCTGGCGGGTGCCCGCTCGAAGGAGGTCGCGCACCCCGGCGTCGGCACCCTTGGTCCCGTCTACCGCGACCCGTCCGTAGCTCTCCACGACCGCGACGACCACGTCCTTGCCGCCCAGCCCGGTCAGCAGCCGGTCGGCGGGGAGGTCACGGAGCGGGTCGCGGGTGAGCGCCGCGGCGAAGCGCCGCTCGCCGCGGACGGTCGTCACGGCAAGCTGCACCTGTCCGGCCGCAACCCGCGCGGAGCTCGCGG
>NZ_VOHR01000234.1 GCF_009192725.1 Segeticoccus rhizosphaerae | reverse complement strand
CCTACTGCCGCACCCACGACCGGCTCGACGCGGCCCTGGCGGCGCTGGCGGCGGTGCCGTCCTTCATCCCGGACGTCGGCGCCTGGGCCGCGGTCGCCCTGGACGTGCGCGACGAGATCGTCCGAGACGGCGGCCCGGCCCGCAGCGTCGGCGTGCCGACCTGGTTCTACGGCCACGAGCCGCCGAACGTGTTCGGCGACGGGATCGCGAAGTTCTTCTCCAACGCCCTGCGCGAGGACGGCCTGCTGGCCCGGTGCAACGCCGGCGTGGTCGTGCTGCCCGGCGCGGCCGGCACGGTGCAGGAGATCTTCCAGGCGACGACCCGGCTCTACTACGGCGTCGGCGTTGACCTGGCCCCGCTCGTGCTGGTCGGACGTGACCACTGGAGCAGCGCCATACCGGTGTGGCCGACGCTGGAGGCCCTCGGTGCGCAGCGGGAGATGGCACAGGTGGTGCACCTGGTCGACTCGCTCGACGAGGCCGTGCAGCTGTTGACTGCCTGAGACTTCCGTCGCGGCAGGAGCCGGTTCAGGCGGTGGCCGCGGCGAGCTGGCCGCAGGCGCCGTCGATGTCGGAGCCGCGGGTGTCACGGATCGTCGTCGGTATGCCGAGTCCGCGCAGCCGCCGCACGAACTCGTGCTCGACCTTCGGGTCGGAGGCGGTCCACTTCGACCCCGGGGTGGGGTTGAGCGGGATCGGGTTGACGTGCACCCAGCCGCGGCCACGCCGGTTCAGCTTCTTGCCGAGCAGCTCGGCACGCCAGGCCTGGTCGTTCATGTCGCGGATCAGGGCGTACTCGATGCTGACGCGTCGCCCGGTCGCCTCGAAGTAGCGGTGGGCCGCGTCGATCGCCTCATCGACCTTCCAACGGGTGTTGATCGGCACCAGCTCGTCTCGCAGGTCGTCGTCGGGTGCGTGCAGCGACAGGGCAAGGGTGACCGGCACGCCCTCCTTGGCCAGCCGGTCGATCGCCGGGACCAACCCGACGGTGGACATGGTGATGCCGCGTGCCGACATGCCGAGGCCGTCCGGGGACGGGTCGGTCATCCGGCGGATCGCCCCGATGGCGGCCCGGTAGTTGGCCAGGGCCTCCCCCATGCCCATGAACACCACGTTGGAGACCCGCAGCGGCGAGTCCTCGGGTCCGCCGGAGAGCTGGCCGCTGCGCAGCAGCCGCGCTGAGTGCACGACCTGCTCCACGATCTCGGCGGTCGACACGTTGCGGGTCAGGCCGCCCTGCCCGGTCGCGCAGAACGGGCAGTTCATGCCGCAGCCGGCCTGGCTCGAGATGCAGATGGTCACGCGCTTGGGGTAGCACATCAGCACGCTCTCGACCAGGGCACCGTCGTGCAGCCGCCAGACCGACTTGATGGTGGCGCCGCGGTCGGCCTCGAGGGTGCGCACCGGGGTGATGAGCCGCGGCAGCATGCCGCTCACCAGCTCGTCGCGGATCGCCTTGGGCAGGTCGGTCATCTCGTCGGCCGACCCGACGAGCCGCTCGAAGTAGTGCGTCGACAGCTGCGTCGCCCGAAAGCCCGGCATGCCGAGGGCCTCGACCGCGCTCCTGCGCTCGGCCGGATCGAGGTCGGCCAGGTGCTGCGGCGGCTTGCCCCGTCGGGGTGCGGCGAAGGTCAGCTGACCGGGCACGGGTCGCGCGGTGGACGGTGTGGGCAGGCTGACGGGAGCGGGAGTGTCTGGCATGGCGCGTCCAGTGTCTCAGTGGCCCGGCCCGGAGGCCAAACCCTCAGCTGCCGAGGAAGACCGCGAACAGCACCCAGGCGACCGGTGCGGCGAAGACCAGGGAGTCGAGCCGGTCCATCACGCCACCGTGCCCCGGGAGGATGTCGCCCATGTCCTTGATGCCCAGGTCGCGCTTGAGCAGCGACTCGCCCAGGTCGCCGACGGTCGCGGCGACGACGATCGCGACGCCGAGCAGGACGCCACCCCACCACGGCCCGTCGAGGGCGAGGACCATGCAGACGACGGCCACCACGACGCACGTGACGACCGAACCGGTGAAGCCCTCCCAGGACTTCTTGGGGCTGACCGACGGTGCCATGGGGTGGCGGCCCTTGACCACACCGACGGCGTAGCCGCCGATGTCGCTGCTCACGGTGACCAGGACGAAGACGAAGATCCGCCACGCGCCGTCGTCGGCGGCGAGCATCAGCGCCGCGAACCCGGCGAGCAGCGGGGCGTACCCGGCGACGAGGAAACCCGCAGCGACGTCCTTCGCTGCCCCTGCCAGCCCGTCGGCGGCACGCCAGAGCAGCACGGCCACCCCGGTCATCGCGAAGGTGAGCGCGAGCGCGTCTCCGCCCCCGTAGTAGGCGGCCGGGAGCATGACCAGCGCCCCGAGCACGGTCGGCACCAGCGGTGCCTTGATCCGTCCCTGAGCGAGGCCGCCGTGCAGCTCCCACACCCCCACCGCGACCGCCAGGGTCGCGAGGATGAGGAAGGCCTCCTTCCAGAACGCCAGGCTGAGGATGACGAGGGCCGCCAGCGTGGAACCCACCCCAATGGCGGCGGGCAGGTTGCGGCCCGCTTTGGGCGTCCGTGCCGCTGCGGCAGCCTTCGCGGCCCGCCGCTCGCTGCCGGTGGGATGGGGAGTGTTGTCCATGATCGATCTGGCCGCCAGGGGCTCAGACCTCGAGCAGCTCGGCTTCCTTGCCCTTGAGGACCTCGTCGACCTGCTCGACGAACTTCTTGGTCAGGACCTCGAGCTCCTTCTCGGCGCGGGTGCCCTCGTCCTCGCCGATCTCCTTGTCCTTGACCGCGCGGTCCATCTCCTCCTTGGCCCGGCGGCGGATGTTGCGGATCGAGACCCGCGCCTCCTCCGCCTTGTGCCGCGCCAGCTTGATGTAGTCCTTGCGGCGCTCCTCGGTCAGCTGCGGCAGGATCACCCGGATCTGGTTGCCGTCGTTGCTCGGGTTGACGCCGAGGTCGGACTCGCGCAACGACTTCTCGATCGCGGTCATCGACGACTTGTCGAACGGCGCGATGAGCACCGTCCGGGCCTCCGGCGTGTGGAACGACGCCAGCTGCTGCAGCGGGGTCGGGGCGCCGTAGTAGTCGACGAGCAGCTTGTTGAACATCGCCGCGTTGGCCCGACCCGTGCGGATCGTCGCGAAGTCCTCCTTGGCGACCTCGAGGGCCTTGTCCATCTTCACCTCGGCCTCGAGCAAGGTCTCCTCAAGCATCAGATCTCCTTCGTGCGTGGGCGGCAACGCATCAGTGGGCTGGCAGGCCTGCGGCAGTCACGGCGGTCAGCCCGCCGTGACCAGTGTCCCGATCCTCTCACCTCGGACGGCACGAGCGATGTTGCCCTCGCCCTCCATGCCGAAGACCAGCATCGGCAGCTTGTTCTCCATGCAGAGGCTGAACGCCGCCGCGTCGACCACCCGCAGGCCCTGCTGCAGCGCGTCCTGGTAGGACACCTGGTCCAGCTTCGTCGCGTCGGGGTGGGTGTGGGGGTCGGCGGTGTAGACGCCGTCGACGCCGTTCTTGCTGATCAGCACCGCGTCGCACTTGATCTCCAGGGCCCGTTGGGCCGAGACGGTGTCGGTGGAGAAGAACGGCATGCCTGCACCCGCGCCGAAGATGACGACCCGCCCCTTCTCGAGGTGCCGGATCGCGCGCCGCGGGATGTAGGGTTCGGCCACCTGGCCCATCGTGATCGCGGTCTGCACGCGCGTGTCGACGCCGTCCTTCTCGAGGAAGTCCTGAAGCGCGAGGCAGTTGAGCACAGTGCCGAGCATGCCCATGTAGTCGGCGCGGGTGCGGTCCATGCCCCGCTGCTGCAGCTCCGCGCCGCGGAAGAAGTTGCCACCGCCCATGACCACGGCGACCTCGACGCCGTCGTTGACGGCCTCGGCGATCTGGCCCGCAACACCACGCACGACATCCGGGTCCAGCCCGACGTGGCCGCCGCCGAACACCTCGCCAGAGAGCTTGAGCAGGACGCGCTTGTACCTCGGGTGCAAGGGATTGGTGGTCAAGGAGAACCTCCGTGCAGTACGCAGATGCGGTCGCTCGATCCTGCCATACGGCCGGCGGACGGTGTCGCGTGGTCTTCGCCGGCACCCACCGCAGGAGCCGCGCCGCTCGGGCTCGGTGAGCACCCGGCATACGGTGTCGGGGTGAGACGTACGTGGGTCTACTTCGTGGCCTGCGCCGTGGTCTACGACCTGGTCTGGATCTGGCAGGCGGTGCTGCTGCCGCTGCGCGTGCCGCGGCACTGGGGCGCTGCGGGGACTCCCGACCGGTTCGGCTCGCGCACGGAGGCTCTGGCGCAGTCGGCCCTGCTCGGGCTCGGCCTGCTCGGGCTGTTCATCGTGCTGGGCTGGGCGGTGACACAGGCCCCGCTGGAGCGCCTGCCGGTGCGGGCGCTGCAGGGCTGGTCGCGGCCGGAACGACGGGGACTGCGGCGCTCGCTGATGGAGGACCTGTGGGCGCTGGGTGCGGTCACCGTGCTGGCCGCGGCGGTGCGCGAGGTCGTCATGCTCCCCGACCTGCGCTCGGCCTCGAGCGGGCTCGCGGTCCTGGCGCTGCTGCTGCTGTGGCTCGTGGTGCTGGGCGCCTGGTGCGTGGGCGCCTACCGCAGCCGGTATGCACGTCCGGTCACCCCGCCCGCGAGGCGTCGGGACACGAACGCGGCCCGACCCCCTCGGTAGGGGTCGGGCCGCTCTCGTGTCATCGGGCGGTGGTCAGGCCGCCCGCCGCTCTAGGATCCGACGCGGAACCGAGCGAACCCGGTCACCTCGGCGCCCGCGTCCTTGACGACCTGGGCGACGCTCTTCTTGGCATCCTTGGCGAACGGCTGGTCGAGCAGCACGTTCTCCTTGAAGTAGCCGTTGACCCGACCCTCGATGATCCTGGGCAGGGCCTGCTCCGGCTTGCCCTCCTCCTTGGCCGTGGCCTCGGCGACCCGGCGCTCGTTCTCGACCGTCTGGGGGTCGATCTCGTCGCGGGTGAGGACGGACGGGCTGAACGCGGCGACGTGCATCGCCACGTCTCGGGCGGTCTGCGCGTCGCCGCCGTTGACGGCCACGAGGACACCGATCTGCGCCGGCAGGTCGGGGCTGGTCCGGTGCAGGTAGGACACCACGGTGTCCCCCTCGAGCCGGGCCACCCGACGGACCTCGATCTTCTCGCCGATCGTCGCGTTGGCGTCGTCGAGCACGTCCTTGACCGTCTTGCCGTCGAGCTCGCTCGCCAGCAGGGACTCCGCGTCGGCGGCCTTGACGGCCACGGCCTGCGCGAGGACCTGGTCGGCCAGCGCGAGGAACTTCTCGCCCTTGGCCACGAAGTCGGTCTCGCAGTTGACCTCGACCAGCGTGCCGACGCCACCCTCGGCCTGCGCCGCGACCAGCCCGTTGGAGGCCGTGCGACCCTCGCGCTTGGTCACGCCCTTGAGGCCCTTGACCCGGAGGATCTCGGTGGCCTTGCCGTGGTCGCCGTCGGCCTCGTCGAGGGCCTTCTTGACGTCCAGCATGCCGGCACCGGTCTGCTCACGCAGGGCCTTGATGTCGGCGGCGGTGTAGTTCGCCATGGTGCTACCCACTCTCTCTCGTGACTGCGCGCCGGAGGCGATCTGGAGGGATCGGTCCGGCGCGCAATCGTGCGCTGTCAGCGTGTGTGTCCGGGCCTCAGGCGCCCGGTGCCTTGAAACCGGCGGCCTCGGCGGCCTCGGCGGTGCGGAACCACACCTCGGCGGACGTCTGGTCGTACCACTGCGAGTCCGTGGTGTGGTACTTCATCGAGCCGGCGTTGCCCTTGACCGTGAAGCCCTCCGGCCCGCTGCCGTCCGCCAGCGGTGCGGCCGAGTCGGGGCCGTAACCACCGTCGGTCGCAGCCGGGGTCTCCGGTGCGGCCTCGACGGGAGCCTCAGTGGCCGGAGCCTCAGTGGCCGGAGCCTCAGTGGCCGGAGCCTCGGCGGCCGGCGACTCGGCGGCCGGCGACGCGGTGGCGGG
>NZ_VOHR01000233.1 GCF_009192725.1 Segeticoccus rhizosphaerae | reverse complement strand
GTTCGCCGTCGACGACACCTGGGCCGACCGGCCCCCCGAGACCCCTCCCGACACCGACACCGATGCCGATACCGATGCCGACGACCACGGTGCGGGCGGCGGGTTGGCGGGGGTGGATCGTGGCTGTGCCGGCGGGCCGGGCGGGTCCGGCTACACCCAGCTGGGCCCCGCGGGTGGGGGGATGCTGCACCCCGCCCACGAGACCACCACCCCGGCCGCACCCCTGACCGCGGACACCCCGGCCTGGCTGCGGGCCGACCCCGCCGGCTGCCTCATCCCCGGCATCGGGGTCATCCCCGCCAACAGCTCCACCGTCGCCGACCTGCACTGCCTGTGCAAACACCACCACCGCGCCAAACACCAAGCCGGCTGGCACCTCGCCATGACCCCCGACGGCACCTGCACCCGGACCTCACCAGCCGGCCAGGACTACCCCACCCACCCGACCAACCACCTCCAAGCCAGCGCCTGAGGTGAACCAACCGCGCCCAGGGCCGGTCCGCGCCACGAGCCTCCGCTCAGGTGAGGTTCGAGCCTTTTGGTGATCGCATCACTGGCGGCCGGGCTGGTCGTCCTCACCGCGGCGGCGAAGGTAGCGCTCGAACTCCTTGGCGATCGCGTCACCGGTGGCCTCGGGGAGTTCGGCGGTGTCCTGCGCCTCCTCCAGAGAGTGGACGTACTCCGCGACTTCCTCGTCGGACTCGGCCAGCTCGTCGACCCCGTGCTCCCACGCCCGGGACTGCTCGTCGAGGTCACCGTGCGGTATGACGATGTCGAGCAGGTCCTCGAGTTTGGAGACCAGGCCCAATGTGGCCTTCGGCGACGGGACGCTGCCGGCGTAGTGGGGCACCGCCGCCCAGCACGACAGCGAGGGAAGCTCGGCCTGTGCCGCCGCCTCGGCAATGACGCCGATGATGCCGGTGGGTCCCTCGTAGGTGCTGGAGTCGAGGTCGAAGCGGTCACGCACGTCGGGGTCATCCGAGGTTGCGGTGACCGGGATCGGGCGCGTGTGCGGCACGTCGGCGAGCAGACCACCGAGCGTCACGAGCATGGTCACACCGGACGCCGTCGCGAAGTCCAACAGCTCGGTGGTGAAGGAGCGCCACCGGGTCGAGGGCTCGATCCCCTGCACGAGCAGGACGTCGCGGTCGAGCGGGGTCGAGCCGGCCCGCAGGATCCGCGTGGTGGGCCACTCGATGCGTCTGCGGCCCGATTCGGTCACGGAGCGCGGTCGGTTCACCTGGAAGTCGTAGTAGTTCTCCGGGTCGATCGCGGCGACCGGGGTCGCATCCCAGACGTCGGCCAGGTGCTCGATGACCGACGTCGCCGTCTCGCCGGCGTCGTTCCATCCCTCGAAGGCGGCGACCATGATCGGGTCGTGCAGCTCCGTCACGTCGTCGAGCTCGATCAACAGGTGCCTCCTCACGGGGCCCGAGCGCCGGATGCGACGGGTACCCGCCCAGCCTACGGAATGCCGCGCTGCTTGGGGACGGCACGCCGATAGACTCGCCGCGTTCCCAACAGACAAGGTCCAAGACATTGAGCAGCCGCTCCGACCTCTTCCGCACCATCCTGTCCGAACGCGTCGTCGTCGCGGACGGTGCCATGGGCACCATGCTCCAGGACGCCAACCCCTCGATGGCTGACTTCCAGGACCACGAGGGATGCAACGAGATCCTCAACGTGACCCGGCCCGACGTCGTCAGGGGCATCCACGATGCCTACTTGGAGGTCGGGGTCGACGCCGTGGAGACCAACACCTTCGGCGCCAACCTCGCCAACCTTGGCGAATACGGCATCTCCGACCGGATCCACGAGCTCGCGCAGGCCGGTGCCCGCATCGCCGCGGAGGCCGCCGCGGCGTGGTCGACGAAGGAACAGCCGCGCTTCGTGCTCGGCTCGATGGGGCCCGGCACCAAGCTCCCGTCCCTCGGGCACCTGCCGTTCGCGACGCTGCGAGACGCCTACCAGGAGCAGGCGCGCGGGCTGATCGACGGTGGGGTCGACGCGCTGCTGATCGAGACGAGCCAGGACCTGCTGCAGGCCAAGGCTGCCGTGATCGGCAGCAAGCGCGCGCTGACGGCCGCCGGAGAGACGCTGCCCGTCTTCGTCCAGGTGACCGTGGAGACGACCGGGACCATGCTCATGGGCTCGGAGATCGCTGCCGCGCTGACCGCCCTGGAGCCGCTCGGGATCGACGGCATCGGCCTCAACTGCGCCACCGGGCCCACGGAGATGAGCGAGCACCTGCGCCACCTGTCGCGCCACGCCCAGATCCCCATCACCTGTATGCCGAACGCCGGGCTCCCGCAGCTGACCAAGGACGGCGCGGCCTACCCGCTGACCCCGGAGGAACTGGCCGCCGCGCACACCCAGTTCACGAAGGAGTTTGGCCTCTCGCTCGTCGGTGGATGTTGTGGCACGACGCCGGAGCATCTTCGTCAGGTCGTCGAGGCGGTGGGTGGCCAGCCCCTCACCCCGCGCCGGCCGCGGACCGAGCACGGTGTCGCGTCGCTCTACCAGCACGTCCCCTTCCGTCAGGACGCGTCGTTCCTGTCGATCGGCGAGCGCACGAACGCCAACGGCTCCAAGGCATTCCGGGAGGCGATGCTCGAGCAGCAGTGGGACCAGTGCGTCGAGATCGCACGCAACCAGACCCGTGACGGCGCGCACCTGCTCGACGTCTGTGTCGACTACGTCGGTCGCGACGGCGTCGGTGACATGAAGGAGCTCGTCTCGCGGCTCGCCACCGCGAGCACGCTGCCGCTGGTGCTCGACTCGACAGAGCCTCCGGTGGTCGAGGCCGGGCTGGAGCTGCTCGGCGGCCGGGCCGTGGTCAACTCGGTCAACTACGAGGACGGCGACGGTCCGGGCTCCCGCTTCGCCCGCGTCATGCCGATCGTCAAGGAGCACGGCTCCGCGGTGGTCGCGCTCACCATCGACGAGCAGGGTCAGGCCCGCACTCGTGACCACAAGGTGGCAGTCGCCTCCCGCCTGGTCGAGGACCTCACGAACACCTGGGGGATGCGGGTCGAGGACATCATCGTGGACTGCCTGACCTTCCCGATCGCCACGGGCCAGGAGGAGACCCGCCGCGACGGGATCGAGACGATCGAGGCGATCCGGGAGCTCAAGCGCCGCCACCCGGAGGTGCAGACCACCCTCGGCGTCTCGAACGTCTCGTTCGGCCTCGCGCCGCCGGCCCGGGTGGTGCTCAACTCGGTGTTCCTGCACGAATGCGTCAAGGCCGGGCTCGACTCGGCCATCGTGCACGCCGCCAAGATCATCCCGATCGCGCGGATCCCCGAGGAGCAGCGGGAGTGCGCCCTGGACCTGGTCTTCGACCGGCGCCAGTGGTCCGGAGAACCGGGGGAGAGCGACGTGACCTACGACCCGCTGTCCCGGTACCTCGAGCTCTTCGAGGGCGTCGACTCGGCCTCGCTCAAGGCTTCGCGCGCCGACGAGCTGGCCGCGCTGCCGCTCGACGAGCGTCTCGCCCGCCGCATCATCGACGGCGAGGGGCAGGGCCTCGAGGCTGACCTGCAGACCGCACTCGACAAGGGTCACAAGGCGCTCGACATCATCAACGACAACCTGCTCGATGGGATGAGGACCGTCGGGGAGCTGTTCGGCAGGGGCGAGATGCAGCTGCCGTTCGTGCTCCAGTCCGCCCAGGTGATGAAGGCTGCGGTCGCCTACCTCGAGCCCTACATCGAGGGTGCGGAGGACGGCACGCGGGAGACCAAGGCCCGGATCCTGCTGGCCACCGTCAAGGGCGACGTGCACGACATCGGCAAGAACCTCGTCGACATCATCCTGTCCAACAACGGGTATGACGTGGTCAACATCGGCATCAAGCAGCCGATCAACGAGATCGTGCGCGCGGCCGAGGAGCACCAGGTCGACGCCATCGGGATGAGCGGACTGCTGGTCAAGTCCACCGTGGTGATGAAGGAGAACCTCGAGGAGCTCAACTCCCGCGGCTACGCCGCGCGGTGGCCTATCATGCTGGGTGGTGCCGCGCTGACCCGTGCCTACGTCGAGAACGACCTCGCCGAGATCTACCAGGGCGAGGTGCGTTATGCCCGCGACGCGTTCGAGGGGTTGCGCCTCATGGACGCCATCGCCAAGGCTCGCACCAGCCCCGACCTCACCCTCGCCGACACGCTGCCCGAGCTACGCAAGCGACGGGTCCGCCCGGTCCACACCGAGGTCGACGATGCCGCGCTACGCGACACCACCCGCTCGGACATCGCTGCGGACAACGACATCCCGACCCCGCCGTTCTGGGGCAGCCGCGTGGTCAAGGGGGTGGCCCAGGCCGACTTCGCGGCCTACCTCGACGAACGCGCCACCTTCCTCGGGCAGTGGGGGCTGCGCGGCAGCCGCGGCGACGGCCCGTCATACGAGGAGCTGGTGGAAAGCGAAGGGCGGCCGCGGCTGCGGATGTGGCTGGACCGGATCAAGACCGACGGCCTCCTGGCGGCGGCGGTGGTCTATGGCTACTTTCCTTGCTACAGCGAGGGCAACGACATCGTCATCCTGCACCACGAGGGCGGGGGCGAGGGCAGCGAGCGGGCGCGACTGACCTTCCCGCGGCAACGGCGCGACAAGCGACTCTGCCTGGCGGACTTCTTCCGCAGCAAGGAGCGCTACGACGCCGACGGACGGCCCGACGTGATCGCCTTCCAGCTCGTGACCATGGGCCCGCGCATCGCGGAGGAGACCGCCAAGATCTTCGCCGCGAACGAGTACCGCGACTACCTCGAGCTGCACGGCCTGTCGGTCCAGCTCACCGAGGCGCTGGCCGAGATGTGGCACGCGCGGATCCGCGAGGAGCTCGGCCACGGCGCCGAGGACGACGAAGAGCTGGGCGGAATCCTGAAGCAGGCCTACCGCGGCTCGCGCTACTCCTTCGGCTACCCCGCCTGCCCCAACCTCGAGGACCGCAAGGTCTCCGTGGCGCTGCTCGACCCGGAGCGGATCGGCGTGAGCCTCTCGGAGGAGCTGCAGCTGCACCCCGAGCAGTCCACCGACGCGCTGGTCGTGCACCACCCCGAGGCGAAGTACTTCAACGCGACATGAGTCACCCCACGAAGTTCTCCGCTGCGCTCCGATACTTCGCGGGGACCCCGACATGAGTCACCCCACGAAGTTCCCCGCTGCGCTCCGATACTTCGCGGGGACCCCGACATGAGTCATCCCACGTGAAGAGCCGGTTGCCCGGGGCTGTCCTGTGGGACATGGACGGCACGCTCATCGACACCGAGCCCTACTGGATCTCCGAGGAGCGCGCCCTGGTCGAGAGCGTCGGCGGGGTGTGGACGCACGAGCACGGCCTGGCCCTGGTCGGCAACGACCTGCTGGTGTCGGCGCGGTACATCATCGACCACTCGTCGATCGCGATGACGCCGCTGGAGGTCGTGGAGCACCTGCTCGACGGGGTGGTGGCGCGGGTGTCGGAGCACACTCCGTGGCGTCCCGGCGCGCGTGAGCTGCTGGACGGACTCATCGCGGCCGGTGTGCCATGCGTCCTCGTGACGATGTCCTGGCGCAGGCTCGCGGACGTCTTCATCGGGACGCTCCCGGCGGGAACGTTCGCCCACGTCATCACGGGCGACGAGGTGGAGCACGGCAAACCGCACCCCGAGCCCTACCGCGCCGCCAGCCGGGCGCTCGGTGTCCCGCTCTCGGAGTGCCTGGCCATCGAGGACTCGCCACCCGGTGTGGCCTCCGCCGTGAGCGCCGGCGTGCGCACCCTCGCGGTGCCCCACGCTGTGCCGGTGCCGGAGATGGCCGGTGCGGTGCAGGTGCCGACGCTCGAGGGTCTTCGGCCCGGCGACCTCCAGGCTCTTTTCGGGTGATGTCCGTCCGGCTCCCGTCGGCCCGCGGCGAGCTGCGGGACGCCCGGGACCGGCTGGTCGCGTCCGACCCCGGAGGCACCAGGCTCCGACAGGCGGCCCGGGCCACGGTCGTGGT
>NZ_VOHR01000232.1 GCF_009192725.1 Segeticoccus rhizosphaerae | reverse complement strand
AGCCAACGTGGGCAACAGCGTGGCGCCGGTGATCGTGCTGATCGGCATCGGCGCCGTCGGCGGCGGGGTCCGACCCCCCGAAGTGGTCAAGACCGTCCTACTCGGCTCCTCCGTCCTCCTGGCCACCGTGACAGCCATGACCCTGCTGCTCGTCGCCCTCGGCTGAACCAAATGTTGGCATGACGGCCTTCTTCGCATGCTATCGACTCAGTAAGCAGAACTTGCTGGCCACACTCGCGCTCGTCGGTGGGTCGCCCTCCTGGGGCACCCCGGTGACCATCCTGGGCGCCCGGTGACGGGCCGGTTCCACCCTCCAGAGCTGCAGGACCAAGCATGAGGCACACGGTTTGCACCCAGGTGCTGTCGGGTCCGGATAGTGCCCCGTGCGGCCGGTATTCGGGGTATGCACGAACGAGAAGAACGGCAGGCCCGCGACCGGGCGGAGTGGGTGTCGTGACGGTGTCGATCCGCCGGATCAGCTTGGGCGCAGGGTATCGCTACCTGATGGCCGGCGCGGCCTCGTCGCGGTTGACGCGGTACTACGCGCAGTCGGGCGCCCCTCCGGGACGGTTCCTGGGCGCGGGTTTGGCCGGTCTGGCCGGCGGCGCCGGCATCGCACCCGGTACCCAGGTCAGTGAGGAGGCGCTGTTCCGGATGCTCGGCAAGCTGGCCGACCCGGTGACCGGGCAGCAGCTGGGCCGGCCCCCGCGGGCGGTGGGCACGGCATACATCGACAAGAACGGCAGGGTGCGCAAGGCGCCGCGTCCGGTGGCCGGGTTCGACCTGACGTTCAGCGCCCCGAAGAGCGTGAGTGTGGCGTGGGCGCTGGCCGACCCGGGCACGCAGGCGGCGATCTACCGGGCGCACCTGCGGGCAGTCGAGTTCGTCATGGCCTATGCCGAGCGGGCGGTGTTCGCGTCCCGGTCCGGGCACGCGGGTGTCGTCCAGGAGGACGTGCGCGGGGTGGTGGCGGCGGGGTTTGATCATTGGGACTCGCGGGCGGGGGACCCGCAGCTGCACACGCACGTGGTGGTGATGAACCGGGCCCAGTGCGCCGACGGGACGTGGCGGACCCTGGACGGGCGGCTGGTCTTCAAGGCGACAGTGGCGTTGTCGCAGCTGTACAACGCGGTGCTGTCGGACTACCTGACGGGCGCGTTGGGGTGGGGGTGGGAGCCGGTGGCGCGGCGGTACTCGAGCGTGCCGAAGTTCGAGGTCGCCGGCGTTCCGGTCGAGCTGCAGGCGGAGTTCTCCCGCCGGTCGGGGGCGATCGAGGAGGCCAAGAACGCGCTGGTGGACAACTTCGTGACCGCGCACGGGCGGGCGCCGACCTCGCCGGAGGTGCTCAAGTTGCGGCAGCAGGCGACGTTGTCGACCCGGCCGGACAAGCAGGCGCACGCGCTGGCGGAGCAGATGCGGGTATGGCGTGCTCGCGCCGCCGGGCTGGTGGGTCCCGACCCGGCCCGCTGGATGTCGGGCTTGGCGGGCAGGAACGGACACCCGTTGCTGCACGCCGGCGACCTGACCGACCAGACCCTCGCGGATCTGGCAGGGACGGCGCTGGCCGAGGTCGCGGGGAAGCGGGCCACGTTCTCACGGATGAACCTGATGGCCGAGGTGCTACGGCAGCTGCACCGCGCCCGGTTCACCGACCCGGCCGAACGGCTGGCCGTTGCCGAACACGTGACGGACCTGGCAGTGGGGTCGGCGGTGCCGGTCGACCCGCCCGAGATCGCACCCGGACAGGGCAAGAGGTCGCCGAAGGGGAGGAGTCGAGACGCATCGCCTCTCACCTGCCGCATGGATCACTTGAGCGTCGCTTCTTCACCCATTTGGCCGATGCCCTCGATGGACGCATCCGATTCCGCGCAGACAGGCTTGAGCGCGATTTCGATAGGAGAGACTGGTGAGCACATCCATCGAACTAGCGTTCGGTGGGAGTATCCGCTCATGCCGCTGACGCAGCGACCAGCTTGGCGCGCGTAGCGGCTGGTCGTTGCTGCGGATCGTGGTCAACCTACTCGCATCCGGGAGCCAGCAGGGATGACGGCCACCTCCCGGTTTTACCTAGGCGCCGCCACATCATGGCCTCGGCCTGGTCACGACTGAAGTCGCGGCCTCCGGCATGCTCCTCGCATGGGCTGACGGAGTCCTCATCGGGGGTATACAGGACCGGTGGCGATGACGTGGGCCCGTCGGCTCGGGGTTGCGCGAACATGAGGTTGGTTCGTCTGCTCACCGCCTGCCTGGTGGTGGTACTGGCGGGATGCTCGCCTCCGGTCACCGACACCTCCGCGTCATCCACCGCGCCGCCGATGGTAGGGAGCACGTCGTACTCGCTGCTGCAGATGAACCTGTGCATGTCGGGGCTGGCGCCCTGCCTGGAGTATCCCGAGGTGGTCCGGGAGGCGATCACAGTCATCGGCGCGCACAGACCCGACGTGGTAGCGCTCAACGAGGTCTGCAGCCGCGACGTGGCTCGCATCTCCGACAGGACCGGCTACCACCGGCGGTTCTCGACCGTGCTATATGGCGGGCAGCCGCTGTCCTGCCGTGCCCCCGGAGGGCGGGGCGTGTTCGGCGACGCCGTACTCACCGCCGCGAAGATCACCGCAACGGACGACCACCGGTACAGCGCACAGTCGATCGATCCAGAGCAGCGCCGCTGGCTGTGCGTCGTGACCTCGCAGCGGGTCACCGTGTGCACCACCCACCTGAGTTCCCCAAATGAGGAGCGGACCGCCGTTCTCCGGCAGTGTGCGGAGTTCGCCGAGGTGTTGGCAGTGCGGGCCAGACGCGGCCCCACGATCGCGGCCGGTGACATGAACAACCTCGGCAGCTGCGCGCCGCCGGGCATGTGGACACACACCGACCGGGGGTCGGCGCAAAACCCTGGATTCCAGCAGGTCTACGGCAGCGCCACTCGCCTGCGCGTCGCGAGGTCGGAGGTCCTGCCCGCCACGTACACCGATCACGACTTCCTGTACGTCAGGGCGCGGCTGGTGTCACCGGTCGAGCGCTGACCGCCACGGGCGCCGCCGGAGCCCTCAATGCCGCTGCCAGCAATGCCGGTCCCGAACCACCGGCAGATCACCTCCACGACGTCGTCACGCTCGGCCCACGTCGCGAGCCGCGTCCCTGGTGAGCCGGTCGCCGAGCCGAGGAAGGCGGGGATGGGTAACTGCGATGAGCCATGCCCGATTGTCGGTGTCGCCCCCGCTGGCTGCTTCGCCGAACAAATTGTCCAGCGCTTCGGCGGAGTGGCGCCCTTCATCGAACCGCGCACGATACATCGACTCGATCTGGCGTTCCTTCATCCACGCGGTGTCTGAGTCATTGCGCACAGGCGCACCGAAGTAATCGTTCTTGTAGACCAGGTGAGGCCCGTCGATACTCGCCGGGACCTCCACCACGACGGCACGCTTGCCCTCGGCTCCGAGGCGATGCACGTTCAGACCGAATACGGGTGGAGAGATGGCAGTGATCGCGGCGCTCCGCAGGGAACGCACGTATGCCTCGTCGAGCGTTCCTGACGGCATCACCGCGTTGACGTGGACCGCGAAAGCCGACGCTCGCCGAAGCCCGGTCAAATTTTGGTGCCGCAGGGTCTGCAGAGCGCCGTGGTCACTTTCCTCGCCCGGCTGGAATACGAGGACGGTGTCGCGGCGGGGAGGCGCGAGCGCCATGGCTTGCGCTGCGCCGAGCAGCATGGCCGTGTGCAGATCGTGCCCGCACGCGTGCATCGCCCCGTCGCGTTCGGAGGAGAACTCCTCGCCGCTGTGTTCCTGCAGCGGCAACGCGTCCATGTCGGCGCGCAGAATGCAGGTCAGCCCGTCGGGGTACCGACCGGGTATTTCGGGTGCTGACGCCACCTTTAGGTCGGACCTCGATGTCTAAGCCGAAGTTCGACAGGGTCTCGGCTACCAGCGCGTGGGTGCCCGGGAGGGCGATACCGACTTCGGGGAGGCGGTGCAGCGTACGACGCCACTTGACCATTGAAGGATACATAGCGGCGGCCTCGGCCATCCGCCCGGCAGCGCGCCCGACCGTTCCTGTCATTGCTCACTCATCCAGCAGTCTTCTCGCAGCTATCTCGCAGCTGCGAGCTCGAAGAGGCGGCGGACGTGCTCGGTCATCACCGTGTAAGGGTTGAACCCCTTGATCTCTTCTTCAGCGAGCAGCGCACGGAAGACTCTGGGGATGTAAAGCAATCCGTTGCCCCCGTTCTTGCGCAGCATGCTCTTGAGGAACATGTCGTGGCTGAACAGCAACGACGAGCCGTATCCGGCCTCCACCAAGCGGCGAATGGCGGCGATGGTGTCACCGACGGAAGGTGAGCGACCTTCGCCGGGCAGGGTGAATCGGTAGGGCATGCCGATCATGTCGAACTCGACCCATACCCCGCGCTCCGCGACGCTGAGTTGGTAGCTCGGATCGTTGCCAGACGGGTCCATGTGGCACAGCACGACCGCTTCCGGAGGGACTGCTTGTTCGGTCAGCACGATGTCCAGCACCCGGTTGGCGTAGCGAACGAAGCCGGGCAGATGGATGAACATCGGCAGCCTACGCTCCTTCTGGACGACGCAGGCGGCACGCAGCACCTTCTGTTCCTGCACGGAGAAGTTCGGAGACACCCCGATCTCACCGATCACGCCCGAGCGCGGCGTGTCGCCATCGTCCGCAGAGAACGTGGTGGCTAGGAAGTGGTCGGCGATCTCTTGGACGCTGGCCGATCGTGCCCAGTCCGGGTGGTAGCGGTCGAGATACCACCCGCCTCCCGCGATGATGTTCAGCCCGGTCTGCCGTGCGAGTCGTTGGAGCTGGGTAAGGTCTTGCCCCTGCCCCTCGGGCGTGACCTCGATAACGGTAGCCCCGCCGGCGGCCCGGTAGTCCGTCAGTTCTGCCAGCGTGTCGTCGAAGTTGTCCAGACTGCAGTTGTCCACGCATGCGTACGGAAGCTCGTTGAGGATCCACGCGAGCTGCGGCGTCACCTGGGCGTCGAACAAGTCGGGAAAGTCCGGATGGGGAGTGAGACCTCCCGCGGCGATGCTGTTGATCAGGTGCTCGTGCGGCAGGGTCAGTCCGAGCTGGTCGCTGCGGATGGTGCCGGTCACTGTGCGGACCGATGTCGCCGTGAGTTCGTCAGTCATGCTCGGTGTCCTCGTGGTCTTTGTCCGTGTGGCCGTCCGGGCCGCTGTCGGCGTAGGGCGCTTCATGGAATCGGATCTCAGCCTCGATCACCTCGCGATACAACCGGTTCGCCTGGCCGGCCGCGCCATCTGGTGTCGCGCGGTCGACCTCACTGGCCAGGTATTTCACGCGGCCCCGAAAGCTGGACGTGGTGTGCATCGCGACCCAGCGGCCGACCTCGGTACCAGGGTCGACGGCGGGAAGCGTCGCGTCGCACCAGGTGAGGTACAGGTGCTCGGTGGCGTAGCTGAGCACGATCGGGTGCCAATAGTCGCCACTGGCGACGACCTCGCGAGCCAGCCGGGCCAGCCCGCCCGCGGTGGCGAGGGCCGCTGTGGATACGGGGCCGGAGTCTCCGACGCGCTGGAGGGTCTCGGCAAAGTACCGCAACTGATCGTGGACGAGATGGTGCGCTGCGTACACGTGCTGGATCAGTGTTTCCTCGTCGGGGGAGCGCAGCGCCGCGGCCGCGAGCAAACGGGCCGACTCCACGACGAAGCGCCGTTCGATGGCAAGGTAGGCCCGGAACGTGGATAGCTCCAGCGTGCCCGATGCGATGTCGACCATGAACCGCCCGGTGCACGCCTGTGCCAGAAGGTCGCGGTTGTCGTCGACCAGGCGGGTACTGAGTGTGGTCGCGAGGGTGTTCGCTCCAGGCCCGTCCTCGTCTCCGCGGCGTCCGTCAGCGGGACTGCCTGCTGGATCGCTACTCGGCACGGTCACCCACCGCATCGAGGTCAACTCCACCTAGTACTACAGCCGCACTTAGTTTTTGCTGGTCCCGCGTGTCGACTGTGTGAGACTGGGAATTCACCGGCATGTTGCTCGTGTGATAGATGAGGTGGA
>NZ_VOHR01000231.1 GCF_009192725.1 Segeticoccus rhizosphaerae | reverse complement strand
GACCCCGCCTGGCACGGGCCGGTGGGCGCCGGCTCGGAGCAGCAGCCTCACGACGCGCGGCCGGGACGACGCCGGGCCGACTCCGCCTCGGCCGCCTCCTTCGCCTCCTCGGCCTCCTCGGCGACCAGCTTGGCCATGAGCCGACGCGCCTTCGCCACGCCCGCGTCCTGGCCGATGAGCACGTCGGGCAGCGTCTCCGGTCGGGTCTTCATGCGCTGCTGCTGGAGGGCGAGGGCGTCGGCGTCCTCGTCCAGCACGGCTCCGAGGTTCTCGCGCAGCAGGTCGTTGATGGCCTCGTCGCCCACCGAGAAGTTTCGGCAGAAGCCGTAGAAGTACCACGCGGTCGACTCCGTCTGCGGGGTGATCGCGTTGAGCACCTCGAGCAGGTGGCCGTCCACGCGCCGCCCGCCCGGCTCCACCACGCCGGCGTGGATGGTGTGCAGGCTCGGCATCTGGAACTGCGTGGTGTGCCAACGATCCACGAGTTGCAGACCGGTCGCCTTCTCGAACAGCGGCGAGGGGTGGCAGTGCGGCATCCACCGGTCGACACTCACCGAGCGCCCGTCGACCTCGACCGTGACGCCGTTCTCGAAGACCGCCGCGTCGCCGATCGACGACTCGTGCAGGAAGGACTCGTGGGTGAGGTCGAGCAGGTTGTCATGGATCAGGTCGGCGCTCGACTCGAAGAGCCGGGTGTGCGTCACCCGGTCCCACGCGGGGTCGGTCATCCAGTGCGTGTCGGGGACAGGGGTGTCCGCGGCCTTGTCCCGGTCGCCCATCCAGATCCACACCCAGCGGTGCGCCTCGACGACGGGGTATTTGTGCACCAGCGCCCGCGGGGGGATCCGGTCCTGGGCCGGCACCTTGACGCACAACCCCTCGCAGTCGTACTCGAACCCGTGGTAGCCGCACTGGATGTTGTCGCCGATGATCCGGCCGGCGGACAACGGGTAGGCGCGGTGTGCGCAGCGGTCGGCCAGGGCCACGGCGGTGCCGTCCTGCTTGCGGTAGAGCACGACGTCGTCGCCGAGGACGGTGCGCTTCATCGGCTCACGGGTGACCTCCTCGGACCATCCGATGACATACCAGGCGTTCTTGACGAACATCGATCAATCTCCTTGGGACTCGGCGAGGGTGCGGGTTCAGCGCCCGGACAGCGCAGGGACGTGGAGGTCGCCGGCGAGGGCGTGGTCGAGCAGCTCGAGGCCGCGATCCGAGGGCACGCTGACCCGGACGGTCCCGGGCAGGCCGAGGCTGCTGCCCGGGCGCACGGACACCCCGTGGGTGTAGAGCCGCTCGACGAGGTCCTGCTCGTCCGGTGCGACGACGAGGACGAAGTTGGCCTGCGACTCCACGACCTCGTAGCCGGCCCGCTCGAACAGGCCCGCCACCTCCGTCCGGACCCGCACCGTGTGGCCCACGACGGCGTCCCGGTGCTCGGGGTGGCGCAACGCGGCGACGGCCGCGGACTGCGCGAGGACGCCCACGGAGAACGGCGCGCGGATCTTCCGGAGCGTCGCGATCACCTCGAGGGGCGCCACCAGGTAGCCGACCCGCAGGCCGGCCAGCCCGTGCACCTTGGAGAAGGTGCGCAGCACCGCGACCCGGCCGGTCGCGACCAGGTCCATCGCGGTGCGGGCCGCAGGGTCGTCGGTGAAGTCGATGTAGGCCTCGTCGACCACGATGAGACCGGCCCTGCTCTCCCGGGCGAACTGCTCGATGTCGGCGTGGGACCGGACCGTGCCCGTGGGGTTGTGCGGGTTCACGACATACGCGATGTCGGC
Source organism: Segeticoccus rhizosphaerae (assembly GCF_009192725.1). GTDB lineage: Bacteria > Actinomycetota > Actinomycetes > Actinomycetales > Dermatophilaceae > Segeticoccus > Segeticoccus rhizosphaerae. The sequence goes on along the minus strand of NZ_VOHR01000231.1, from coordinate 4,315 downwards.
CTCGACCGTCGCCATCGTCTGGAGGTCGTGGGTCCAGTCCTTGAGCGGCACCTGGGTGAGCCGGCCGCCGACCACGACGGTGCTGATCTCGTCGATCCGGTATGCCGGGTCCGCACAGACCACGTGGCCGCCGCCGGTCAGGTAGGCCAGGGCCAGCAGGAAGATCAGCTCGTCCGACCCGTTCCCCACCAGGATCTGGTCGGGGTCGACGCCGTGCAGGGCGGCCAGCTCGGACCTCAGCTCGTCCGCCAGCGGGTCGGGGTAGAACTGTGACCGCTGCGCGGCAGCGGTCACCGCCGCGATGATGCTCGGGCTGGCCCCGATCGCCGACTCGTTGGAGGCCAAGGAGCCGTCGGCGCTGGCTGCATGCCGTCCGGGCCGGTAGGGCGCGATCTGCTCCAGCCAGGGACGGGCGGCCAGGGTCATCGGGGGTTCCTTCCACCGAGCAGGGAGGTGGCCCTGGCCGCGGCCTCGCGGACCTGGGTCGTGATCGTGTCGAAAGAGGCGCCGCTGTCACGCAGGTAGCTCACGCCGATCGCCCCGCGGGGGCCGGACATGTCGAAGACCGGGGCGGCGACGCACTGGATGCCGAGGGCCGCCTCGCCGTCGTCGGTCGAGTAGCCGGCGGCACGCACCCGGTCGAGTTCACGGTGGACGTCAGCCAAGGCCTTCGACCGGTCGACACCCGTCGCGATGGCCACGTGGCGCTCCACCTCGTCGGCGTCGAGCCAGGCCAGGCAGCTCTTGCCGACCGCGGTGATCACGGCAGGCAGCCGCGCCCCGATCGCGCTGGCGAGCTGGATGCCCCGCACGGGGGGATCCTCCTTGCACAGGTACACCGCGTCGGTCCCCTCGAGGATCGCCCAGTGCGAGGTGATGTTGAGCGACCTGGTGAGCCGGGCGAGCTCGGGGGCGACGACGCCGACGGTGCCGGTGGCCCGCAGGTGCGCGGCGCCGACCTCGAAGGCCTTCAGGCCGATCGAGTAGGTCGCCGACTCCGACACCTCGACGAAGCCCTCGCCCACGAGCGACGCGAGGATGTTGTGCGCCGTGCTCTTGGGAATCTCCAGCTCGGCGCAGACGCGGGACAGCGGGAGGGGCTTTTCGGCGTGTGCCAACAGCTCGAGGATCCGCACCGCACGGACCACGGATGTGCTCATGTCATCGTCCCTCTCAGCGGACCTTGCCCAGGAACGCCTTGGTCCTGGCGTGCTGAGGGTTGGTCAGCACCTCGCGCGGGTGCCCTGACTCGACCACGACGCCGCCGTCCATGAAGACGAGCGCATCGCCGACCTCGCGGGCGAACGCCATCTCGTGGGTGACGACGATCATGGTCATGCCGTCCTCGGCGAGGCCGCGCATCACGTCGAGCACCTCACCGACCAGCTCCGGGTCGAGGGCCGAGGTCGGCTCGTCGAAGAGCATCAGCTTGGGCTGCATCGCGAGCGCACGCGCGATCGCGACGCGCTGCTGCTGACCGCCGGAGAGCTGGCCGGGGTAGGCGCCGTACTTGTCCTTGAGGCCGACCCTGTCCAGCAGCGCCATCGCCCGCTCCCGAGCGACCGCCTTGGACTCGCCGCGCACCTGGATCGGCCCTTCCATGATGTTCTGCAGCGCAGTCATGTGCGGGAAGAGGTTGAAGCGCTGGAAGACCATGCCGATCTCCTCGCGCTTGCGGGCGACCTCGCGGTCGCGCAGCACGTGGAGGCGGTCACCGACCCTGCGGTAGCCGACGAGCTCGCCGTCGACCGACAGGGAACCGGCGTCGATCTTCTCGAGGTGGTTGATGCAGCGCAGGAAGGTGGACTTGCCCGAACCCGAGGGCCCGACGAGGCAGAAGACTTCCTTGGGCGCCACCTCCAGGTCGATGCCCTTGAGCACCTCGAGACGGCCATAGCTCTTGTGGACGTCGACGGCCTGGACCATCGCGGTGGTGCTGTGCACCGACGGGACGAACGACTGGGTTGTGGTCATGGGCATTCCTTGTCAGCGCCAGCTGGGGGGCATGAGGTTGGTGGCCAGCCGTCTGCCGAAACCCTTGGTCTGCGTGTTGTGCCCTCGGCCGAGGCGGCGTTCCACGATCTGTTGCAGGAGCGTGAAGACCGTGGTCAGCACGATGTACCACAGCGAGGCCGTGAACAGCAGCTCGATCACCTTGAAGTTGGCCGTGTAGATCTTGTTGGCCGAGTGCAGCAGCTCCGAGTAGGAGATGGTGAAGGCGAGCGAGGAGTACTTCAGCAGGGCGATGAACTCGTTGCCCAGCGGCGGCACGATGACCCGCAGCGCCTGGGGCAGCACGATCCGCTTCATCAGCTTGCCCTGGCTCATCCCGATGGCCGCCGCAGCCTCCCGCTGTCCGTTGTCGACCGACAGGATGCCGCCCCGGACGATCTCGGCGATGTAGGCGCCCTCGTTGACACCGAGCCCGAGCAGTGCGGCCACGAAGGGCGTCATCACCGAGTTCATCGAGGCCGACCAGAGCCCCGGTATCTCCACGGTCTTGAAGACGATCGCCAGGTTGAACCAGATCAGCAGCTGCACCAGCAGCGGTGTCCCGCGAAAGAGCCACGTGTATCCGTTGGCGACCGCACGCAGGACGGGGTTGCCGCTCTGTCGCATCACCGCGGCCGTCACGCCGAGCGCCAGCCCGAGGCACATCGCCAGCAGGGTCAGCTCGAGGGTGTGCCAGACGCCCCAGAGGATCGGGGACGCGGTGAAGTACTTCGCCACGAGGGCGTACTCGATGTCCGCACCGGCGAAGGCACGCACCAGCAGGGCCAGCAGGACCAGCACCACCACGCCGAGCGCCCAGGTGCCGTAGCGGCGGACCGGCACGACCTTGAGCGGCCCGGAGCCGTCGTGCGGACGGGGTGCCTTGGGTGACTCGGTCACCTGCGTGTTCGTAGCCAACATTCAGTTCCCTCCGGTCGAGGTGGTCGGGCGGGTCAGTCGGCCGTGGCCTTCGAGGCGACGGCGTTGACGCCCGCCTTCTTGATGCCGATGTCGGCCAGCTGCCACTTCTCGAGGACCTTCTGGTAGGAACCGTCGTCGATGATGCCCTGCCACGCCTTCACAAGGGTGTCGCGCAGCTGCTCGTTGCCCTTGTCGAGGACCATGCCGAAGAACTGCTTCTCGACCTGGAGGTCGGGCACCAGCTCGAGCTTGCCGTTCGACTCCTTGGCGAACGTGGCGGCGGTCGGGAAGTTCTCCAGCATCGCGTCGGCCTTGCCCTGCTTGACCGCGAGCTGCTCCTCCGCGTTGCCGGCGAAGGTCAGCACGGTGAGCTCACCCTTGCCTGCCGTCTTGCACTCGTCAGCCTTCTTCTCGAGGTACTGCGCCTGGACGCCGCCGCGCACCGCCGCGATCTTGTTGCCGCACAGGTCGTCCTCGCTCTTGATGCCGGCGGGGTTGCCCTTGGCGACGACGAAGCCCTGCGAGGACTGCAGGTAGTAGACGAAGTCGAAGGTCTGCTCGCGTTCGGCGGTGTCGTTGGTCGCCCCGTAGACGACGTCGTAGCGCTTGGCCTTGAGCGCGCTGAAGAGCGTGTCGAAGCTCGCGTTGTTCCAGGTGAAGGTGACCCCGAGCTGCTTCTCGAGAAGCGTGGCGAGCTCCGGCTCGAATCCGTCGAGGGTCTTGCCGTCCTCCTTGTAGTACTCGAACGGTGGGTAGTCCACCGACGAGCCGACCTGGATGGTGCCGGCGTCCTGGATCTCCTTCGGCAGCTCGGAGAAGAGCGGCGCGTTGTTGCCGGCATCCTCACCGGCCGCGTTGCTCTCACCTCCGCAAGCGGAAAGGGCCAGCAGACCGGCGAGGGGCAGCGCCACGAGCGTTGCCTTGCGGGACGTCATACGGGGAAAACGAGCCATGGCTGTCGCTCCGGGGTGAGGGGAAGGAGTGGGAAGGTGTGAGAGTCGTTCGTATATGTGAACATCGTCTCTGAATAGGAACAAGGTAGGAGGGGGCTCATGACGCTGTCAACGGCTTCGGCGCAATCTTCTGCGGCGTCTCACATCGTGGTCCTCGGGTATCCGGCCCGCCGCGCCGCTCTGGCCCGTCCCGTCCGTACGATGCGATAGGCGCCTCCCACCAGGCGGCCCCGACGCCCAGACCCCGGAGGCAGTTCGTGCACCTGAGCCCCACCGAGCGAGACCGGCTGCTGCTGTTCAACGCGGCGCAGCTCGCTCGTGTCCGCCGCCAGCGCGGTCTCCTGCTCAACGTCCCCGAGGCCACCGCGATCGTCGCCGACACCGTGGCCGAGGCGGCCAGGGACGGGTTGCGGCTGGCGGAGGCGATCGCCCGCGGCCGCGAGGTGCTG
>NZ_VOHR01000230.1 GCF_009192725.1 Segeticoccus rhizosphaerae | reverse complement strand
CTCAAGACCGGCACCCGGTACGACGAGACGACTGCGTGGTCGCACCGCGACGAACCAGCCGCCGCAGCTTGACAGGTTTCGCCATGGGATGTCTGCTTGTCCTTGCGACGTGCTTGCCCTGAGCCCTGAGCTCTGAGCCCCGAGCCTCGTGCCCGGTGGCTCGTGCTTCTGGACGGCTCGCGGAATGCCCACGTCCCGCACGCCGTTGCCGCTGACGTGACGAAACCGTTGAAGGTCGACATCTGGTCCGACATCGCCTGCCCGTGGTGCTACATCGGCAAGCGCAAGTTCGAGGAGGGGGTGCGGCGCTACGCCGCGGCTGGCGGAGAACGCGACGTCGAGGTGGAGTACCACTCCTTCGAGCTGGCGCCGGACACCCCAGTCGATTTCGAGGGCAGCGAGGTCGACTTCCTGGTCGGCCACAAGGGTATGCCGCGTGAGCAGGTCACCGGGATGCTCGACCGGGTCGGGCAGATCGCCGCGTCCGTCGGGCTGGCCTACGACTTCGACCACATCCGGCACACCAAGACGCTGAAGGCGCACGAGGCGTTGCACCTCGCCAAGGCCCGCGGCCGCCAGATCGAGCTCAAGGAGCGGCTCCTCGCGGCCTACTTCGAGCAGGGCCGCCACGTCGGGCACGTGGACGAGCTGGCCGACCTCGCCGCCGAGGTCGGCCTCGACCGTGCCGAGGTCGTGCAGGCGCTCGAATCGGGGCAGTTCCGCGAGGCGGTGGCTGCCGACATCGCCCAGGCACGTGCCTACGGGATCTCGGGCGTCCCCTTCTTCGTGCTCGACTCGCGCTACGGCGTCTCGGGCGCGCAGGAGCCGGACGTGTTCGCCTCGGCCCTCGCCCAGGCGGCGGCCGACGGCGAGGGCCAGGGCGACGACCAGGACGACCCGGGGCAGCGAGAGCAGGACGAGGCGTCGGCATGAGCGATACCACCGCCAGCGCCCGACCGGACACCTCGGGGGCGAGCGACCTCGGCCGGGACGCCCGAGAGGACTCGCGGGATCGGTATTCGGACGAGGCGCCGTCCCAGGAGCAGGCGGGCCCGTTCACCATGGTCGGGGACGTGGGCAGCGCGGTCTGCGTCGACGGCGTCTGTGTCGTCCCGGGCGCGGTCCTGGAGGAGGCGGCCGAGGGCAGCCGGGCACGGCATACAGTCTTGTGACGAACGTCAGCTAGTTGTAACGTTCGTCGGGTCCACCAGCTGCGGCACAGGCAGGAGACCCATCGTGACCACCGAAGACGCGACCCGGCGCGACAACACCCGGACCCTCGAGGAGGGGGTGCGCTCCGACTTCACCACGGCGATGTCCTACGGCGACTACCTGCACCTGGACAAGGTGCTCTCCGCGCAGCAGCCGCTCAGCCATCCCCTGCAGCACGACGAGATGCTCTTCATCATCCAGCACCAGACCTCCGAGCTGTGGCTCAAGCTGATGCTGCACGAACTGCGGTCGGCCCGCGAGCTGATCAAGGCCGACGAGCTCGCTCCGGCGCTCAAGCGGCTGGCCCGGATCAAGCACATCCAGCACCAGCTGACCGATCAGTGGTCGGTGCTCGCGACCCTGACTCCCAGCGAATACGCCCAGTTCCGAAGCTTTCTCGCCTCTTCGTCAGGTTTCCAGTCGTACCAGTACCGCGAGGTCGAGTTCATCCTCGGCAACAAGAACGCCGACATGCTGCCCGTCTTCGAGCACGACCCCGCCGCGCAGGCGGACCTGCGCCGGCTGCTGTCCGAACCGAGTTTGTATGACGAGTTCCTCGCCTTCCTCTCGCGCCGCGGCTACGACATCCCGGCCTCGCGGCTCCAGCGCGACTGGCGCAAGCCCTACACCCTCGAGCCCGACCTGGTGCCGACGTTGAAGCTCATCTACGAGGACCCGCACGAGCACTGGGGCGTCTACGAGACCTGCGAGGAGCTCGTCGACATCGAGGACAACTTCCAGTTCTGGCGGTTCCGTCACCTCAAGACGGTCGAACGGATCATCGGCTCCAAGCCGGGCACCGGTGGGTCGAGCGGGATCCCCTTCCTGCGCAAGGCTCTTGACCTCACCTTCTTCCCCGAGCTGTATGCCGTCCGCGGGGAGATCTCCGAGGTGACCCCGTCGTGAGCGGCGACGATGGGGTGAGAAGCCTCCGACCGAACACCTCGGCCGCGAGTGACGTCACCGATTCCGCCCGAGCGGACCCGTCGAAGGGGCGTCCGGTCGAGGGGAGGGGAACGGGAGCGCGGGCGCGGGCTGCGGAGCTGGACGCGGCGGATTCGCTCGCCGGGTTCGTCGACCGGTTCCTGCCAGTGGGCGCGGCCGGACCCGCCGGTGACCTGGCGGCGGGACACGGCGCTCCGGTGGTGGCCTACCTCGACGGCAACTCCCTCGGCCGCCCGCCGCGCGAGGTCGCAGAGCGGATGCAGGACCTGATCACGGCGACGTGGGGGAGCCGGCTGATCCGGGGCTGGACCGACGAGTGGATGACCTGGCCGGAGACGGTCGGTGACCTCGTCGGGGGATCGGTGCTCGGCGCCGCCCCCGGGCAGACGGTGGTCGCCGACTCGACCACCGTCATGCTCTACAAGCTCGCCCGAGCCGCCGTCGCAGCGCGCCCCGGCCGCCACGAGATCCTCCTGGACACCGACAACTTCCCCACGGACCGCTACGTGCTGGAAGGCATCGCGCACGAGCGCGGCCTGAGGCTGCGCTGGGTGGAGACCGATCCCGCGGAGGGGATCCGGCCCGAACAGGTCGCCGGCGCGGTCGGCCCGGACACCGCCCTCGTGGTCTTCAGCCACGTCGCCTACCGCTCTGGATGGCTGGCGGACGCCGAGGCGATCACCCGGATCGCACACGACGCCGGCGCGCTGATGCTGTGGGACCTGTGCCACTCCGCTGGCTCGGTGCCCGTGGAGCTCGATCGGTGGAGCGTCGACCTGGCCGTGGGGTGCACCTACAAGTACCTCAACGGCGGGCCGGGGGCCCCTGCCTTCGGCTACGTCGCAGAGCGGCTGCAGGGCGAGCTGCAGCAGCCGATCTGGGGCTGGATGGGTCGGCACGACCCGTTCGAGATGGGGCCGGGCTACCGTCCGGCCGAGGGCATCCGGAGCGTGGTCAGCGGCACCCCGCCGATCATGGGCATGCTGCCGGTGCGTGTCGGCGTCGAGCTCGTGGCCGAGGCCGGCATCGAGGCGATCCGTGCGAAGTCCGTTGCGCTCACGCAGTTTGCGATCGAGATCGTCGACGGCTGGCCGAGCGAGCTCGGGGTCGAGGTCGCCTCGCCCCGAGACCCGGCCCGGCGCGGTAGTCACGTCACCCTCCGCCGCGCCGACTTCCGCGAGGTCAACCAGGCGCTCTGGGACAGGGGAGTGATCCCCGACTTCCGCGAGCCGGACGGCATACGGATCGGGCTCTCGCCGCTGTCCACCACCTTCGCCGAGGTGGAGCAGGCGCTCGCGATCATGCGCGAGGTCCTGGAGTCGCGGCCCGTGGCTGCCGACTCGCCCTCGGCCCGGGTCGACGCAACCGAACCGTGAGCGCCCGGCTCGACGAGCTGCGCCCCACCCGCGGCGACAGCTCGCTGATGCGCACCTTCATCGGCTCGTTCCTGCGCGAGATCGGTGGCTGGGTCGCCGTGGCCGACCTGGTGAACCTCTTTGAGGGACTGGGCGTCTCGGGCGCCAGCGTGCGCACCAACCTCTCCCGGCTCAAGGCCAAGGGGTTGCTCGTGCCGCAGGCACGCGGCGCCACCGGATACGCCCTTGCCGACGAGGCGGAGGTGATGCTCGCCCGCGGCGACCGGAGGATCTACGGCTACCACCAGATGCGCGTCGGCGACCCCTGGATGGTGGTCGTCTTCTCGGTCCCCGAGGCGCACCGGCACCTGCGGCACCAGCTACGGACCCGACTGACGTGGCTCGGCTGCGGCGCGATGACGCCCGGTGCGTGGATCGGCCCCGGGCACCTCATCGAGGAGACCCGCGAGGTGCTCGCCGAGGTCGACCTGCTGCGCTACACGACGATCCTGTGCACGCAGGAGCCGCTGGTCGACGGAGACCTCGCCGATGCGGTGGCCCGGTGGTGGGACCTGCCTGCCCTCGGCGGCCGGTATGACGTGTTCACCAGTGAGTTCGAGCCGGTCGCCGCCCGCTGGCGTGCGGCAGGCGACGAGGACCGTGCCACGGGCCGCGGCCAGCCAGCGATCGCGGACTGGCAGTCTGCTGCGGGCAACGAGGAGGTGGACGGTCCCGCGGCGTTCTCGGACTACCTGCGGGCGCTCGATGCCTGGCGCTCGATCCCCTACCTGGACCCGGCGCTGCCGCCGGAATACCTGCCCCACGACTGGCCGGGGCAGCGGGGCGTGGCGCTCTTCGCCGAGCTGCACGAACGGCTCTCGGGGCCGAGCCTGTCCCACGTGCTGGCGGTGACCGGCCGGCACGCCGCCGCTGGTTAGCATCGGGGCGTGACCCACTACGACCTGGCCATCATCGGTAGCGGCTCCGGCAACTCGCTCGTCACCCCCGACTTCGACGACAAACAGGTCGCGGTCATCGAGGCAGGCGTCTTCGGCGGCACCTGCCTCAACGTGGGCTGCATCCCGACCAAGATGTATGTATACCCCGCCGACGTCGCCACGGCGGTCGGCGAGGTCGGCCGGCTCGGCGTGGACGCCCATGTCGACGGCGTGCGGTGGAGGGAGATCCGCGACCGCATCTTCGGCCGGATCGACCCGATCTCGGCAGGGGGACTGGACTACCGGCGCGACGGCGCCAACACGACCGCCCTGCTCGGGCGTGCGACCTTCACCGGGCCGCGTGCGATGGACGTGGACGTCGACGGGACCATCGAGCACGTCACCGCTGACCAAGTGGTCATCGCCGCCGGCACCCACGCCGACGTCCCGCCGGAGGTGGCCGAGTCTGGCGTGCCGTTCCACACCTCCGACACGATCATGCGGATCGATGAACTGCCGCGCCGACTGCTGATCCTCGGCTCAGGTTTCATCGGCGCGGAGTTCGCGCACGTGTTCGGCGCCTTCGGGACGGAGGTGACGATGGTCGGCCGGAGCAACGCGGTGCTGCGACACCTCGACACCGACATCAGCCAGCGGTTCACCGAGCTGGCACGCGGTCGCTGGGACGTCCGGCTCGAGACCAAGCTGGTCAAGGTCACCGGGGACGCGGACGGCGTCCGGCTGCACTTCGCCGACGGCACCCACGCCGACGGCGACCTGCTGCTCGTCGCGACCGGTCGCACGGCCAACACCAGGGGTGTGGGACTGGACCTGGCCGGTGTCGAGCTGCACGACGACGGTCGGGTGAAGGTCGACGAACACGGCCGCACCACGGCCGAGGGCGTGTGGGCGCTGGGGGACGTGTCCTCGCCCTACCAGCTCAAGCACGTGGCCAACCACGAGGCGCGCATCGTCGCTCACAACCTCGCCCACCCGGGCGACCTCCGCCCGATCGACCACCGCTTCGTGCCGGAGGCCGTCTTCACCCATCCCCAGGTGGCCGCGGTCGGGCTCACCGAAGAAGAAGCACGTGCTGCCGGGCATGACGTGGTGACCAAGGTGCAGGACTACGGGGACACGGCATACGGCTGGGCGATGGAGGACCGCACCGGTGTCTGCAAGCTGGTTGCGGAGCGCACCACCGGACAACTGCTCGGCGCGCACATCATGGGCCACGAGGCGTCGATGCTGATCCAGCCGCTGGTCCAGGGCATGTATGCCGGGCAGACCGTGCGCGAGATGGCGCAGGGGCAGTACTGGATCCACCCCGCGCTCACCGAGGTCGTCGAGAACGCCCTGCTCGGCCTCGAGCTGGCGCCCGACGCGGATACGCGGGTCTACCCCCTGCAGTAATCCGGCGGCCAGGCATGCCGACGTGCCCCGCCGGTGATGGCGGGGCCGGTGCGGCGGAGTCAGGGTTCGGCCTCGTCCGGGCGAGCACCGACGTTGGGCTGGTAGAGCCACTCCGAGCCGACCGTCGCACTGCTGCTCAAGGCCCCGGGGCCCTCGCGACGCGACCCGCCGCCACCGATGTCGCCCGGCTCTCGGCCACCCGGACCCGGCCCGCCGCCACCGATGTCGCCCGGCTCTCGGCCACCGGGA
>NZ_VOHR01000023.1 GCF_009192725.1 Segeticoccus rhizosphaerae | reverse complement strand
CGACCTCGGCGAGCAGGGCCGGGTCGGGCGCGTGACCGTGGACGACGCGCACGCCGGGCACCATCGCATCGGTGCTGGCCCGGGTGCGCGTGAGCACGCTCACCTCGTGGCCGGCCGCCGCCTGCCGGGTCGACAGGTCGTGGACCAGGATCTCCACGCCGCCGAGGGTCGGCAGGAAGGTGTCCGTGACGTGCAGGATCCTCACGACGGGGCCCCCGCGAAGTATCGGAGCGAAGCGGAGAGCGGGGCCCTGGCGAAGTACCGAGCGAGGCACAAGCGAGGACTTCGTGGGGTGCTCTTCGTGGGGTGTCTCATGCGTTAACGGTCCCACGCCGGGCGCGGGAGATCAGCCACCCGCCGAGCCACAAGCCGCCGACCGGGATCTCGAGCAGGAAGGTGAAACCGCGGTAGATCAGCACACCGGCGGCGACGGTCAGCGGGTCGCCGCCGAGGGCGACCAGCGTCGCGACGGTGGCCGCCTCGGCGATGCCCGCGCCTCCGGGGGTGAGCATCGCGAGGGTGAGGAAGCGCTCCACGGCAAAGCCGGCGAGCACCGCCGAGAAGCCCAGGTCGGCGCCGACCACGTGCAGACTCAGCCACATCAGCACGGCCTGCAACACGACATACGACGCCATGCCTGCGGTGAGCTGTGGCCAGCGCTGCCGCACGATGCTGCGGGTGTGGTCCCGGGCGGAGACGACCGCGTCCTCGAGGCCCTCCGCGCGGGAGGCGAGGCGGGCGGGCAGCACGCGGTGCGCCATCCGGGCCAGTCCTCGGGCGAGCACCCGGGAGACGGTGTCGCTGGCCAGGCCCACCACACCGACGATGACCACGAGCAGGAGGAAGACCACGGCCACGACGGCGGCCACGTTGAGGGCGTGGCCGGCGACGCCGCCGACGAGGAAGAGCACGGTGACGGCCACGATCGGCAGCACCAGCTTGGCCAGCACGTCCCAGACGTTGGTGACCAGCGTGAAGACGGCGAAGGCCGAGTCCTTGAACGACCAGGCCCGCACCATCACCAGGTTGGTGGCGACGCCCAGGGCTCCCCCCAGCGGCGCCACGTTGGACACGGCGCTGCCGGTCAGGTTGAGGGTCAGCGCGCGCCGCCAGGTCAGCCCGGGCAGGGCCCCGGTCAGGACGAAGGAGTGGGCGACCAGGCCGGCGATCCACAGCCCGGCGAGCACCGCGATCTCCGGCCAGGTGACCACGCGCATCGTGTCGGAGATGGCCGACCAGGTGGCACCGGTGATCTTGGGGATCCCCCACCACAGCAGGGCGACGGCGAGCGCGGACGCGGCGAGGCCGCGCACGACACCCGGGCTGCGGATGCGCTGCGTGGCGATGACCACGTGCCTCGCCTCCTCGCGTCCGTCGGCACGGCTGTTGCAGTGTGGGTGGGAACCATGGTGCTCCCGCGAGCCTGAGAGGAACCCGAGAAAACCCGCACACAAGGGTATCCCGCGGGGGCGCCTCGTGCGCGGGCATACTCTGCGAGCATGCCCCGCTCCGCCGTCGTTGCCCTGGCCGCTGCTCTGCTCCTCGCCGGCTGCGGCGGGGGCAGCGCGCCCACCTCGGGGACGACCGACTGCGTCCCCCCGGTCATCGGGCACCGCGGCGAGCCGGCAGTCGCCCCGGAGGAGACCATCGCCTCGTTCACGGCCGCCATCGAGGACGGGGCGAAGACGATCGAGGGCGACGTCCACTTCACCAAGGACGGCCAGCCGGTCATGCTCCACGACGACACCGTCGACCGCACCACGGACGGCACCGGCCGCGTCTCGGCCAAGACCCTCGCGCAGGTCGAGTCGCTGGACGCGGGCGGGTGGATGGGCAACGAGTGGAAGGGCGTGCGGGTCCCGACGCTCGAGGCGTTCCTGCACCTGGCCAAGACCCAGGACGTGCACGTCATCGTCGAGCTGAAGCAGCCGAGCGCGACCAAGGCCCAGGTGCGGACCTTCCTGTCCGACATCACCAAGGCCGGGATGGCGAAGCGCACCATCGTCGAGTCGTTTTACGCGGGCAACCTCAAAACGGTGCACGGGCTCAACCCGGCGATGCAGACCGCCCTGGTCACGAGCGCGCCGGTGACGCCGAAGGAGGCGAGGTCGCTCGGCGACGCGCTGCTGCCCCGGCTGTCCATCGCGACGCCCGCCCGGGTCAAGGCCTGGCAGGGGGCGGGAGTCAAGGTCTACCCGTGGACGGCCGACACGGAGGCGCAGTGGGCCGAGGCGGCGAAGGCCAAGGTGGACGGCGTGCTGACCAACCGCACAACGGACTACGTCGCGTGGGCCCGGGAGCGGTGCCAGCAGGACTGAAAGAGCGGCGTGTGCCGTGCCCGCGGTTGGTCGACCTCGGCTCCACGCCTGCGCGCAACCTGGTGGCATGGGCGGGCCTGCGAGGGCTCCGGATCTGCAGCATTAGGCTCTGCCCATGCTGGAGGAATTCGGGGAGGGCGGACGCGCGGACGGTCAGGGGCCTGCTGGTGGGGAGCCGCCGAAGCGCCGTCACCGCGGACGCCGCATCGCCATCGTCGGCTTTGCCCTGGTCGTGCTGCTGGTCGTCGGGGTGGTGGCCGGCTACGGAGCGTTCCTCAACCACACGGTCAACAAGAACGTCCAGCGCGAGGCGCTGCTGCCGACCCCCAACCCGGGTGAGTCCGTGCCGACCCGCGCGGCCGAGGCCGGCAAGTCGCAGAACATCCTGCTCATCGGCAGTGACGAGCGGCCGGGGCAGAGCCGGCAGCGCTCGGACGTGATCATCCTCGTGCACCTCACCTCCGACCGCCGCAAGGTCTACCTCGTGCACTTCCCGCGGGACCTCTACGTCGACATCCCCGGCCACGGAAAGAACAAGATCAACGCGTCGTATGCCTTCGGTGGGGCACCGTTGCTGGTCAAGACCGTGCAGGGACTGGTCGACGTGCCGATCGACCACGTCGCGCACATCGGCTTCGAAGGCTTCAAGCGGATGACCGACGCCGTCGGCGGAGTCAACGTCTATGCCGAGGAGCCCAGCCACGGGCCCGCCGGCGACATCCACAAGGGCATGAACCACCTGAACGGTGAGGAGGCGCTGGCCTTCGTGCGCGAGCGCCACCAGCTGTCCGAGGGTGACATCTCCCGCGGGCGCCGCCAGCAGGCCTTCCTCAAGGCCCTCCTGCTCGAGGCCCTCAGCAAGAGCACGCTGACCAACCCGGTCAAGTTCGCCCACTTCGTCGACGCGGCCACCAAGAACCTCACGGTGGACAACTCCTTCAGCACCGGCGACCTCCGCTCGGAGGCCCTCAGCCTGCGCCACGTGCGGGGCAACGACGTCGTCTTCATCACCGCGCCCTTCACCGGCTTCGGCACGAGCCCGGACGGCCAGTCGATCGACATCGTCGACAAGATCGGCATGAACGATCTGGGCTTCGCGTTGCGCACCGACGACTTCTCGACTTATCCCGTCGGCGACCAGGTTCCCTAACCCGGGGTCCGGACGCGAAAAGGCACCCAGCCCTTACACAGCCCTTCCTAGACGAGTTGAGAACCGCATCTAAGAGTCATTCCGACGAACAGCGATATTGGGATGCAATTCGCTGGATCGTAACTACTTCGTAATCTGTTTGGGCGCGCTTCCGTGAATTCCCAATTTTCGTCAGTTGCAACGCAGCGCTAAGGTGCAGGGTCGGGCGTGAAGCAAGGGAGGGGTGATGGCATGGCGTGCAGGCCATCACCCCGCAAGCAATTCAGCCGCTGGTCCTGGGCCCTTCTCGATGCTGTCGTTTGGGCTGGCATGGTCTACCTGGCCTGCTGGCTGCGGTTCGACTTCAACATCGACTTGGTCCTCCTCCGCGGGACAGCGTGGTTTGCCATTGGCGCCGCGATTGGGCAACTGCTCATCGGCGCCGTCGTCGGCCCCTACTCTGCCGGTCACCGACACGGGTCCTTCGAAGAAGTCACGGACATTGCCAAAACAGTGCTGGTGGTCGGTGGTGGACTGTTCACCGCAGCTCTGCTGACCTATCCGGTGCTGGTTCCCCGCAGCGTTCCCATCATCGCAGCTGCCCTGGCCCTCCTAGCGATGTTCTCCACCCGCTTTGCAGTGCGGGCCGCGGCCCTGAGGCGAACGACCAGACGTGGACAGGAACGCAGGGTTGTCCTCTTCGGGGCCGGCGAAGCCGGACGCCGCTTGACTAGAAGCCTGCTCCGCGACGAATCGAGCACCTTTCTCCCGGTCGCGATCTTGGACGATGACAAGACGAAGGCGCGTCTCCGTTTCGACGGCGTGCGTGTCCGCGGCACACGCGAGGATCTCGAAGGCGTCGTCCGCAAGTTCAACGCGACGGACGTATTCATCGCCTTACCTAACGCGGACGCCGCTCTCATCCGCGACATCAGCCAGCGCGCGAGCGTCGCGGGGGTACGCACCAAGGTACTCCCGCGGCTGAGCCAGATCCTCGACGGGGCCCCATCGGCGCAAGACCTGCGTGACGTCAACCTCGAGGACCTGCTCGGCCGCCGCCCGGTCGAGTTCGACCGCACGACCGTGGCGGAACAGCTCAGCGGCCGCACGGTGCTGGTCACCGGAGCCGGCGGTTCCATCGGGGCGGAGCTGTGTCGGCAGATCGCACGCTTCGGCCCTTCGCGGCTGCTGCTTCTCGACCGCGACGAGTCAGCGCTTCAGGCGACGCAGCTAAAGTTGACTGGGCGGGCCCTGTTGGAGCACGACGACCTGCTCCTGGTGGACATCCGCGATGCCGAAGCTCTCCGCAGAATCTTCGAGTTGGAGCGGCCCGAGGTGGTCTTCCATGCGGCGGCTCTGAAGCACCTGTCCCTGCTGGAACGCTTCGCCCTCGAGGCATGGCAGACCAACGTGCTGGGCAGCCTCAACGTCCTGGCCGCGGCCGCCGCCGTGCAGGTGCGGACCTTCGTCAACATCTCAACCGACAAGGCAGCCAACCCCACCTCCGTACTCGGCCTGAGCAAGCGCCTTGGCGAGCGGCTCACAGCCGACTTCGCCGCACGCGCCCACAGCGGGCGCTATGTCAGCGTCCGCTTCGGCAATGTGTTGGGGTCCCGTGGCTCCGTCGTACCCACCTTCTTGGCCCAGATCGCGGCCGGGGGACCGCTCACGGTGACCCATCCGGATGTGAGGCGCTACTTCATGCTCGTGCCAGAGGCGTGTGAGCTGGTACTGCAGGCTGCCGCGGTCGGCACGTCAGGCGACGTGCTCGTACTAGACATGGGTGACCAGGTGCGCATCACGGAAGTCGCGCACACCTTGATCAGTATGTCGCGCCGCCGCGACATCGACATCGTCTACACCGGGCTGCGTCCCGGAGAGAAGCTGGTCGAAGAGCTCTACGGCACGGGAGAGCATCCGCAGCCCACGGCGCACGCGTTGGTGTCGCGCGTGGCCGTTCCCCAAGTCGACCCGGAACTCATCCGACGCGCCTCACCGCAGCGCCACGGTTCGGCGAGCATATGGATGCGCCAACAGATGGCGGCCGAGCGCCAGATGGCAAACGTCGATGCCTGATGTCCTTGTCGTGCTTGTGGTTACGTTGACACTCACCGCTGCCGCCGCGCCGGTGGCGATTCGGATCGGTGGGCGCGCCGGCCTCATGGATGTGCCCAATGCGCGGTCCTCGCACGCGGTCTCCGTCCCGCGGAGCGGCGGCGTCGCGGTGGCCGCCGCAGCAGCCGCGGGGTTGCTCGTTGCTCTACCGCACGCTGGCTCCCAACGGGTCGTAGTCCTCCTCCTAGCGCTCGCCTTGGCGGGCGTCGGTCTGCTTGACGATTGGCACGGCCTCGACCCCCTCCCCCGGCTGGTTGCGCAGCTTGTGGCAGGGATCGTGGCGGGCATCGCCCTCGGCGGAGACTGGGCGATCCTAGCCGGGGCGATCCTGCTGCCCGTCGTCGTCAACATCGTCAACTTCATGGACGGCATCAACGGAATCACGAGCCTCAACGTGTCCGTCTGGGCGGGGGCGGCTCTCGGCGTGGGTCTGCTCGGCGGTGACCGGCTACTCGCTGTCGTCGGGGCGGTATCCCTCGGGGGAGCAGTCGGTTTCCTGCCGTTCAACGTCCCGTCCGCGCGGCTCTTCCTTGGTGACGCCGGCAGCTATCTCTTCGGTGGCCTGATTGGTATGGGCGTCCTGCGGGGCCTGACGGCCGACCATCACTTGCACCTGCTGCTAGCTCCCTTGGCCCTCTACGCCTCGGATGTCGCGGCTACCCTGATCCGACGTGGAGCGCGGGGCGAGTCCCTGACCAGCCCGCACCGGGAGCACGGGTACCAACTCCTGGTCTCCGACCTGGGTTGGCCTCACCCGGCCGTCGCAGCCCTGACCGCGAGTTTGGGCGCCTTCATCACGGTTTGTTGGGTCATCCTGTCCTGGCCGTTTGCTACTTCGGTGACCGTGCTGCTCTGCGCTGGATACCTGGCCTTGCCGCATGTCCTTCGGCACAGTCGCTTCTCGGTTGGCACAGGCGCGAAACGACCCCCGGAACGGCCCAACTCCCCCACTGAGAGGACCTCCCGATGACCCGCCGCGTCATGACGGTCTATGGCACCAGGCCGGAAGCGATCAAGGTCGCCCCGGTGGTTCGCGCCCTAGAGTCAGCCTCCGGGATGGCCTCGGTCACCGTAGTGACCGGTCAACATCGGGAGATGCTCGACCAGGTCAACGAGATCTTCGGCATCTGTCCCGACCACGACCTCGACATCTTCTCCCATGGGCAGAGCCTCGCCCAGATCACGGCACGAGTCCTGGAGCGCCTCGATCCTGTGCTCGACGATGAGCAGCCCGATGCCGTGATCGTGCAGGGCGATACCAGCACCTCCACGGCTGCCGCACTGGCCACCTTCTACCGCCGGATCCCTGTGGTCCACCTAGAGGCCGGCCTACGGTCAGGCGACATCGACTCGCCGTTCCCCGAGGAGGCAAACCGCAGACTTACCTCGCAAATAGCTCGCCTGCACTTGGCGCCGACACCGCGCAGCCGGGACAACCTACTGCGCGAGGGAGTCTCGGCCGACGACGTGGTGGTGACCGGCAACACGGTCATCGACGCCCTGCTGGCGACGGTTGACAAGGAGGTCTCCTTCACCGACCCCATGCTCGAGAAGCTCGCCGCTGCGGACCAGAGGGTGCTCTTGGTGACGACACACCGGCGAGAGAACTGGGGGGGTGCCATGGAGGGCATGGGTCGCGCGCTGGCCAGGCTCGCACAGGCCTTCCCGGAGCAATGGATTGTGCTGCCGGCACATCGAAACCCGATCGTCCGGGAGGCGGTCCTTCCTCACCTGGAAGGTCTCCCCAATGTTGTGGTCACCGAGCCGCTCGGATATGGCGAGTTCACCCGACTGTTGTCGATGGCGAACATCGTGCTCACTGACTCCGGAGGTGTGCAGGAAGAGGGGCCGAGCCTCGGCAAGCCGGTGCTCGTGATGCGTGAGAACACCGAGCGGCCCGAAGCGCTCGACGCGGGCACCGTGAAGTTGATTGGGACCGGCGAAGACCGGATCGTCGGGGAAGTCACGCGCTTGTTGGTCGACAAGATGGCATACGCGGCCATGGCCAACGCGGTGAATCCCTACGGTGACGGTTACGCGGCGCAACGTACAGTGGCTGCGCTGAGCCACATGTTTGGTTTGGGCGAACGTCTGCCCGACTACGCCAGTTCGTCTCATCTTGGAGCCTGAGATCGCCATCCGTACTTTCATCTACGGCAGTTGCGTGTCGCGGGACTCGTTCGAGTACTTCGACGGCGACCGCTACGCACTGTCGGCGTATGTCGCCAGACAGTCATTGATCAGCGCATTCGGGAAGGCGGGAGATCCGGGCGTCGACCTCTCCAAACTCACCAGTCCGTTTCAGCGGCGGATCGTCCAGGAAGACGTCGCCTCGGGGCTGTCGGCGCGACTTCGTGCCAAAGCTCGGCAGGTCGACCTGCTGCTGTGGGACCTGGTAGACGAGCGGCTCGGTGTCTACATTCAGGACGACGGAGGCGTCGTCACCCGTTCCGTGGAACTGCTGACCGCACAGCGAGAGAGCAACCGTCGCGTTCCCGGACGGCTCGTCGCGTTCGACAGCCGCGAGCACCGCGAGCTCTGGTCAGTTGCGGTCGGAAGATGGCTCGCGCTGCTGCGGGAACTCGACCTCCTCGAGCGGACGGTCTTGCTTGCACCCGCGTGGGCTGAGCGGACCACCGAGGGTCGACGAACCCCCGCGAGCTTCGGAATCAGCGCGAAGCAGGCGAACCGCGCCACGGCTGGATATGTCACGACCGTCCGACGACAGTGCCGCATCCGCGTCATCGAGATCGGACAGGACCTCGCCCGTGCGGCCGAAGGACACAAGTGGGGGATAGCTCCCTTCCATTACGACGCAGCGGTCTACCGCTCCATCGCCTCCGCGGTTGAGGACCTGGAGGTCGCCTCGTGACCGGCACACACCATGGCTTGGGACTTCGCGAGTGGCGCACGGCATTATGGCACCTGCGCCATGGGGGCCTCCTCCAGCTCCGAGCGTGGCGACAGCGTCGCCGGCGGGTGAAACTCACGTCTTCGGTGGCTTCCAGGAATCGGCGGGTTGCCCGTCTCCGCTTTGGCAAGGCGCGAATCACCTTCCCCGACTGGGACATACCCGAGCGCGAACCCCGTCGCCCGCTACTACGGGTGGCAGTCATCCTGGATGACTTCTCCTGTCTGGCGTTCCGATACGAGTGGGCCCAGATCGAGATCACTCCGCAGAATTGGTACGAGGAGCTCCAGGCCCGACCGGTGGACCTGCTCTTTGTCGAGTCGGCCTGGTCGGGCAACGACAAAGCGTGGCTCTACCACCTCACAGGACCCACGGCGCCCCGTCCTGCGCTTGTCGAACTGGTGCAGTGGTGCCGCGCGCACGGAGTGCCGACGGTGTTCTGGAACAAGGAGGACCCCGTCCACTTCGAGGACTTCCTCGACACGGCACGCCTCTTCGACCATGTCTTCACTTCGTGCGTCGACGTTGCAGGGCGCTACCGGGAAGAGCTAGGACACGACCGGGTGGCGCCGCTCAGCTTCGCGGCGCAGCCGATGGTGCACAACCCGGTGCGGCCTGCGAAGGGCTTTCAGGCACGGGACATCGCCTTTGCCGGCATGTACTTCGCGCACAAGTACCCGGAGCGTCGGGCGCAGATGGACCTGCTACTCGGCGCCGCGCAGCGCGTGCAAGGCCGGATGACGCACGGGCTCGAGATATTCTCCCGCCAGCTCGGCGGCGACGAGCGTTATCAGTTTCCAGCGCCGTTCGACAAGAGGGTCGTCGGCACCCTCAGTTACCCCCAGATGCTCTCCGCCTACCGCGCATACAAGGTCTTCCTCAACGTGAACTCAGTGGTCGATTCGCCCAGCATGTGTGCACGCAGGATTTTCGAGATCACGGCTTCCGGGACCCCCGTCGTGTCGGCGCCGAGCGCGGCTATCGAGCACTTCTTCACACCCGACATGGTTTGCCAAGTGGGGGAAGCCGCCGAGGCGGAGTTCGCTCTCCGAGCCCTGGTGCGCTCGCCGGAGTTGCGAGATCGTATGGTGCACCTCGGCCAACGGCGCATCTGGAGCATGCACACCTATGCGCACCGCGTGGACGATGTCCTGACTGCTGCCGGCGTTGCCGGTCACCGCCATGAGCGACCCAGTGTCTCTGTACTCGTCTCGACGCATCGGCCTTGGCGGCTGGACCACGTGCTGCAGACCGTTGCATCGCAGCTTGAAGTGTCACCCCAATTGCTGGTGCTGGCGCATGGGTTCGACTTGGAAGATTCTGCTCTTCGGGCGCGGGCGAAGGAGGCAGGCATCGTAGACGTGATGGTGCTGCACGCGGGCAAAGACGTGCCCCTCGGCTCATGTCTCAACATGCTGGTGGAGGCGGCTGACGGCGCAGTCGTTAGCAAGATGGATGACGACGATCTCTACGGTGATCACTACCTCTCCGACCAACTTCACGCGCTGGACTACAGCGGTGCTCAAGTGGTGGGCAAGCAGGCGCACTTCTTGTATGCGGCAGAGATCGACGCCACGATTCTACGCTACCCCGAACGGGAGCACTGCTACACCGACTTCGTGGCCGGCCCGACGATCATGACCAATCGGGATCTGCTGCTCAAACACCCGTTCCCTGAGGTGAGGCGCGGGGAGGACAGCGGCTTCCTGCGGTCGACTGTCGCGGCGGGGGCACAGGTCTACTCCTCAGACCGCTACAACTTCGTGCAGATGCGCTATGGAAGTGGTCACCAGCACACTTGGTTGGCTTCCGACGCCGAACTGCTTGCAAATGCCGAGGTGCAGTTCTATGGGAAAGGACTGGCTCACTGCATGCTTTGACGCCACACTGTCCGACCAGTATGAAGAGCCCAATTCAAGAAGCACCTTTGAATCGAAGAAGGACACGCATGAGTAACACCAAGACCGTTGCAGTGATCGGCCTGGGCTACATCGGCCTCCCGACGGCGGCGGCCCTCGCCACCAACGGTTGGACCGTCATCGGTGTCGACGTCAGCGGCCCTACCGTTGACGCAGTGAACCGAGGTGAAGTTCCTTTCGTCGAACCAGACCTCGGCACCTTCGTTGCCGTAGCGGTCAAGCAAGGCACATTACGCGCTCAGAAGGAGACTCCCTCAGCGGACGTATTCATCGTGGCCGTGCCCACGCCGTTCGCTGAGGACTACGCGCCGGATCTCTCCTACATCGAGGCGGCGGCCGACGGGATCGCTCCCCGACTGTCCGGCGGCGAGCTGGTCATTCTCGAGTCGACGTCGCCTCCAGGCGCGACCTGCCACATAGCCAAGCGGATCTTGGCGGATCGGCCGGATCTCAGCCTGGAAGGCGGTGACGGGAGGCCGGTAGTGCACTTCGCCCACTGCCCCGAGCGCGTGCTCCCCGGACGAGTGATGATCGAACTCGTTACAAACGATCGGATTGTCGGGGGTCTTACGTCGACAGCCAGTGACATGGCCCGCAACGTCTACGCCACCTTCTGTAAGGGTGAGCTGCACACTACCGACGCGATGACAGCGGAGTTAGCCAAGCTGACTGAGAATTCCTTCCGGGACGTCAACATCGCCTTTGCCAACGAACTCTCGATGATTTCCGACCGGCTTGGGGTAGATGTTTGGGAGTTGATTGCACTGGCGAACAAGCATCCGCGCGTTAACATACTGGAGCCTGGCCCCGGGGTAGGTGGCCACTGCATCGCGGTGGATCCTTGGTTTATCGTTTCGTCGACACCTGAGCAGTCTCGTCTGATCCGGACTGCACGCGAAGTGAACGATGCAAAGCCGGAATATGTGCTTAGGCAAATCGAGCAGTTGGCGAGCGGCATAGCTGTTCCAAGAATCGCCGTCCTCGGGTTGGCCTTCAAGCCCGATATTGACGATCTTCGCGAATCCCCGGCCGTCCGGATTGTAGAAGGGTTGGCCCAACGACTTCAGAACGGACTCATTCGTGTTGTGGAGCCTCACGTGTGTGAGTTGCCGGCTCGATTAGGACAGTTTGCCAACGTGACGTTGGCAAACGCAGAGGATGCTCTTACCGACGCTGACGTGGCCGTTCTCTTGGTGGCTCACTCCGCATTTAGATCCCTAGACCCTGAGTTGATCAAGGACAAACACATCGTGGACACCAAGGGATTTTGGGGGTTGGCGACAGGAAAGCCCAGGGACAAGAATGTTCCGGCGGTAAAAGAGCAGCCCCTCTAGGTGATACCACTACGTAGTCGAGACCAAAGCGCCGCCCCACCGCTGACTTGCGGGTCAGCGCCCACAGCCGAAGAGACTTCCTGAGAGGTGCGCATTGACTTCTATTGAGCCAACGGGCTCCGACGTATTTGACGTGGCCGCATCTGGTGGTTTGTACCGTATGTGTTTACCCGACTGGGAATCAGATTACATACAAGGTTTCGTCAGGCGAGAGGGGCACCCATATGAACGCTGGATGCTTGAAGACATGGCAAGACGCCTGTCTCCAGACGATCTCGTTTTGGATGTGGGCGCGAACGTCGGTAATCACACGATGTTCTTGGCTCTAGCAGCGAAATGCAACGTCATCGCGTTCGAACCGGACGAGCATTTAGCTACAGCAATTCTGCAAAGTGCCAACCTCAACCGTGCATCGGACCGGATCACCGTCTTGAGGAAGGCGGTAGGCGCGCATCCTGGCCGGGGCCGCTTAATCTTACCTGACTCGAGTAATCTGGGCAGCCAACGCGTAGTTGTCGATGCCATCCCTGGAAGCGTCGAGGTGATAACCCTCGACTCACTTTCCTTCGCACGCCCGGTTCGAGCCATCAAAATAGACGTCGAAGGCATGGAATTGGACGTACTGAAGGGGGCTACACGGCTTCTCCACGCTCAACATCCCCTGCTATATGTGGAGTCGATGACGGAGGCCGACTACGACGCCGTTCAGGATTGGCTCGCGCCACATGGCTACTGCTACTGGCAGACCTTCAATGCGACGCCCACGAATCTGTTCGTGCACGCCGAATCGGTTGTCGAACCAGAGCAACTGCGCCGACTCCTCTCCCGCTCTGCGAAAGAGATATACCGGCACACCGCTCGTGTCGAGAGCTTACAAACTAGCCTGAATGCGGCCAATGCAAAATATCGCGCTGCTACGGTGCCCACACCTCGACCTGGCCACGCGAACGCGCCGTCGTCCAGGGCCACGCCCTCCTCGAGCGATGCTCGAGAGGACGAATCCAACTCGATTCCCTCGCAGTACGCCGACCCCGCAGAGGGCGATTTGTCAATTGGCGAACTCGCTCCTGACCCTATGCTGATGCCGACTTCTGAGTGTGATAGACGGTTGGCCGCTCGTCAGGCTGCCTTCTTAGAAGCTCGGGATCGAGATTTGCAACTTCGTCGCTCGGTTGCGCGCCAGGCGCGTCGCTCGCTGTCCCTCGCTAAGCAACGGCGGATGGAACTTATAGAATTGCGCGGCGCCCTGCGAGAGGCCCGGTCGAAGGTCGGCGAGCGACCAAACGCCGCCGACATCGCGAGAATGGAGACCAAGTTCGACGATCTGAACGATAAATTAATGTCGGAGCAGGATGCCTGGCGGTCGGAGCGAAGGCGGCTTCTTAGTGACTTGAGCCGGGTGAGCGATGCTCTAATCGAAGCACAGTCCGCGTTTAGAGATCAAGCCGCCGAGGCCGTGGAGATTCGGCACTTGGCCAGTTCTGCCGAGCATTCCAGATCCAAGGCTCAATCCGATCTGACAGCGCTCGAGTCGGAATTAGAACGACGGAACGAGCGAACCGACCATCTCGAAGCACTTGCGCTTCAATTCGAAGATCAAGTCGCGTCCTTAAATGTGCAACTCGCAACGGAGAGGCGCGCATCCGAAGACCTCGCTGAGAAAGTTAGCCGCGAGCACGCCAACATGGATGCGCTTTCTAAGAGGTTGAACCACACTCAGAACGAGCTGGCACTGGAGCAAGCTAACAGCGCGAAACTGGGTGAGGAACTGGCAAGCGAGCGAGAGAAGATTGCGACCCTACGGGAAAGCGTCACTTACCGGCTCGGCCTGCAGCTCCGCCAAGTGGTGCTCCACCCGACGAGTCTCTTCACCCTTCCCTATAGCCTGTACAGCTTGTACCGACGGCACCGCGCGCAACGAGCCCAACGTGCCCTCTCCCAAGCCGTTCCACATAGGCTTGCCATTCGAGCTGCTGTCGATGACGGCGAGCCGAGTGAACGAAAAGGCATCCCGTCACAAAACATGGTTCCCATTGAGGCGCGACGCCTTCGCGTCGCCGGGATATTGGACGAGTTCAGCCATGCGGATTTTTCTCCAGAGTGCGACTTCACGCAGCTCAGCCCCGAAGCGTGGGAGCACCAGCTGGGAACCTGCCAACCAGACTTCCTGCTGATTGAGTCCGCCTGGCGTGGCAAGGACGGCTGCTGGTGGAACACGGTTCAGCAGTGCGGGCCGGAGATTCGCGGGATCATAGCTTGGTGTCGCGAACGCTCAATACCGACCGCATTCTGGAATAAGGAGGATCCAGCACACTTCTCGACATTCTTGAATGTCGCCAGTCTCGTCGATCATGTCTTTACCACAGACCTCGATTGCGTACCAAGGTACAAGTCACGGCTCGCTCACGAGAAGGTCTCCTTTCTTCCTTTCGCTGCACAGCCACGACGACATCACCCCATTGTCGAGGACGCACCGGAGGATGGCGTTTGCTTCGCGGGTGCCTACTACGTAGGGTACCCAGAGCGTTGTCGAGACTTTGAAGAACTCGCGCTGAGCGTCGCGTCCGTAATGCCCCTGACGATCTATGACAGAATGCTCGGGACTGAAGATTCCAACTACCAATATCCCGCGAGATTCCAACAATATATCGCCGGGACTCTTTCTCCCGAAGAGATCAGGATCGCGTATAAGGGCTACAGGTACGGCCTGAATTTAAATTCGATTAAGCAGTCGCCGTCCATGTTTGCGCGGCGCGTCTTCGAGCTGATGGCAAGCAATAGTGTTGTTGTCAGCAACTACTCGCGTGGACTGCGCCTAATGTTCGGCGACCTCGTCATCAGCACTGACAACGGTCCAGAGGCCGTCGCCCGCATGCGAGCATTGCGGAAGACGCCGCTCGGCGAGGAGCGCCGCCGGAATCAGGCGCTGAGAAAGGTTCTAAGTGAGCACACCTATGCCGCACGGCTTGCCTCGCTAGCGGAAGCGCTGGGTATCGTCAACAAATCCGGCTGGGAGACCAGTACGGCCATATTTGGCTTGGCGCAAACCGAGGCAGAGTATGCGCGACACCTGGACAATTTCTATCGCCAGACAGCGTCAAATCTGACGCTTCACGTCTTTAAACCTGCCTCAATCGAGACGTGGTTAGACTCCGGCATGGATGATCGCATTTCCCTTCACGTCCTTGAGGACTGCAGGGATCTTTCGATGCCCTCCGTCAGTCAAAGCGAGTATTTTGCCATTTTCTCGCCCGATGACTTTTACGGCGCGGGATATCTGACCGACCTCTTACTGGCCTATAAGTATTCCGATGTAGATGTCACGGGGAAATCTCGGCGTTTCACAGCGCAACATGGGTCGTCACCAGAGCTGATTGAAGGCACTTGCTACAAGAGGACTCATGACCTAGCGTATAGACGGTCGGTGCTGAATCGCAGTGTGGCGGATAAGACGACCGTCGGAAGCGCGTTGGCCAATAACTGCAGTGAGATGATTGCTGTGGGGAATCAATTGGCCGTGGATCCCTTCAACTACTGCGAAGGCGGTTCTGACTTAGAAGAATCCAGCCTAAAGTCGGTGGTGGACTTGCCAACTGACGATGGTATGAGTTTAAGATCTCTTCAATCAGCTGGGTCACGGGCAGCGGTCCGAAAGGGCCATGAGCCGCACACGATAGACCTCGAGGCTATAGCTGGCTGGTTCCCGTCGGCCACCAAGGCCGGCATCGAGACTGGTTATGTGGATGGGGCCTTCGAAGTTCGCTCTTCGATGGGGCACGATGAGCGAACGTATATCTACTCTGCCCATCGTCCGTCGCTAACGGACTGGGGATTTGAGGACGAGGGGGCCCTTTATGCTGAAGCTTCGCCAGGCTTGGATATTCAGGTGGCGCTGATCTTCTTTGACGCATCGGGTGAACGTCTCGAGCATCGGATGCTTTATCCCAATCGGAATAACACTTTCACCATTCCTGCATTAGCTTCGCGCTTTACTGTGGGAATCCGAGTGAGAGGTGGTGGTCTCACTCACATCACGCGGTTGGTTCCCGCTGCATTCCATGAATTGACGGCAGGCGTCCCAACCAGTGCTCCACTGCTCGTTGTCACAAACATATATCCCGACTACCATGATCTTTATCGGAACCAGTTTGTACACACCCGGGCACGTGAATACCTGAGAGCGGGGAAGAAGACCGAGGTCTTCCGCGTCGTCGATAGGCCTTCACCGCACTATCGGGAGTTCCGTGGCGTCGATGTGATTGAAGCGTCGACCGCTCATCTGGAGGAGTGTTTGCGTGGAGGGCCGGTGGAGTTCACGTACGTGCACTTCCTGACTCCGGAAGTATGGCAGGTCATTGCAAGGAATTCCCAACGCTTGAGGGGCGCAGCGATCTGGATACATGGGAGCGACATACAGGCTTGGTGGCGGCGCGCGACCCCTCAGCAGACGAGTGAGGAGCTGGGGCGAGCGCAGGAGGCGAGCGCGGCTAGGTTGGCCTTCTGGCGCACGGTTTTCAAGGAGGCGCCGGCCAATGTGAGTTTCGTTTTCGTGTCCGACTATTTGGCAAAGACGGCCCTCGAGGACTTGGAGATTTCACCATCCGAAGTGAACTATTACGTCATTCATAATCCAATCGACACAGATGCATTTGACTATGAAGAAAAGAGCTCGGATCAGCGAAAGTCGATTCTCTCGATTCGACCGTATACCAGTGACGTGTACGGCAATGACCTAAGTGTTCGAGCCGTCCTCGAACTATCCCGAAGGCCTTTCTTTGAAGAACTCAACTTTACGTTCGTAGGTGATGGCCCGCTCTTTGAATCGACCACCGAACCAATCGCGCATTTCGAGAATGTTCGCCTCGTTAAACGTTTCGTGACGCGCGACGAGATTCGTCAGCTGCACAAGAGTCACGGCGTTATGCTGATTCCGTCGCGTATGGATACGCACGGGGTATCTCGTGACGAGGCGATGTCGTCCGGCCTGGTTCCAATTGCCTCGCGGGTGGGCGCCGTGCCTGAATTTGTTGATTCAGATTGCGGCTTTCTCTGTGACGCGGAGAATCATCACCAATTGGCGGAGGCAATAGGGATTTTATACAGAGAGCCGTCGGTATTCTTGGCGAAATCCGCGCGGGCGGCTCTGCGCGTCCGTTCACAGTCGCCGAAGTCAAGGATTGTTCAAAGGGAGATGGATCTCTCCCAAGTGCCCCAGTCTAACGGACATCTGGATCGTCATGATCATATGACACTTGGCCAGGAGGTGACGGATTGAGGCTCGTGATTCATAGTGGTGCCCACAAGACTGGTACGACGCTGATACAGGATGTGCTTGCTGCTTGTGAAGGACAGATGCCTGCCGAGGGCATTCGTTACATACCTTACACGGAATTGACTCCCCACCGCGTCCTTTCATATCTGCACCCCAAGGCTTTGGACTCGTCGTTACGCGAGGACGTGGAGAGCTTTTTCGGTAGTGTGGCGCGATCAGCCGAGTATGACACTGTGGTGCTATCTGCAGAGAGCCTGTTTTCGTACTCCAACCTGTGGATGCGGCCTCCTGAACGGTTCTTCTACGGTGATATACAGCATTCCGCTGCCCGGATGGCCGACCTCTGTTCATTTGACGAAGTTGATGTGATTCTGTACTTGCGTCGCCAAGACACATTTGTCAACTCCATTTATGTGGAGCATGTGAAGAGTGGCGTGCTGGGCGTCCCCTTCCGGTCGTTCTACGATCAGCTGGAACTCGAGCTTCTGTCTTGGTCCCGAATAGTTGCGACTTTGGTTGATGCTTTCGGTCGGGGGCATCTGCATGTGAGAGTTTTCGAATCGCTTGCTGAGCTGGGGCCACGGCGGTTCGTGGAGGACTTCCTAGAAGTGGCCAAACTCTCGTGCCAAGTGCCGGACATAGATCTGGGGAAGTCGAACAGGAACCTCTCGCGGGGGGCGCTTGAGCGAGCCTTAAAGGCTTTCCCAGGCATGTCGTTGCCCGAGAGACGGGCATACGGCAGGATGCTTCAGTTGCAGGAGCGTGCGGTACTTAACCACCAAAGCGCCAGACTCATCACTCCGACCCAACAACGAGGGGTGTTGCGGCCGCACGAGCAGGACAACGCGAGACTGCTCGCGGACTTTGGCATCGATCCCTCGCTGTGGGACTGAGTTCGATGACTTAGAACTGTCGTCTCGGCGGTTGGGAACCGCGTGTGGGGGAACTCTTCCCGCGATGAGGGCTGGGTTCAGAGCCTATGTGCTTGCAGACGACCTTGCCTCCCCCAGAAGCGCATCCGCGACTGAGTGCTTTCCTTGGGCGACGTTCCAAGCCCACCAACGGTACTTTTGTGCCGTCTCGTAGGCCGGTCCGTCAAGCACGACTTCACCGTCGTGCAGCCAGATCGCCCGGGCGCATTGTTGCTCCACGACCTTGCCTACGTGGGTGACGAGGAAGACTGTACCGGCGCGGGACAGACGTTCCCGAAGACGCTCCTCGCTCCGCTCCTTGAACGTTGCGTCTCCGGTGGCGAGGGCCTCGTCGATGAGTAGGATCCGCGAGCGCGTAGCGACGGCGATGGCGAAGCGCAGGCGCGCCGCCATGCCGGAAGAGTAGGTCTTCATGGGAAGACGGATGGCTTGCCCTATGGCCGACACTTCCAGGATGTCGGGCAGTACGCGGTCGACCTCGGCCGGCGTCAGCCCCATGGCCAGACAGCCGAGGCGCACGTTCTGCGCGCCGGAGAGCTCGGGCTGAAGCGCGGCATTGACCCCGAGGAGGGCCGGTTGGCTGCTCGCCCAGACCTCTCCTGACGTCGGCCGCTCGAGCCCGGCAACGAGCCGGAGCAGAGTACTCTTACCGGAGCCGTTCTGACCGATTATCCCGACAGACTCGCCTTCGTATGTCGTGAACGAGACGCCACGCAGAGCCTCTACGACGGCCCCCCTGCCAGAGAGCCATCGGCTCTCGTGCCCATGCCCGCCGTGCCGGCCCCGGCCATGCCGGACAACGTCTGCATCTGTCCGGTAGCGCACGTGCAGATCCCTGACCACGACGGACGGCTGTCGCCTGGCCGCATCACGGCCGCCCATAGTCCTCCTCCTTCCACCAGAAGAAGACGTATCCGATAAGCAGGATGAGCAGAGAACGCTCAGTGAGCAACAGCCATGAAGATAGCGCTGGCGTGCGGTCGTAGAGGAGGACATCCCGGCTCATGTCGAGCACAATGAATAGGGGGTTGCTCTCCATCAAGAACTGCAGCCAAGGGTGGTGGACGAAGCGGTCGATCGAGTAGAAGACGCCGGAGCCGTAGAACAGGATCCGGATGATGACACCCAGGATCAGTCTGAAGTCGGGCACCTGAAAGGTCAGGCGGGCAGTGATGAGAGACAGGCCCGTGTTGAGCAGCATCTGCAGCATCAGAACAAGCGGAAACAAGAGCCATCGCCACGTGACCTGGGCGTGCGGGGGGATAATCAGGATCAATGCAATCATCGTGGCGAGCATCGGACCCATCGAGACCACGCCGCGGGTCACAACGGACAGCGGCAGAGCGGCTCGGGGGAACGCGAAGGCGCGAATCATATTGGCGCCGCTCGTGATCGAACTCGCCCCACCATTCAGGCAGTTGGACGTCGCGTGGAACAGAAAGGTCCCGATGATCACATAGCTGGGGAAATTCGCGATCCCTCTGTTGGTATTGAAGAGGAACCCGAAGATCAGCGCATAAATGGCGCCGTCGAGCAAGGGCTTGAGGACGAGCCATGCGCTGCCGAGGAACATCCCCCTGTGCCCCGACCGGCTGCGCGCCTTGGAGTCAGCCCAAATGTAGTGGCGCCGATGCCACAGCTGCACCGTGTAAACACCTAACGACGGGCGCTGGCCGATCCTGCGGAGATGTCCTAGCGATTCATCTGTTCTCATCGAGTCAAGCGAGGTCTCCCCCGCAGGTCCCTCCAATGCCGCGTCCGACGACGGCGACGACGTGTCGGAAGGGGTAAAGGACATGGAGCCTCGCCAAGTTTCGTTCGTGGACCAGGCTAGCCTAACCGACGCACGGCTGGTCCTCGCTCACGGCGAGCCGCGCATACAGCGCCCGGTAACGCTGGCCCATCATCGACCAGGTGCGACCAGCGGCGAAACGGCGGCCGGAGTCTCCCAGCGATGCTCGCAGGGCGGGTTCCTCGGCGAGCCGCTGCAGGACTTCTGCCAGAGCTGAAGGCTCGCCCGCCGGCACCACCAGGCCAGCGCCCGGGCGGCAGACGATTTCCGCTAGCGCTGGCAGGTCGCTTGCCACGACGGCGCGACCTAGAGCCATCGCTTCGATGGGCTTCAGCGGAGTGACGGTCCTGCAAACCCGCTCGTCTCGGCGTGGCACGACGAAGACGTCCAGGGCCTGGTGGTAGCGGATCGCCGCCGCGCGCGGCACACGACCCGGCATGAGGACATGCTCCTCAAGTCCGAGGTCGCGCACCTGCGCGATCAGGCCAGGGCGCGAAACACCGTCCCCGACGATGCAGCAACGCGCGTCCACGCCGCGGCGTCGCAGTTCAGCGACCGCCGTGACTAAGGTATCCAAGCCCTCGTAGTCGACCAGACTGCTCACCGTGCCGACCCAAAAGCCGCCGGTGGGAAGCCCCAAATCAGAACGCGCCTCGTGGGGCGACGCAGAATCTGTGAGCAGGTCAGCGCTCACTGCGTTGGGCATCACGCTGATTCGGTCGGCCGGCACGCCGCGGCCGACGAGGTCGTCGCGCATTGTCTCGCTGAGAGTGACCACCGCGTCCGCCGCGGCTGCCATCTCCGACTCCTTCGCTTTGAGCATGCGGTAGCGCTCGCTGACGGCCGCGTTGGGACGCCCGGCCACTGGCAGCCTCGCCATCCACGAGTCCTCCAGCACCCCTCGCACCTCGTATACCCAGGGCAGACCGGTAGACGCCGCGACTGCTGCCGTCACCAAGGCGTTGGTGTAGTTCGTTGTGGTGTGCAGGACGCTCGGCTCGAGTTCGTCGACCAAGCGGAGCACCTCGTCGACCATTTGCTGTAGCCGGCGGTCGGGGGTGCTCTCGAGCCGTGCAGGCAGGATCCGCCGGTACGTGATGCCCTCCACGAGGTCACGATGCCCTGCCAAGGGGAGTCCCACCGAGACGGGATAGCCGATGCGCGTCACCGCGCTGACGTCGATGCCCGTATCCCGCTGTGCCTTCAGCACCTCGTGACTGCGGATCGCATAACCGCTATGGGTGGTGGGGACGGAGTTGGTCAGCACGTGCAAGGCCGTGAGCGGCCGCGGGCGCCCACGCGATACTGTCCGTGGCCGTGCGGTAAGTCGGGCGCCCGGCAGCAGCAACCGCCTTTCGGCGAGCAGACGGTCTCGCAACCGGCCAGGTGACTGCTCGACCGCTGCCAGCGCAGACGAGATATCCCCGCGCGCCCATGCCGCCCGTGCCCGGGTCAGCGGACGGCATACCAGCAATGGCGCGACCATCTCATCCAGTCCCAGCGTGATCGAGAGTTCGGCGACTAGCCGCTGCTGGAGGCGATGCTCGCTCGCCGGGAGTCGCCGCAGTAAGTGCACGGCATCGTCGGGGCGATCCGCGAGCCAGTGCCCCAAGACGGCGATCATGCCCCCGTCGTCATCGGAAGTGCCCGAGGTAAGCGCGCGGGACAGCAACTGCCTTGCCCGGCCGGGCAGCCGGCGGCTCGCCTGCAGCAGCAGGAGCAGCGGATCTTCACTGGCGTGGGCTGTGGCAACCCGAGCTAGCAGACCGGCGTTGCGGGCGACTTCGCAGATTCGGGGCGGTCGTCGCAGGCTTGCTGCGCGAACGGTCTCCAGCAGTGCTAAGTAGGTTCCGGCTAGTGCGTCGGAGGACGCGTGCGCGTGGACCCAGCGGATCCCACCGGTGCCGACGTCGAGCCTCGTCCTGTCGGCCGCCAACTTCGACCAGCGGGCAGCCAGCGCTTGGACGTCACCAGGAGAAACGACGTCTCCGGCCTGGGCCTCGTCCACGATCTCAGCGGCTTCGCCGCTCAGGACGGCCGTGATGTGCCGTCCACTGGCAAGTGCCTCATAGAGCTTGGAGGGCACGGTCCAGCGGAAGGGCTCCCAGCCACGTAGGCTTACCAAAATGGTGTCGGCCCATCTGTACTGTCCGATGACGGCCGGCCGCGGGACGGGGGCGAGGAACCGCACTGGAGCGGTCAGCCGCTCGGCCAGTTCCTGCAACCCGTGGCGACTGGCGCCATCGCCCACGATGCGAAGTTGGATATGCACCCCCTCGTCGTTGAGGCGTGCTGCCGCGCGGATGGCCGTGCTGAGCCCTTGGCTGCGCCCAACTGTCCCTAGGTAGAGCACGCGTAAGGTCTTCTCGTCGGGCCCAGCCGGGGATAACGGGGCAACCCACTGCTCGGTCAGAGTGCTGTTGCGCACGGCGGTGACGAACGGCATACCTCTCGCGCGCAGCGTCTCAGCGAACCCCTCGGTTGTGGTAACGAGCGCATTTGCTTGCCGCTGGAGGATGGTCACAACCCGTGCCACAAGCCGCCGGAGGCTCTGCGAAAGTGCGGTACTCGGGGAGCTCTGTGTCGGTCGAGCCGTGTCTTCGTTGTCCCAATCACGGTGGTTGTCGATCAAGTCAGGCCACGCGTCGCGCATCTCCACTATGAGGGGACGCCGCAGGATTCGACTCAGCGCCAGCCCTGCTGGAATCGATGGGAGCCCGGGCACGGTGGCGATGACCACATCCGGGCGGCGTGCCTCTGGCCCGAACACCAAGATCCCACGGCGGACTGCATCCAGTGCCGTGATGGCTTGGTCGAGCATGCGGAGCTTGAGACCGTTGCCGTGTTCGAGGTAGTGCAGGCGCAGGACGCTCTCGCCGTGCAGACCCTCGTGGAGCGAACCCGCGCGCATGTTCCGGGGGACGCACTGAGCACCGCGTCGAGGGAAGTGCGGTGGTGGGGCGAGGACTGAGACCTGGTGGCCGGCGGCAACGAAGTTACGCACAAACGCATCCCACCGATGTTGGGCCGCCCCGTTCTCGGGCGGATAGTAGTGGGTAATCAATAGGATGCGCATCGGTCGGAGGCTATCGGGATGAGGTGGGACCGGACGCGTCGACGCGGGTCCAGGAAACGAGATCAGAGCTCCGGAGGAGTTGCTCGCCGGCTAGGAGCAGCGCTGATCGCGACGGGATCGTCAAGGCGACCTCTTGAAGGTGGTCGGGCGTCGGGACGCAAGACACGGTCTGATTGGGCCGGTCCAAGGCCACGATCTCGATACCGTCACAGCCATCGCTGTGCCTGAGCACGTAGGTCGTTTCGACGTCGGGCTGCGGAACCGCCATCGTCACCGCCTGGGGGACTTGACCCATCGTCGACCAGGACCGCCCGGAATCTGCCGTCTGCCGCACCGTTCCGTCGCCGCAGAGGATGCGAGCCCCGCCGACGGTCGTGACCGCGAGGCCGAGCACCTTCTCGTCCTGGCACGGACGGGACGGCCCCGCTCCCGGGCTGTTGAACACGTGCCTGTCGGCGGGGTCGATGTACCAAGCCCGCGACGGATCCGACGTGGCTGCCCAAGCGGCGCCCGCATCGGTGGTGCTCCGCAGCTGGGGTCGGCAGGAACTGTCGGCGCCGACCACGAATGCTTCGTCGGTCGATCTCAGTTGGAGACGGGTGATGACGGGCAGTGGTGATGGTATGTCGAGCCAGGTGCGCCCACCATTGTCCGAACGTTGTATCTGTGCGTGGGCACCGTCGCACTCACCGCCGTAGACCCGCCAAACGTGATCACGGTCTACCGCCTCGACCATCACTCGTCCTTGAGGCCGTGTGGTCTCCGGTGAGGGGGGAACGGTGGGAACGGGCGTGGAATTCGGTCGAGGACTATTCGACCTGGACGACGAGATCGGCGACGGAGCGGTTACGGGGGAGCTCGACGTGCTTGGCTTTCCGCTCAGCGCGGGGTCGTTGCGAATGGTATGCGTCGTGAGCGCAGCGTCCAGCACCAACAGTGCCGCGATGAGCACAACGATGGTCGGACCGACCCACCTGAGACGCACGCGCTCTCCTGTCCAGCGGACACAAGCTCCACACCGACCAACCCTTCCGAGCACGGACCTTATCGGGTGCGCCAATAGCCGCCCAACGGCTCGCGTCGCGTCGTGACGGAACGGACGCTAGTCGGACAGCCCGGAGGGCCTCGCAAACGGCACGATCGCGTGCTGTGCGACACGTGGCGTTGCCGTAGTTGGCCGTGCCGTCTTGCCGGCCGCCGGTCGATGCCCGGCCAGGATGCCTTCGGTGGTCAGCCCGGGGTCGCTGCAAGTGGTCAACCGGCGACGAGCCGTCACTCGTCTTGGTCGGCCCACCAGGCGAGCAGCTCTTCCCGCGCCCTCTCCTTGCCGATCAGGCCCTGGTCGAGCCGGACCGACAGCAGGAACTTGTAGGCCTTGCCCAGCACCGGTCCCGGCGCGATGCCGAGGGCTTCGGCGATCTCGTTGCCGTTGAGCTCCGGACGCACGGCCGCCAGCGACTCCTGCTCCTGGAGCCGCTCGATCCGCTCCTCCAGGTCGTCGTAGGTGCGCGCCAGTCGCGCGGCCTTGCGGACGTTGCGCGTGGTGCAGTCCGACCGGGTCAGCCGGTGCAGCCGCGGCAGGAGAGGTCCGGCGTCGGTGACATAGCGGCGCACCGCCGAGTCGGTCCACTCCCCGGTGCCGTAGCCGTGGAAACGCAGGTGGAGCTCGACCAGCCGGCTGACGTCGCGCACCGTCTCCTTGTCGAACCGCAGTGCCCGCAGCCGTTTGCGGGTCAGCTTGGCCCCGACCACCTCGTGGTGGTGGAAGCTCACCCCGCCACCGGACTCGAAGCGGCGGGTGGCCGGCTTGCCGATGTCGTGCAGCAGTGCCGCGAGCCGCAGCACCAGGTCGGGGCCGGGCACCGACTCGGGTGGTCCACCAGCGGGCCCCTCGAGGGCGATCGCCTGCTCCAGCACGATGAGCGAGTGCTCGTAGACGTCCTTGTGCCGGTGGTGCTCGTCGATCTCGAGCCGCAGCGCGGGCAGCTCGGGCAGCATCACGTCGGCCAGGCCGGTCCGCACCAGCAGGTCCAGCCCGGCCCGCGGCGAGGGCGCCAGCAGCAGCTTGACCAGCTCGTCGCGGATCCGCTCGGCCGAGACGATCGAGAGGCTCCCGGACATCTCCGCCATGGCCTTGGCCACGCCGGGATCGACCGCCACCCCGAGCTGTGCGACGAACCGCGCCGCCCGCATCATCCGCAGCGGGTCGTCGCCGAAGGACTCCTCCGGGGCACCGGGCGTGCGCAGCCGGCGCGCGGCCAGGTCGGTCAGCCCGTCGTGCGGGTCGACGAACTCGAGGTCGGGCAGGCGCAGCGCCATCGCGTTGACCGTGAAGTCGCGGCGGACCAGGTCGTCCTCGAGGCTGTCGCCGAAGGCGACCTCCGGCTTGCGCGAGGTCCGGTCGTAGGCGTCGGTGCGGTAGGTCGTCACCTCCACGGTCACGCCACCGTGCCGGGCACCGATCGTGCCGAATGCGCGGCCCACCTCCCAGTGGGCGTCGGCCCAGCCACGCAGCAGCGCCAGGGACTCCTCCGGCGTCGCATCGGTGGTGAAGTCCAGGTCGGGCGAGGTCCGCCCCAGGAACGCATCGCGCACCGGGCCGCCCACCAGCGCCAGCTCGTGGCCACCCGTGGCAAACCGCTCGCCGAGCTCGGTCAGCAGCGGCAGAACCGGCGCGAGGTGGCGCACTGCCTCCTGCAGCAGGGCACTCGGGGGCGCGGGGGTGGACACGAGAGACAAGACTAGGTGACCGGCCGGCATACGAGCTCAGCGCTTGTGGTCGCGCTCCTCCGCGGCAGGGTCACCGTCGCCGCTGGTCGCCGCTGCTCAGGGCGGGCACAGCGGTCAGGTCGTAGCGTGAACCTGCCATGACCGCACCCCACGAAGAGCACCCCACGAAGTCCTCGCTCGTGCCTCACTCGGTACTTCGCAGGGACCCCGCTCTCCGCTTCGCTCCGATACTTCGCGAGGACCCCGCATGACCAACTTCCTCGACGGCATCCTGTCCGCGCCGACCTGGGCGATCCTGCTCGTCGTGGGGGCGGTGGTCTTCGCCGAGGACGCGCTCTTCGTCGGCTTCGTCATCCCGGGCGAGACCGCCGCGATCCTGGGCGGGGTCGCCGCCAGCCAGGGCCATGTGCCGCTGGCCGCCGTGCTGGCCGTCGTCATCGTCGCCGCGATCGTGGGCGACAGCGTGGGATATGAGGTGGGGAAGCACTTCGGGCCGCGGTTGCTCGATCTCAAGATCTTCGCGAAGCGCCGTGACCGCCTGCAGGACGCCCAGGACTTCCTCGCCCGGCGCGGGGGCGTGGCGGTCTTCCTCGGGCGGTGGGTCGCCTTCTTCCGTGCCGTCATGCCCGCGCTCGCCGGCACTGCGCAGATGCCCTACCGCCGCTTCCTTGCCTTCAACGCGGCCGGCGGGATCGTCTGGGGCGCGGTCGTGGTGACCCTCGGCTACCTCGCCGGCAACTCGTATGCCCGGATCGAGAAGACGGTGGGCCGCACCGCCGCGCTGGTGGTGCTCGGCCTGGTGGTGGTCGGCGTGATCGCGTGGCGGGTCCGTGAGCACCGCCGCCGCTCGTAGGATCACCTCGGCGAAGCGAGGCGGGCGATGACGATGTCGAAGTGGGGTGGCCGGCTGGCCCGCGTGTTCGCGGGAGTGCGCGCCCGGTCGACCGTCGCTGCGGTCGTCACGGTCGCGGCGGCGCTGCTCGCGGGCGCCCTCCTGCTCTCGCTG
>NZ_VOHR01000229.1 GCF_009192725.1 Segeticoccus rhizosphaerae | reverse complement strand
GGTCGTCCGCGCGCACGACGTGGCCGCGACCCGGCAGGTGCTCGACATGGTGGCCGCGCTGCGGACGGGCAGACCGGCGCAGGCCCGCCGGGCCCTCGCCTGAGGACCTATTCGGGGCGTTTGGCCGGGAGCTGCTCCTCGGCCTCTGTGATGATCCGGACGGCCTGCTCCGGGTCGTCGGTGAGGTGGAAGAGGTCGACGTCGCGTGTGGCGATGGTGCCGCTGGCGAGCGCGGTGTCGCGCAGCCAGTCCAGCAGACCGCTCCAGTAGTCGCATCCCATCAGGACGATCGGGAAGTTGGTGACCTTGCGGGTCTGCACCAGCGTCACGGCCTCGAAGAGCTCGTCGAGCGTGCCGAAACCACCCGGCAGCACGATGAAACCCTGCGCGTACTTGACGAACATCGTCTTGCGCGCGAAGAAGTAGCGGAAGTTGATGCCGAGGCCGACGTAGCGGTTGAGGCCGTCCTCGAACGGCAGCTCGATCCCGAGGCCGACCGACGTGCCACCGGCCTCGAAGGCGCCCTTGTTGGCCGCCTCCATGGTGCCCGGTCCTCCTCCGGTGATGACGGCGTAGCCGGCCTCGACCAGGTGCTTGGCCACCTCGCCGGCCAGGGCGTAGGTGGGGTCGTCCGGCTGCACGCGGGCCGACCCGAACACGCTCACCGCCGGTCCGAGGTCGGCGAGCGCCCCGAAGCCCTCGACGAACTCGCTCTGGATGCGCAGCACCCGCCAAGGATCGGTGTGCAGCCAGTCGGCCTGCCCGTCGTTGTCCAGTAACCGTTGGTCGGCGGTCGAGTCGGGCGCCCGTTCGCCCCTCAGGGTGACCGGGCCGAGTTGGTAGGTCTTGTCGCTCACGACCTCAACCTACGGGACGTCGACGTCCGACGCAGGGCTGTGCGGGCCGACCTCAACGCAGCCACCGCACCAGCGCCGACTCGGCGGCAACGAGCTGCTCGACCGGACAACGCTCGTGGTCATGGTGGGCGAGGTTCGGGTCACCGGGGCCGAAGTTCACGGCGGGCACGCCCAGCGCGGCGAACCGTGCCACGTCGGTCCATCCTTCCTTGGCCACCACGGGCAGGCCGAGCGCCTCGACGAAACCCTGCGCGGCCGGCCGCTGCAACCCCGGGCGCGCCCCGGCGGCCAGGTCGGTGACCTGCACGTCATACCCCTGCATGAGCGAGCGCACGTGGGCGACGGCCTGCTCGGCGCTCTTGCTGGGGGCGAAGCGGTAGTTGACGGTCACCACACAGGTGTCGGGGATGACGTTGCCGGCGATGCCGCCGTGGACGGCCACCGCGCCCAGCGCCTCGTGGTAGTCGAGCCCGTCGACCCGCACGATCTGCGGCTGGTAGGCGACGAGCCGCTGCAGGATGGTGCCGGCCTCGTGGATCGCGTTGTGGCCGTTCCACGGCCGCGCCGAGTGTGCGGCCGTGCCCCGGGCCACGACGTCGGCCCTCAGCGTCCCCTTGCAGCCGCCCTCGATGCGGCCGTCGGTGGGTTCGAGCAGCACGGCGAAGTCGGCGGCCAGCAGATCGGGCCGGTTGCGGCCGAGACGAGCCAGCCCGTTGCGCTCCTCCTCGACCTCCTCGCAGTCGTAGAAGACGTAGGTGATGTCCCGGGTGGGTTCGGGCACCGTCTGCGCCAGCCGCAGCTGGACCGCCACCCCACCCTTCATGTCGACCGTGCCGCGTCCGACCAGGTCGCCGCCGTCCCGCCTGGTGGGCAGGTTGGGCGGCTCGGTCAGGGGGACGGTGTCGAGGTGCCCTGCCAGCACGACCCGCTCGGCCCGTCCCAGGTCCGTGCGCGCCACGACGGCGTTGCCGTCACGGGTCACGGTCAGGTGTGGCAGCGTCGCGAGGGCGGCCTCGACGGCGTCCGCCAGGGCCACCTCCTCCCCGCTCACCGACTCGATGTCGCACAGCGCGGCTGTCAGGGTGACGACGTCGGCCGTGAGGTCGAGCGTGGGGTGCGGGGGCATGCCACGCAGCGTATCCAAGCGGTGGCGATGGCCGTGGGCCGCTCGCCTAGGCTGTGGCCCATGACCGACGAGCGCGCGGCGTGGGGCTATGGCTTGACCACGGAGACCATGGACGGCCAGGTCCTCGACACCTGGTTTCCTGAGCCTGCGCTGGGGCCGGCCGCCGACGACAGCCCCTACGGTCCCCCGGCCGACCTCGTCTCGCTCGACAAGGAGGACCCCCGCCGGGGAGTCCGGATGCGTGTTACCCACGTCTCGGTGGACCTCGATGCGCCGCCGGCCGACGTGCCGGACGCCTACCTGCGCCTCCACCTGTTGTCACACCGCTTGGTGCGACCCAACACGATCAACCTGGACGGCCTGTTCGGCGTCCTCACCAACGTCGTCTGGACCAGTCACGGCCCGTGCCCCGTCGACGATTTCGAGCGCAGGCGGATGCGGATGCGCGAGCTCGGGGCCGTCCAGGTCCACGGGATCGACAAGTTCCCCCGGATGACGGACTACGTCGTGCCCTCAGGCGTGCGCATCGCCGACGCCGACCGCGTCCGGCTCGGCGCCCACCTGGCGGCCGGCACCACCGTGATGCACGAGGGCTTCGTCAACTTCAACGCGGGCACCCTGGGCACCTCGATGGTCGAGGGGCGCATCGTGCAGGGCGTCGTGGTGGGAGACGGCACCGACGTGGGCGGCGGCGCCTCCATCATGGGCACCCTGTCGGGGGGCGGCACCGAGCGGATCAGCATCGGGGAGCGTTGCCTGCTCGGCGCCCAGTCGGGCACCGGCATCTCGCTCGGGGACGACTGCGTGGTCGAGGCCGGGCTCTACGTCACGGCCGGCACCAAGGTGCTCGTCACCGACGGCAATGCGTCCGAGGTCGTCAAGGCGCGGGAGCTGAGCGGACGGTCGGGGCTGCTCTTCCGCCGCAACTCCCAGTCCGGAGCGGTCGAGGCACTGCCCCGAGAGGGATTCGGGATCACGCTCAACACGGTCCTGCATGCCAACGACTGACCCACGCGAGCACCCGAGCCACCGCGACTTCCCGCACCTTCGTCCGCCCGGTTTCCGTCCCCACCACAGCCCCGCCCGGCGCCTGTTCGGTCGCGCCCTGGTCCTCGTGCTGGTGGCCGCGGTCGGTATCGGGGCCTTCGTCGGGGTCAGGGGGCTGCTGCACAACTTCGGCGCGCCGGGGTGCCGCTTCGTCGTCGGGTCGATGGAACAGTCGCTCACGCCCGAGCAGAGTGCCAACGCGGCGACCATCAGCGCGGTGGCGGTCCGCCGGGCCCTGCCCCCACGAGCGGCCACCATCGCCCTCACCACGGCGATCCAGGAGTCGAAGCTGCGCAACCTCACCTACGGCGACCGTGACTCGCTCGGGCTGTTCCAGCAGCGGCCGAGCCAGGGCTGGGGCACCGCCGACCAGGTGCAGGACGCCGTCTACGCGAGCGGCGCGTTCTACGACCGGCTCATCCAGGTGCCCGGTTACGAGACCGCGCCGATCGGAGACATGGCTCAGGAGGTGCAGCGCAGCGGCTACCCCACGGCGTATGCCGAGCACGAGACCGAGGGACGCGTGCTCGCCTCGGTACTCACCGGGCAGGTCCCGGGCGCCATCGGCTGTCGCCTCGACCCGCCGGACGGCGCCGGAGACGCCGCCGCGCTGGCGCAGAAGCTCACGCGAGAGACCGGGCTGACACCCCGCGTCTCGTCCGGCGAGCTGACCGTCGCGGTGCGCACCCCCACGGTGGCGTGGACGGTCGGCGCCTGGGCCGTCGCGCACGCAGAGGCGGACGACGTCACCGCGGTGACGGTGGGTGACCACACGTGGACCCGCAGCCGTGAGGAGTCAGGCTGGACCTGGCCCTCGGCCGAGCGCCCCGCCGCCACCTCGACGACCGTGCGCATCACCCTCGCCGGCGACTCCGGCTAGTCGCTCCCGCACCGACCGCCCCGCGTCCACGCCCCGGGAGGGGAGATCGTGGGAGGGGTGGGGCGAGAACTGGTGGGGTCAGCGCTTCTCGATCGCCGCGTAGTCGCGCTCGGTCTCGCCCACGTAGATCTGCCGGGGGCGTCCGATCTTGGTCTGCGGGTCCTCGATCATCTCGCGCCACTGGGCGATCCACCCCGGCAGCCGTCCCATCGCGAACAGCACGGTGAACATCCGCGTGGGGAAGCCCATCGCCTTGTAGATGAGGCCGGTGTAGAAGTCGACGTTGGGGTAGAGCTTGCGCTCGACGAAGTAGTCGTCGGCCAGGGCGACCTGCTCGAGCTTGAGCGCGATCTCGAGCAGCTCGTCGCGCTTGCCCAGCTTGCCCAGGATCTCGTCGGCGGTCTTCTTGATGATGGTGGCCCGCGGGTCGAAGTTCTTGTAGACGCGGTGGCCGAAGCCCATCAGCTTGACCCCGTCCTCCTTGTTCTTGACCTTGCGGACGAACTCGTCGACGTCGCCACCGTCGGCCTGGATGCCCTCGAGCATGTCGAGCACGGCCGCGTTGGCGCCACCGTGCAGCGGGCCGAAGAGAGCGTTGATGCCGGCCGAGACGGAGGCAAACAGGTTGGCCTGGGCCGACCCCACGAGGCGCACCGTCGAGGTCGAGCAGTTCTGCTCGTGGTCGGCGTGCAGGATGAGCAGCAGATCGAGCGCCTTGACCAGGTCGGGGTCGAGGTCGTAGGCCTCGGCCGGCAGCCCGAAGGTCATGCGCAGGAAGTTCTCGGTGAGCCCGAGGTCGTTGTCGGGGTAGAGGAACGGCTGCCCGACGCTCTTCTTGAAGGCGTAGGCCGCGATCGTCGGCAGCTTGGCGAGCAGGCGGACCGTCGAGATCTCGACCTGCTCCTGGTCGAACGGGTCGAGGCTGTCCTGGTAGAAGGTCGAGAGCGCCGAGACGGCCGAGGAGAGGACCGGCATCGGGTGCGCGTCGCGGGGGAACCCCTGGAAGAAGCCCTTGAGGTCCTCGTGCAGCAGCGTGTGCCGCCGCAGCCGCTGGTCGAAGTCGTCGAGCTGGTCGGCGGTGGGCAGCTCGCCGTAGATGAGCAGGTAGGAGGTCTCGATGAAGGAGGACTTCTCCGCGAGCTGCTCGATCGGGTAGCCGCGATAGCGCAGGATGCCGGCGGCGCCGTCGATGTAGGTGATCTTGGACTGGCACGAGGCGGTGTTGACGAAGCCCACGTCCAGCGTGACGTTGCCGGTCTCCTTCAGGAGCGCCGACACGTCGTAGCCGTCATTGCCCTCGTGGGCTTTGACGAGGGGGAAGCTCAGCTTGGTGTCGCCCGTCGTGAACGTGGCAGCGTCGTTGGTCATCTATTCGTCCTCCTCGAGACCCGGCTCCGTTGCCGGAAGATCAGCGCTCTCGACGGTACCCCAGAACGTCGAGCCACCTGAACGGGGCACCGGCCACGAAAGATCAGGCCAGTCGCTGCGCCGCCGCCTCGATGCGCTCGTCCGAGGCGGTCAGGGCGATCCGGACGTGCTCCGCGCCGGCAGGGCCGTAGAAGGTGCCAGGCGCCGCGAGTATGCCGTGCCCGGCCAGCCACTCGAGCGTCTCCCAGGAGCCCTCTCCTCGGCTCGACCAGAGGTAGAGACCCGCGTCGGAGTGGTCCACCCGGAAGCCGCTCGTTGCCAGCGCCTTGGTCAGGGTCGTTCTGCGGCGGGCATACCGGGCCTTCTGGACCGCGACGTGCTCGTCGTCGCCGAGCGCGGCCACCATCGCCCGCTGCACCGGCCACGGCAGCATCATCCCGGCGTGCCGCCGGACCTCGAGCAACCGACGCACCACCGACACGTCGCCGGCCACGAAGCCGGCGCGGTAGCCCGCCATCGAGCTGCGCTTGGACAGCGAGTAGACGACGAGCAGCCCGGTGGGATCACCTCTGCAGACCCGGGGGTCGAGCAGGCTCGGCGTGGAGACGGCCGCCCGGCCGGAGTCGTCCTCGCCCGGGTCCTCGCGCCAGTCCAGCTCGGCATAACACTCGTCGCTGGCCACGAGCACACCGTGCAGGCGCGCCCAGCTCACCACCTTGCGCAAGTGGCCGAGGCCGAGCACCTGGCCGGTCGGGTTGGACGGGGTGTTGAGCCACAGCAGCCCCGGTGCGGATGCGCGCGTCATCGGCCCGAGGCCGGTCAGGCTGCGCATCGGCCGCGGCGACGCGCCCGCGAGCCG
>NZ_VOHR01000228.1 GCF_009192725.1 Segeticoccus rhizosphaerae | reverse complement strand
CGCCGTCGGGGTCGGCGGCCCGACGTAGCGCACCATCCCGGCGCCCGCCTCGACCGCAGCGGTCACGCACATGACCGGCGCGCCGGTGTAGCCCTCTCCCCCGGCCACGACGCCGAGGACGCCGCGGGAGTACTTGTCGTCGGCCGGCCCCGGCACCGGCCACAGGTCCGCCACGTCGTCGGTGGTCAGCCGCTGCACGGCAGGTGTGGGCGCGACCGCGGCGAGGGCGGCGTCCAGGCCGATGTCGATGACAGTGAGCCGGCCCACGGCGGGCTCGGTGGCCGGCAGCAGGTGCACCGGCTTGGCCACCCCCAAGGTCACCGTCTCGTCGGCGAACACCGCGTTGGTCGCGCTCTGCTCCCCCGCCGGGTCGGCTCCGCTCGGCAGGTCGACCGCGAGCACGTAGGCCGTGTCGGGGATCGCCTCGACCAGCTGCTCGGCAGGGTCACGCAGGCCCGGCCGCCCGCCGATCCCAAGGATCCCGTCGATCACCAGGTCGGCCTCTCCCATCGCCTCGACCGGACCCCGTCGGGAGAGTATGACGTCCACGCCGGCCGAGCGCGCGGCCTCCAGTCCCGCCTCGTGCGCCTTCTCACCGACCAGCACGACCCGGACCTCGAAGTCGGCGGCCAGCCGCGCGGCGGCGTAGAGCGCGTCGCCACCGTTGTCTCCCGAGCCGACCAGCGCCACGACCCGGGAGCCGCCGCGCTCCCCGAGCCGGGCCGCTGCGACCGACGCCACACCCTCTGCGGCGCGCTGCATGAGGGTGCCCTCGGGCAGGTGACCCATGGCCTCGGCCTCGATCGCGCGGACGTCGGACACGGCATACGCCTCGATCATGGTGGATCTCCTCCGCTGCTGGTCTTTGCGTCGTCGCCGATCAGCCCTCGGCGACCACCACGGCCGACGAGATCCCCGCGTCGTGGGACAGCGAGACGTGCAGTTCGTGCACGCCCAGGTCGGCGGCCCGCGCCTCCACCGTCCCGCGGATCCGCAGCCGGGGTCGTCCGTGCTCGGCGCGGACCACCGTGGCGTCCAGCCAGGACAGACCGACGGGGGCGCCGAGCGCCTTGGCGAGTGCCTCCTTGGCCGCGAACCGGGCGGCGAGCGACGCCAACGGCAGGTCGCGCTCGTCGGGGGTGAAGAGCCGGTCGCGCAGACGCGGCGTGCGCTCGAGCGTGCGGCCGAAGCGCGCGACGTCCACGACGTCGATCCCCACCCCGACGATCACGCGCGCCTCACTCGACCGTGACCGACTTGGCGAGGTTCCTCGGCTGGTCCACGTCCAGGCCCTTGGCGGTGGCCAGCTCGAGGGCGAAGACCTGCAGCGGCACGGTCGTGAGCAGCGGCGCGAGCAGGGGTGGCGTGGCGGGGACCCGGATCACCTCGTCGGCGAAGGGTACGACCGCCTCGTCACCCTCCTCGGCTATCACCAGCGTGCGGGCCCCGCGGGCGCGGATCTCCTGGATGTTGGAGACCACCTTGCCGTGCAGTCCGTGTTCGCTGTCGGGCGTCGGGACGATGACGAACACCGGCTGCCCCGGCTCGATGAGGGCGATCGGGCCGTGCTTGAGCTCCCCCGCCGCGAAACCCTCGGCGTGGATGTAGGCGAGCTCCTTGAGCTTGAGCGCGCCCTCCATG
The DNA here is from genome assembly GCF_009192725.1 of Segeticoccus rhizosphaerae. GTDB lineage: Bacteria > Actinomycetota > Actinomycetes > Actinomycetales > Dermatophilaceae > Segeticoccus > Segeticoccus rhizosphaerae. The sequence continues at coordinate 4,558 of NZ_VOHR01000228.1, read as the reverse complement.
GCCACCGGGAAGCCGACGTGCCGGCCGAGGAAGAGCACGGCCCGGGTGTCGGCCATGAACCGGGCGATCTCGCGGACCCGGTCCATCGAGTCGATGACGGTCTGGATCTTGTCCGGGACCTGCTGCAGCTCCTTCATCACCGCCGGCGCCTGGTCGGCGAACACGCCACCCCGCAGCTGCGCGAGGTAGAGCCCGAGGATGTAGCAGGCCGTGATCTGCGCGAGGAACGCCTTGGTCGAGGCGACGGCGATCTCGGGGCCCGCGTGGGTGTAGAGGACGGCGTCGGACTCGCGCGGGATGGTCGCACCGTGGGTGTTGCAGATCGACAAGGTGCGTGCGCCGAGGTCGTGGGCGTGCTTGACGGCCATCAGCGTGTCCATCGTCTCGCCCGACTGGGAGATCGAGACCACGAGGGTGTTGCCGTCGACGACCGGGTCGCGGTAGCGGAACTCGTGGGCCAGCTCCACCTCGCAGGGGATGCGGGTCCAGCGTTCGATGGCGTACTTGGCGACCATCCCGGCATACGACGCGGTGCCGCAGGCCACGATGACGACCTTGTCGACCGCCCGCAGGTCGTCCTCGGAGATGCGCAGCTCGTCCATGACGAGGTGGCCGTCCTCGTCGGTGCGGCCGAGCAGGGTGTCGGCGACGGCGTGCGGCTGGTCGTGGATCTCCTTCTCCATGAAGGTGTCGAAGCCGCCCTTCTCCGCGGCGGCAGCGTCCCAGTCGACGTGGTAGGGCTTGCCCGCCGCGGGCCGGCCGTCGAAGCCCACGACCGACACGCGCTCGGGCGTGATGGTGACGATCTGGTCCTGCTCCAGCTCGAGCGCCTCCCGGGTCGAGCCGATGAAGGCGGCCACGTCGGAGCCGAGGAAGTTCTCGCCCTCGCCGAGCCCCACGACCAGCGGGCTGTTGCGGCGCGCGCCGACGACCACGCCCGGCTGGTCGGCGTGCACGGCGAGCAGCGTGAAGGCGCCCTCGAGCACCTGCACCACCTGGCGCATCGCCTCGGTGAGGTCGTGCGTGGTCGCGTAGGCCCGTGCGACCAGGTGAGCGGCGACCTCGGTGTCGGTCTCGCTCTCGAAGACGACCCCGTCCTCGAGCAGCTCGGCGCGCAGCGCGTGGAAGTTCTCGATGATGCCGTTGTGGATCAGCACGAGCTTGCCGTCGGTGCCGCCGCGGTGCGGGTGGGCGTTCTGGTCGGTGGGACCGCCGTGGGTGGCCCAGCGGGTGTGGCCGATCCCGGTGCCTGACGCCGGCAGCGGGCTGTCGCCCAGGGCCGCGGTGAGGTTGGCGAGCTTGCCGGCCCGCTTGCGGGTCTCGACGTGGTCGCCGGCGAGCACCGCCACCCCGGCGGAGTCGTAGCCCCGGTACTCCAGGCGGGACAGGCCCTCCATCACCACGTCCAGGGCCTTGCCGCCGTTGTCCGGGCCCACATAGCCCACGATTCCGCACATGGGCTGCAGCCTAATGGGCGGACCGCGCCCCCGGTCTCCCCGACCTTGCGCGACAATGGCGCGCGTGTCGTCGTCCCAGGGGAGCAGCCTCCCGTCGCCGTACGTCGAGCTCGACCGTGCGGCCTGGGCCCGGCTGCGCAACCAGCACCCGCTGAGCCTCAGCGCGGAGGACGTCGCCCGTCTGCGCGGACTCGGTGACCGGCTCGACCTCGCCGAGGTGGAACAGGTCTACCTGCCGCTGTCCCGGCTGCTGAACTTCTACGTCGGCGCAACGGCTGGCCTGCACCGGATCACCACAGACTTCCTGGGGGAACGCCCCGAGCGCACCCCCTTCGTCATCGGGGTGGCCGGGTCGGTGGCCGTGGGCAAGTCCACGACGGCCCGCATCCTGCGCGAGCTGCTCGCCCGGTGGCCCGACACACCGCGCGTCGAGCTCGTGACGACCGACGGCTTCCTTTATCCCAACGCCGAGCTCGAACGGCGCGGGCTGTTGCACCGCAAGGGATTTCCCGAGTCCTACGATCGCCGCGCGCTCCTGCGGTTCGTCGCCGAGGTCAAGTCCGGCAAGGAGGAGGTGCAGGCGCCCGTCTACTCGCACCTGACCTACGACATCGTCCCCGACCAGTGCATCACGGTGACCCATCCGGACGTCCTGATCGTCGAGGGGCTCAACGTGCTGCAACCGCCGCACCCCCGCTCCGACGGCACCACCGGGCTCGCGGTGAGCGACTTCTTCGACTTCTCGGTCTACGTCGACGCGCACGTGCAGGACATCAAAGGCTGGTATGTCGACCGGTTCCTGCGACTGCGCGAGACCGCCTTCGCCGACCCCCAGTCCTACTTCCACCGGTATGCCGACCTGTCCGACGGGCAGGCCCGCCTCACCGCCGAGGGCATCTGGGACAACATCAACGCCCCCAACCTGACCGAGAACGTGCGACCCACGCGCAGCCGCGCGACCCTGGTGCTGTCGAAGGTGGCCGACCACAGCGTGCGGCGGGTCCGCCTGCGCAAGCTCTGACACGGCATACGGGCCGGGGTCGCCGCGGCGGCGGGTGGACAATGGGGCCATGAGCGAGGGCAGCACGGAGGGCAAGGACGCCGGGCAGACCCGGACCGAGCACGACTCGATGGGCGAGGTGGAGGTCCCCGCAGACGCCCTGTGGGGCGCGCAGACCGCGCGAGCGGTGGAGAACTTCCCGATCTCGGGCCAGGGGGTGCCGCCGGCGATCATCCACGCGCTCGCCGCGGTCAAGGCGGAGGCTGCGCGGGTCAACGCCGACCTCGGCCGGGTGGACGGGGCCGTCGCTGCCGCCATCGCTGCCGCGGCGGACGAGGTCGCAGACGGACAGCACGACGGTCACTTCCCGATCGACGTCTTCCAGACCGGTTCGGGCACGTCCACCAACATGAACGTCAACGAGGTGGTCGCCCGGTTGGCGCACCTGGCCACCGGTCTGTCGGTGCATCCGAACGACGACGTCAACTCCGGACAGTCCAGCAACGACACCTTCCCGACCGCGTTGCGCCTCGCGGCGGTGATTACCGCCGCACAGTCGCTTCTCCCGGCGCTCGAACACCTGCAGGGCGCGCTCGAGCGCAAGGCCGAGGAGTTCGCGCTCGTCGTGAAGTCGGGGCGCACCCACCTGATGGATGCCGTGCCGGTGACCCTGGGGCAGGAGTTCCGGGGTTTCGCCCGGCAGGTCGCGCTCGGTCGGGAGCGGGTGCAGCGCGCCGCCGACGAGGCGGCTGAGCTGCCCCTGGGTGGCACCGCGGCCGGCACGGGGCTCAACGCGCCGGAAGGCTTCGCCGCTCAGGTGATTGCCCGTCTTGCGGAGCGCACCGGCCTCGACCTGCGCGAGGCGGTCGACCACTTCGAGGCGCAGTCGGCCCAGGACGCCCTGGTGTCCCTCTCCGGTGCGGCCAAGGTCGTGGCGGTCAGCCTGACCAAGATCTGCAACGACCTGCGCTGGATGGGCTCCGGCCCGCGGGCCGGCCTCGGCGAGATCCACCTGCCCGACCTGCAACCCGGCTCGAGCATCATGCCTGGCAAGGTCAACCCGGTCCTCCCCGAGGCGACCGTGATGGTGTGTGCCCAGGTGATCGGCAACGACACCGCGATCACCGTGGCCGGGGCGAGCGGCAACTTCGAGCTCAACGTCATGTTGCCGGTGATCGGCCGCAACCTGCTCGACTCGCTGACCCTGCTCTCGACCGTGTGTCCGCTACTGGCCGACCGGTGCATCGACGGCATCACCGCCGACGAGCAGCGCTGCCTCGACTTCGCCCAGGGCTCACCCTCGATCGTGACCCCGCTGAACCGCTACATCGGCTACGAGGCGGCAGCCGCCGTGGTCAAGCAGGCGCTCGCGGAGCGTCGTCCGATCCGCGACGTGGTCATCGACCGCGGACACGTGAAGTCGGGTGACCTCACCGAGGAACAGCTCGACCAAGCACTCGACGTGCTCGCGATGACCGGCGTGCAGCCCGCCCGAGACTGAGCGGAGCGACCCTGCCGCGGAGGAGCTGCGGCCGGAAATCAGTACCAGCCGGTCGCCTGGGAGTGGCTCCAGGCGCCGCAGGGGCTGCCGTAGGAGCCGCGGATGTAGCCCAGCCCCCAGCGGATCTGGGTCGCCGGGTTGGTCTGCCAGTCGGCACCGGCCGAGGCCATCTTGCTGCCGGGCAGGGCCTGCGGGATGCCGTAGGCGCCCGACGACGGGTTGGACGCGTAGTGGTCCCAGCCGCTCTCGCGGGCCCACAGGGCGTCGAGGCAGCTGAACTGGTCGCTCCAGCCGTAGGCGGCGAGCATCGACCGGGCGATGTCACGGGGGCTGCCGCTGTAGCTCGGGGCGGTGCGCTCGGAGCTGCGGGACGCGGCCTCCTCCTGGCGCTGCTTCTCCAGAGCCGCCTTGCGCTCCGCAGCCTGCTCGGCGCGCGCCTTCTCAGCGGCACGCTGCTCGGCCGCCCTCTTCTCGGCGGCTCGCTTGGCTGCGGCCTTCTTGGCGGCGGCACGCTTCTCGGCAGCCGCCTTGCGGGCAGCGGCCTTCTTGGCCTCCGCCTTGCGCTCGGCCTCGGCGCGGTCGGCAGCCTCCTTGGCCGCG
>NZ_VOHR01000227.1 GCF_009192725.1 Segeticoccus rhizosphaerae | reverse complement strand
GCTCGATGACCTCGGCGCGGCTCGGTCCGCCTCCCGGCCGCCGCCCGGGACGTGGGCCGCCGCCGGGGTCGCCGTGCCCGTTGCCCCGCCCACCGTGCGGACCACCGCGACCGCGCCGCGGCTGCCCCCGCCGGCCACGCGGGCCACCGGCGTCCTCCAGTCGTCCGCGCCGGTCGGTGGTCCGCTCGAACGAGCGGATGTGGGCGAGCAGGTCTGGGTTCAGCCGGGCCAGGTCCGCCTCCGCGGTCGGAGCGGAGGTCTCGTCGACGAACAGGTCGAAGAGCCGCTGCCCCACCATCATGTGCTGCCACAAGGGGACCGGCCGGTGCTCCTCGACGATCACCGTCGTCTCACCGCGCACCTCCCCGAGCCAGGCCCCGAACTCCTCCGCGTTGCTCACGGTCGCCGACAGCGAGATCACCTGCACGTCCTGCGGGAGGTGGATGATCACCTCCTCCCAGACCGCGCCGCGAAAGCGGTCGGCCAGGTAGTGCACCTCGTCCATCACGACGAAGCCGAGCCCACGCAGGGTGGGCGACCCGGCATACATCATGTTGCGGAGCACCTCGGTGGTCATGACGACCACGGGGGCCTCGCCGTTGATCGAGGAGTCGCCGGTGAGCAGGCCGACGCGGTAGGCGCCGTGCACGCGCACCAGGTCGGCATACTTCTGGTTGGACAGCGCCTTGATCGGTGTGGTGTAGAACGCCTTTCGCCCCGTCCGCAGCGCGAGGTGCACGGCGAACTCGCCCACGACCGTCTTCCCGGAGCCGGTCGGCGCAGCGACGAGCACCCCCGAGCCGTCGGCGACCGCCTCGATCCCCCGACGCTGGAACTGGTCCAGGCTGAACGCCAGCCCCCCGGTGAAGTCGCTGACGACGGTGGGGTCTTCGGCCCTGCCACGCTCGGCGGCGGCGTACCGTTCCGCGGGTGTGGGCATGCCGTCAGGCTACGTCAGCCGGGCGGCACGACCACACGCAGCGCGCCGGGCGCGACCTCGACGCTGAGCGGCAACGGCGCGAACCGCTCACCGTCGGCATAGCTGGTGATCCCGTCCGCCTCGAGCGTGACGTGCCGTCCCTGGATGATCTGCACCGCGGGGTGGTCGACGTGGGTGCCCCGGTAGACCCGCGGAAACAACCGCACCAGGGTGGGCACCGACATCTTGCGCACGATGAAGACGTCGAGCAGTCCGTCGTCCAGCCGCGCGTCGGGGCACACCCGCATGCCTCCGCCGTATGACGTGCCGTTGGCGACCGCGACCAGCATCGCCTCCGTGTCGATGCGGGTGCCGTCGATGTGGACCGTGTAGGGAATCGGCCGGAAGACGGGGAGCTCGCGGGCGATGGCCAGGTTGTAGCGCATCCGCCCCTGGGGCCAGACCCAACCGTTGGCACGCTCGTTGACGATGGCGTCGAACCCGGCGCAGAGCACACCGGCGAACCAGTGCGCGTCCCCGTCGGCGTCGAGGTGCCGGCCCAGGTCGACGGAGCGCCAGTGGCCTGCCTCGATCATCGTGGCGGAGGCCTCCGGGTCGTGCACGGGCAGCCCCAGGCACCGGGCGACGTCGTTGCCCGACCCGGCGCCCACGATCGCGAGGGCCGTCTCGCTCCCGGCACACAGGTCGGCGCCGAGGTGCACCATGCCGTCACCGCCGACCACGACGAGCACGTCCAGGCCCGAGGCCACGGCGGCGACCCCGCGGTCGTGCGCGGCCTGCGCCGTCTCGTCGGTGACCTGGACGATCTCGTGCCCGGTCTGCGCCAGCCGGGCCGCGATCTGGGCACCGGCACGGGCACCACGTCCCTTGCCGGCCGTGGGGTTGACCAGCAGACCGATCCGTGTCGTCATCGACCGGCGCTACAGGGGGGACGCTTCGTCGTCGGGCACGTCGCGCCAGTCGGGGTCGTTCTTGCTCCGCTTGCGGTCGAGCAGGGCCGACACCCCGACGGCCAGGTAGAACAGGCCGACCATGGGCAGCGCGAGCACCAGCATCGTCCACGCATCCGGCGTGGGCGTCATCAGCGCGGCGAACACGAAGATGAGCATGACGGCGATGCGCCAACCCTTGATCATCACCCGGGCCGGCAGGACGTGTGCGACGTTGAGCGCCACCAGCAGCACCGGCAGCAGGAAGGCGAGCCCGAAGGCCAGGATGAACCGGGTGACGAAGGTCAGGTAGTCGGAGGCGTTGGTGAAGTTGAAGCTGCCCGACGGCGTGAAGCCGTAGAGCACCTCGACGACCCGCGGCATGGTCCACAGAGCGAGCAGGCAGCCCGCAACGAAGAGGGGCACGGCGGCGGCGATGAACGCCATCGAGGTGCGCCGCTCCCGCTTGGTCAGGCCCGGCACGATGAAGGCCCAGATCTGGTAGAGCCAGACGGGGCAGGACAGGATGATCCCGACGAAGATCGCGACCTTCAGCTGCACCGAGAACGCCTGGGTCAGGCCGCTGAAGTTCAGCCCGATCGACCTGTCCCCGCGCGCCTTCTGGATGTGCACGATGGGCGCGGTCAGCACGTCGAGCAGGCGCGTGTAGACGAACCACCCGACGACGGCGCCGGCCAGCAGCCCGAGCACGGACCACACGACGCGTCGCCGCAGCTCACGGAGATGGTCCGCGAGGGACATCCGCCCTTCAGGGTTGCGCCGACGACGCAGCAGGGTCACGTATCAGGAAAGGGTGTCGGGGCCGTGCTGCAGCTCAGGCGCTCGGGCGTTGCTGGCTGGAGGAGCCTGAGGCCGGAGGGGTGCTGTCGTCGGGCGCGTTCGGATCGGGCTGGGGCGGCGCGGACGACGGGGCAGGGTGGGTCGGCTCCTGGCGCGACGCCCGCTGCTCGTCGTCGACGACGTCTCCGTTCACGGTGTCGGAGCTGGCGGCGCTGCGTCGCCCCTTGTCCTCACCCTTCATCTCCTCGACCTCCGCCTTGAAGATGCGCATCGAGCGGCCGACGCTGCGCGCGGCGTCCGGCAGCTTCTTCCACCCGAACACGATGACGATCACGAGCAGGAGGATCAGGAGGTGCACGGGGCTGTCAAACAGGTTACGGAACATGCCCATGGCGAATTCCCTACCTTCCGTGGATGGTCGTGGTCAGTCGAGGGACTGGTCGAGTCGGTGGTCGGCACGATGGCGCCGCTGTCGCCCCTAGTCTACGTGCTTGGCCCACCCGGGTGCGGCAGCTGCTCGCCGACGGCTCCTCGCGGCCCGGGAGTGCGCCCTCGTGGCCATGGCCACGGTTGCCGCGTCGAGGGGGCTGCTGAACACGGCCAGGTCGTCGGTCGTCGTCAGGCCCCTCGCCCCGAGCTGCTCCAGGGTGCCCTCGACCTCGTCGAGGCGCTCCTCGGCGACCGCAAGCTCTCGACCGAAGGCCTTGAGCTGCTGCCACACGCGCCACACCCGCCAGCCCAGGTAGGCGAGCGAGCACAGGAGCAGCACGGCCCAGAAGAGGATCCACCACCACACGGCGACGAGCCTAGCTTCCGGCGGTGTGACGCGGTTCCGGCGCGGTGGCGCCGCGGACGTCATACAGCCGCAGCGCCTGCTCGGCGCCCGCGGACACCTGCGCGGCGAGCTCCTGCGGTTCCAGCACCGTGGCCCCGCCGCCGAGACGCCACAGCAGCCGTCGCAACCAGGCGGTGTCCGCCGTGCGCAGGGAGATGGTCTGGCTGCCGTCGTCGGCCCGCTCGACCGAGTCCACCGGGTAGTAGTCGCTCACCCACGCCGCCTCCGGCCGCAGCGCAATGCGCACCTGCTGGTCGGTGGGCGAAGGGGTGAAGACGCCCGCGTCGAGGTCACGGGGGCGAGCCTGCTCAGGCGGGGTCCCGTCCTGGTCGAGCACCTCGAGCGACTCGATGCGGTCCAGCCGGAACAGCCGGACGTCCTCGGCCCGGTGGCACCACGCCTCGAGATACCAGGTGGCGTCGATGTTGAGCACGCGCATGGGGTCGACGTCGCGCTCGGTCGCCTCGTCCCGGGCCGCGACGAGGTAGCGCAGGTGCACCCGGCGGTGCGCCGCAAGGGCGCGTTGCAGCTGCTGGAGCGTCTCGGTCTCGCTCCCCTCGTCGAGGGTGACCTGGACCCGGGAGCTGGCCGCTGCCGCGGCGCCGGTCGCCTCCTCCAGCTTGGCGAGCGCGCGGTCGATGGCCGCGCGGTCACCGATGCCGGGGACCGACGCCAGCGTGCGCAGTCCGACGATCAGCGCGAGCGCCTCGTCGACCCCGAGCCGCAGTGGCCGGGCGATCAGGTCGGCGTTGCCGAGGTAGACCCGGCCGCTCTCCCAGTCGGCCTCGATGAGGTCGTCGGGCATGTGCCCCGGGGTGCCGCACACGAACAGCAGCTGCAGGTCGGCCTCGATCTGCTCGCGCGACACACCCAGCTCCGACGCCGCCTGCTCGATGTCGATGCCCTGGCGGTGCAGCAGCCACGGCACCATCGTCAGCAGCCGGGACAGGCGGCTGGTCGCGGACTCGTGCGTGCTCATGGTCGCGCTCCTCGGTGCTCCGGGCCTCGCTCCGCCCGCGTCCTCACACGGTCGTCGCCGCTCCTGCTCACGCGGCTCCCCCCTGGGCCGAGACGACGCCGGTGAATCGTCGCACCACCGCGTCGACCAGTTCCGTCGGCTCCTCCACCAGGACGTCCGGGCCGAACCCGGCGATCTCGTCGGCGAACGATTCGGCGTCGGTGAATCCCACCTCGACCCGTGACCAGCCTTCCTCCGCCTCGCGGATGTCGTCCGCCCGGCGGCGCAGGGTGTTGCCCGCGCCGACGCGCACCCGCAGCACCGCGGGCTGGACCTCGCGCTCCACCGACATGGTGTCGATCATCGTCCGCGGCTCGTGGTCCGGCGGCACGTCATACGACTCGGAGGTGCCGTCGACCGTCACCGGTCCCTCGATCCGGCCCAACCGGAAGACGCGGGGGGCATCGCGGTCGGTGTCGAATCCGGTGACGTACCAACGGCCGTGCCACGAGGCCATCCCCCACGGCTGCAGGTGCCGGGTGGTGCGCTCCCCCGACCCCGCGGTGCGGTAGTCGAACCGGATCGGCGTCCGGCCCAGTACCGCGTGACGGACCGCCTCGAATGCCGGCTCGGCCGTGCGGACCCGCGGTTCGATGCCGACGATGGAGGCGTCGTCGCGCTCCACATCAGCGGCCGAGAGCTTGCGCAGGGCCTGCGCCGCGGGGCCGCCGAGACTGGCCTGCTGCCACGCACGGCTGGCCAGGCCGAGGACGGCGAGCTCGTCGGGCGCGAAGGAGATCTCCTGCAGCGCGTACTCGCGCCGGTCGATCCGATAGCCCGGCTCGTCATCGAAGAAGGCGTCGAGCGGCTCGGTCTTGAGCGGGATCCCCAGGTCACGCAGCTCGTCCTTGTCTCGCTCGAACATGCGGTCGAACGCCTCGGTCGACGCCGTCTGACCGTACTGCGGCACCGCGTCCCGGATCCGGGCCTTGGACAGCGGCTGGCGGGTGTAGAGCAGGCAGATGACGAGGTTGAGCAGTCGCTCGGTCTTGGCGGACGCCGACGACACGGACGACGCAGAGGGTGGCGTCATGCCCGGGTCCCCGCGAAGTATCGAAGCGGAGCGGATAGCGGGGTCCCCGCGAAGTACCGAGCGAGGCACGAGCGAGGACTTCGTGGGGTGCTCTTCGTGGGGTGGTTCATGCGGCTAGTGTGCACGACGTGATCCGGTGGCGCAGCGGCGTGGTGGTGCGCGAGCGCACCAGGTGGTCAGGTGCCGCGGAGTATGACGTGCGCGTCGCCGATGAGCCGACCGAACAGACGGTGTGCGCGGTGGCCTATCCCGACCTGGTCGGGTGGCCGCAGCCCGGCGACCGGGTGCTGCTCAACGTCACGGCTCTGGAGCGTGGCCTCGGCACCGGCGGGATGGCACTGGTCGTGGCCGTGCCGGACCGGCTGCCGGCAGATCCTCCCGAGCGGCCGGGTCACCTGGTGAAGGCCCGCTACATGCCGGAGCAGGCGATGGTCCTCGGTGTCGACGAGCAGGACAGCCCGCACCACGAGGTGTTGCGCGACGCGGACTCCATCGACGGGATGCCCGTCGTGGTGGCCGACCTGCACTCGGCCCTGCCCGCGATCATCGCCGGGCTGCGCGCCGACCGCCCCGACGCCCGGGTCGTCTACGTCATGACCGACGGCGGCGCCCTCCCCGCGGCCTTCTCCCGCACCGTGCACGGTCTGCGCGC
>NZ_VOHR01000226.1 GCF_009192725.1 Segeticoccus rhizosphaerae | reverse complement strand
CAGCGGACGCGCCGACCTCGCCCGCCGTCGCGGTCGGCTCCGGCCGCTGGATCCGGTTGCTCGCCTGCCAGCGGTCGCGCTGCTCGTGGCGCCACGCTCGCCAGCGCCGCACCAGGTCGCCTCGTGCTCCTGACACCGTCCGGCCGGTGGAACGTCGCTTCGTCACGCCCGCATTCTGTCTCAGGCGTCGTGGAACCGGTTGATCGCAGCCTCGTGTCGCGCCCGCAGCTCCGGATCGGTGACCCCGAGGCCCGCCTCCGGGGCGAGGGCCAGGACGCCGACCTTGCCCTGGTGCAGGTTGCGGTGCACGTCGTGGGCGGCCCGGCCGGTCTCGTCGAGCGGGTAGGTCTTGCTCAACGTCGGGTGGATCAACCCGCGCCGGATCAGGTCGTTGGCCTCCCACGCCTCGCGGTAGTTGGCGAAGTGCGAGCCGATGATCCGCTTGAGGTTCATCCACAGGTAGCGGTTGTCGTACTCGTGCACGAACCCGGACGTCGAGGCGCAGGTGACGATCGTGCCGCCCTTGCGTGCGACATACACACTGGCGCCGAAGGTCTCGCGCCCCGGGTGCTCGAAGACGATGTCCGGGTCGCGGCCGCCGGTGAGCTCGCGGATGTCGTGGCCGAAGCGCTTCCACTCCCGGGGGTCCTGGGTCTGCTCGTCCTTCCAGAAGCGGTATCCCCCGGCGTTGCGGTCGATGACCAGCTCGGCGCCCATCGCGTGGCAGATCGCGGCCTTGTCGGGGCTGGAGACGATGCACACCGGGGTCGCGCCCGAGGCAAGCGCCATCTGCGTGGCGTAGGAGCCGAGGCCGCCGCTGGCGCCCCAGACGAGCACCACGTCACCGAGCTTCATGCCGGCGCCGTTGCGCGAGACCAGCTGCCGGTATGCCGTGCTGTTGACCAGCCCGGGCGAGGCCGCCTCCTCCCAGGTCAGGTGCGCCGCCTTGGGCATCAGCTGGTTCGTCTTGACCACGGCCAGCTCGGCCAGGCCGCCGAAGTTGGTCTCGAAGCCCCAGATCCGCTGCTCGGGGTCGAGCATCGTGTCGTTGTGCCCGTCGGCGTGCTCGAGCTCGACCGACAGGCAGTGGGCGACGACCTCGTCGCCGGGCTTCCAGGCGTTCACGCCGGGCCCCGTGCGCAGCACGATCCCGGCCAGGTCGGAGCCCAGCACGTGGTAGGGCAGGTCGTGCCGGGCGGACAGCTCCGACAGCTTGCCGTAGCGCTCGAGGAAGCCGAAGGTGGGCATCGGCTCGAAGATCGAGGACCAGACGGTGTTGTAGTTGATCGCGCTGGCCATCACCGCGACCACCGCCTCGCCCGGCCCGAGCTCCGGCACGGGCACCTGCTCGACGTGCAGGCTCTCGCGCGGGTCCTTGTCCTTGCTCTCCCGTCCGGCGAACATCTCGGTCTCGTCCTTGTGGACCGTGACGGCGCGGTAGGAGTCGGGCAGCGGGAGCCCGGCATACGTCTGCTGGTGGCGGTCCCCGGAGAGGATGGCGTCGCGGATGTCCTTCATCGTCGTGCTCCTTGGCTGGAGGCGGCGGGTGGGCTTGCGGTGCCGGACAAACTACTGGCCGGTAGCGGCCTGGGGGGCGGTTTGAGACGACCGCCACACCGCGCGGTCAGGGCGCGGAGGCCGGCTGCACCAGCTCGACGAGCACGCCCCCGGCGTCCTTGGGGTGGATGAAGTTGACCCGGCTCCCGGCCGTGCCACGGCGCGGCGCGTCATACAGCAGCCGCAGGCCGCGCTCGCGCAGCGTGGCGCCGACCGCCTCGATGTCCTCGACCCGGTAGGCGACCTGTTGCACGCCCGGCCCGGAGCGGTCCAGGAACTTCGCGATCGTGGACTCGGGGGAGAGGGGTGCGAGCAGCTGCACGCAGGAGCCGGAACCCCCGACGGCCATCATCGCCTCGCGCACGCCCTGCTCCTCGTTGGTCTCCTCGTGGGTGAGGGTCATGCCGTAGGTGTCGCGGTAGAACGCGATCGCGGCATCGAGGTCGGCCACGGCGACGCCCACGTGGTCGATGGCGGTGAACAGGTCGGAGGTCATGGTCGAAGAGTAGGCGCGGCGCCCCCGGCTCGGCTGTGCCGATGGTCACGTCCGGTGGCAGGGCCCGGCGTGGATACAGTGGAGGTGAGCAGAGATCCTTACCCGTTGGAGGCCTTCGATCATGAGCGACACCGCCCCGTCTTCCGTCATCGTCGCCGGAGCACGCACCCCCATGGGGAGGTTGCTCGGCTCACTCAAGGACTTCTCCGGCACCGACCTCGGCGGCTTCGCCATCAAGGGCGCGCTCGAGAAGGCCGGTGTCACCGGTGACCAGGTCGACTACGTCATCATGGGCCAGGTGCTCACGGCGGGCGCCGGTCAGATCCCGGCCCGGCAGGCCGCGGTCAAGGCCGGCATCCCGATGACCGTGCCGGCGCTCACCATCAACAAGGTCTGCCTGTCCGGTCTCGACGCGATCGCGCTCGCCGACCAGCTCATCCGCGCCGGCGAGTTCGATGTGGTGGTCGCCGGTGGGCAGGAGTCGATGACGAATGCGCCGCACCTGCTGGAGAAGAGCCGGTCCGGCTTCAGGTACGGAGACGTCACGATGCACGACCACATGGCCTACGACGGGTTGTGGGACGTGTTCACCGACCAGGCCATGGGTGGCCTGACCGAGGACGCCAACAAGGCCGACCAGGAGTTCTCCCGCGAGGAGCAGGACGCCTTCTCGGCACGCAGCCACCAGCTGGCGGCCAAGGGCTGGAAGGACGGGCTCTTCGACGACGAGGTCGTCTCGGTCTCGATCCCGCAGCGCAAGGGCGACCCGATCGACTTCAAGACCGACGAGGGCATCCGGGCCGACACGACCACGGAGTCGCTCTCCCGGCTGCGCCCGGCCTTCCGCAAGGACGGCACGATCACGGCCGGCTCGGCGTCGCAGATCTCCGACGGGGCGGCCGCGGTGGTGGTGATGAGCAAGGCCAAGGCGCAGGAGCTCGGCCTGACCTGGCTCGCCGAGATCGGAGCGCACGGAGTCGTGGCCGGTCCCGACTCGAGCCTGCAGAGCCAGCCGGCCCACGCGATCGCCAAGGCCTGTGAGCGAGAAGGCATCTCGCCGACCGACCTCGACGTGGTCGAGATCAACGAGGCGTTCGCCGCGGTGGGACTGGCCTCGATCAAGGAGCTCGGCCTCGACGCCGACAAGGTCAACGTCAACGGTGGCGCGATCGCCCTCGGACACCCCATCGGTATGTCGGGTGCCCGCCTGGTCCTGCACCTCGCCCTCGAGCTGAAGCGCCGAGGCGGAGGAGTCGGCGCCGCCGGTCTGTGCGGTGGCGGCGGACAGGGCGACGCCCTCGTGGTCCGCGTCCCGAAGGCCTGAGGCAGGGATGGCGCGACCCGTCGACGTCTCGGCGCTCGTCGAGGCCGCGCGGGCCGGCTCACCCCGAGCCGTGGCCCGGCTGATCTCGCTGGTCGAGGACGCGCACCCGGCGCTGCGCGAGGTGATGTCCGCCCTCGCCCCCCACTCCGGCCGGGCGCACATCATCGGCATCACCGGCAGTCCCGGGGTCGGCAAGTCCACCTCGACCAACGCGCTCGTGGCCGCATTCCGGGCCAGGGAGCAGCGGGTCGGGATCCTGGCGGTCGACCCGTCCTCGCCCTTCTCGGGGGGCGCGCTGCTCGGCGACCGGATCCGGATGCAGGACCACGCCCTCGACCCGGAGGTCTACATCCGGTCGATGGCCAGCCGCGGCCACCTGGGCGGGCTCTCGTGGACGACCCCGCAGGCGCTGCGGGTGCTCGACGCCGCCGGTTGCGACGTCGTGCTCGTGGAGACGGTGGGCGTGGGTCAGAGCGAGGTCGAGGTTGCGGGGCTGGCCGACACGACGGTGGTGCTCCTCGCTCCCGGCATGGGTGACGGCATCCAGGCCGCCAAGGCAGGCATCCTGGAGATCGGGGACGTCTTCGTGGTCAACAAGGCCGACCGCGACGGCGCCGACGCGACGGTCCGCGACATCCGCCACATGATCAGCCTCGGCGACCGCACCGAGCCCGGGCTCTGGCGTCCCCCGGTCGTCAAGACCGTGGCCTCGCAGTCCGACGGTTTCGACGAGGTGATGGAGGCCATCGACAAGCACGTTGCCTGGATGGAGTCCAACGGCACGCTGCGGGAGCGCCGGGTGCGTCGCGCCGGCGACGAGATCGAGGCGATCGCGATCCGGTCGCTGCGTTCCAGGATGGGCGACCTGCGGCACGGCGAGGGGGTCGAGGCGCTCGCCGCCGACGTGGTCGACGGGCAGACCGATCCCTACACCGCGGCCGACCAGGTCGTCGACGCCCTCACCTGACCGAGGTCGCGCGCCGTCGCCCCAGGACGTCCTGCGAGGTGGTCGCCCGGTCGGCCACCGTGCAGGACGTCCGGCAGCGGGTGGTCGGGAGGGCGCAGGCGGCAGAGGCGTTCGAGCGCCCGCACGCCCAGCTCGACAGCCTGCTCGAATGCCGGATCGACCTGCGCAAGGACGACCCGGGGCAGCGGAACGAGGCCTTCGGCGCGTTCGAGGGGGACGAGATGGTCGGCGCCGCGATGACCTTTCTTCCGTTGCTCGACAACACCGACCTGATGTGGTTCATGGCGTTCGTCGAGCCGGAGCGGCGGCGGGCCGGCATCGGGTCGCTCTTGGTCGAGCACTGTGTGGACCGTGCGCGCGAGCTCGGGCGGCACAGCCTGATGAGCGACGCGTTATCCCGTGGCGGACCGGGAGGCCCATCCCTACCGCCGCTTCGCCGAGCGCCACGGCTTCGCGTTGGCCATCACCGAGATCGTGCGTGAGCTCGAGTTGCCTGTTTCGACAGGCCTGCTGGACGAACTGGCGGCTGAGAGCGCGCCGCACCACGCGGCATACGCACTGCAGACCTTTGCCGACGGGCTGCCGGACGAGCTGCTCCCGTCCTACTGCGCGGCGCAGAACCGGCTCGCGGTGGACGCGCCGATGGGCGACTTCGACCTGGAGGAGGAGAAGGCCACGCCCGAGATCGTCACCCGGCACCGCGGTCAAGGTGCGCAACCTGATCGAGTTCCAGCGGCGCTTCCCCGGCAGCTACCGCGTGCAGACGGGCAACTCGGAGGTCAACCGCTACATGGTGTCGATCAACGAACGGCTGGGGTTCCGGGTGGTCGAGCTCTGCGCCGAGTTCAAGCGGGTGCTCTCGCCGGACGGCTGAGTGCACGACACGTCGTGTGGATATCTCCCTGACAGACACGATGTTCGGGTTGATACTTGCCACGCTCATGTGGAAGGCGATCCGGTACCGACGAGCGCAGGCCCTGGTGATCGCGGCGCTCTCGGCGCTGATCACCGCCTGCGCCGTCTTCGCACCCCTCTACGACCGGGCACTCCAACAGTCACTGGTCGGCGCCCGGCTGGCGCACGACCCGGTGCAGGTCAGCGGGTTGCGGCTGACCTCCTCACCTTCGACGGACGCGCCCATGGCGTCCTCGCCGGAACAGCTCGGGGCGCAGGTGCGCGGTCGCCTGCGCACCGCCTTCCTCCCGCCACAGCCGAGTGTGACCCTCTCCGCCGACGCGCGGTCGCCGAAGGGCGTGGCCCTGTCGGCGGAGGTGCTGTGGCGGCGGGGGATGTGCGAGCACGTGAGGTTCACCTCGGGCCGGTGTCCCACCTCGGCCGGTGAGGTGGCGGTGAGTTCCGTGGACGCGAAGAGCTGGCACTGGCGGGTGGGCGAGCAGATCCCGCTCACCCCGCCCCGGTCCACGACTCCGACGACGCAACCGCCCACGAACACGTCGGTCCGGATCACTGGGGTCTTCCAACAGCGGCGCGGTGACTACTGGTACGGCACATCATTGACCGGGTGGTCCGGGGCGCAGGACCCCGACTCAGGAAGTGTCCGAACCGACCGGATCCTCACGGCGCGGGCCACGACCGTCACCGACTGGGCGCACCAGAACCCGACGCTGGACCTCAGCAGCCAGATGGACTTCCCGCTACGCAAGGACGTCGTCGGCATCGACCGGCTGATGGACCTGGGGCCGCAGGTGGACGCGCTGACGGCCCGGATCGCGCCCGAGGTCTCCAGCCCGGGGCTGCCGACCGTCACCGTCTACTCGGGGCTGTCCGCGCTGGCCCAGGAGATGCGTCACGAGCGCGACCAGGCCGCGCAGATCGTGCCCATGCTGATGGTGCAGCTGGCGCTGCTCGCTCTGGTCGTGCTGTGGCTGGTGCTCGGGGCGGTCGTGGAGCAGCGGCGACCCGAGGTGGCGCTGGCCCGGTTGCGCGGCCGAGGCACCAGCGGGGCGCGCCGGCTGGTG
>NZ_VOHR01000225.1 GCF_009192725.1 Segeticoccus rhizosphaerae | reverse complement strand
GTAGCCGCGGATCGTCGAGGGAGCCAGCCGGTCCCCTCCAGACATCAAGCTGGCGGTGAAGTCCTCCACGTCCGCGGCCGTCCACTGCCACGGGAAGGAGGCGGTGAACTCCACAAAGCGACGCAACAGCGCCATCCGCGGCTCGACCGTCCCGTCCGCCAGCAGCCGGGACTTCTGCTGCCGCGCCCACCCCGACAACATCGCCTCGAACACCGCCGCCGGCTCATCCAGATGCACCACGCCAGGCGCCAAGACCAGCCCGGCCGAGCCCGGAACCGTCACGCAGATCCCCTCACCACGTAAACTTACATTTGACAATGACAACGGAAAGTTACCACGGCCCCAGCCTGCAGCGCCTCATCAGGGGTGATGCCGCCCGCCCCGCAACCAGCCAAAGCAACTCGTCCCTGCAAACCAACGGCGTCGGTCAACCGCACGTTGATTCGGGACCCTTGCCTGGGCGGTGCCAGAGGTGTGGGACGAGAGAATCGGCGATCCGGGCGGAGCGGTGATCGACGTCAGCCGGTCGGGGGTGCGCGGTCGGCTGACCGGAGGGACGAGTGGAGCGAGCGGTGTACCGGCTCGGAGGTAGTCCAGGTGTCGGCTCGGAGCGGGTTCGGCGTCCGTTGGGTAAGGAGCAGGTGATGGACAGCACCAGGCAGCCAGAGAGTCAGTTGGCCCGCCAGCGATTGCGAGAAGCGCAGCGGCAAGAAGCACGAGCGCTGACCATGGTCGAGCGAGCAATCGCCCGCCGGGACCGCGCGGTCGAACGACTGGCCGCGGCTCAGGTCGCGCCGCAACGCAGATTGGACGAGGCCGAACAGGAACTGTCTCGAGCCAGGGCAGCTCTGGCCGAAGTCTCAGGTTTCGACCGGGCAGCAACATTGCTGGCGCAGCCGCCTGCCGCGGTGCGGGCCGACCTACGCGCCGCGCGGGCAGCGACCGCGGAGTCCACCTCGACCTCGCCGCCTGTCACCGAAGAGCAGAGCACGCCCGGGATCGGCGAAGGTGGGGAGTCGTGACCGTTGCCGTCGTGCTCCATGTCCGTGGCCGCGGCATTCCGCTACGGTGAATCGATGGTGTCTGCAGACGCGCCGGCGTGGGCCCGCACGATGGCCGAGGCCCACATGTCGCCGCTCGGACGCCGGTGGACCCACGTGCAGCAGGTCGCGCGCCGCGCCGAAGAACTGGGCGCAGTGGTTGGCGATGACCTGCCGGTACTTGTGGAAGCTGCCTACCTGCATGACATCGGCTATGCCCCCGCGCTGGCCAAGACCGGTTTCCACCCGCTGGACGGCGCCAGGTACTTGCGCCGCCGGGGCCACGAGCGCCTGGCTCGGCTCGTCGCGCACCACACCGGCGCACGCGTGGAGGCACAGCTGCGTGGCTTCGACGACTACCTCGACGAGTTCCCCTACCAGGACTCACCGTTGGACCGCGCGCTGACCTACTGCGACCTGACCACCGGGCCGAGCGGTCAGCCCATGACCGTTCGGCAGCGGGTGGACGAGATCTGCGAACGCTACGGACCCGACCACACCGTCTCTCGCGCCTGCCGAGCGTGCCTTGCCGACTTCGAGCGCGACGGCGCCGAGATCGAACGCCGGCTGGCGAATGCCTGACCAGCACAGCGTGGACCCATCAGCGGATCACCGGGGTGTCCCCCGCCAGGTAGTCCTCGACGCGTAGCCTGATCGACTCCACCATGGGTAGCCGGGCGATGTCGTTCGGCGCGTGGAACGCGACCTCGTACGACTCGTCGCTGGCCGCCAGGTCGCCGGCGAGGATCCGGCAGGCCAGGCAGATCGAGAATTCCTGGCGCACCTCGCCGTCGTCGTAGGAGAAGACGTGCTTGGGGTCGCTGTAGATCCCGACGATGGCGATCGGCTCGACCTCGAGCCCGGTTTCCTCGCGGACCTCGCGGATCACGCAGCCGGCGATCGACTCGCCGAGCTCCATCTGCCCGCCCGGCAGTGCCCACATCTGGTTGTCCCGGCGACGGTGCAGCAGGATCCGATCGGCGTCATCCGCGACCACGGCCGACGCGGCCGGCACCAACGAGTTGGCGGCGGGCGCCCGGGGGTCATCGTAGAAGTCGCGTCGTCCCATCCCCCCATGGTGGCATCACCGGTCGGGGCAGGGCATGCTCGCCGCCGCCGGCCGGGGCGCCGGGGCGGATATAGCTGGAGGTCAGGCCGGTTCGCTCGCAGCCCAGATCGCCTCGAAGTGCTCGGCGAACCGATCGAACAGCCCGTTCGGGCCGAGCCGTCGCAGGTGCAGCAGCGGCGCCTTGTGTCCGGGAGTGGCGTACAGGTGTGGGGTCATGAACATCTCGTCGTCGAAGCGGAAGACCGAGTTGTACAGCGGCACGTCCTGGTAACGCAGCTGCGCACCGTCGCACGCCAGCAGCGGCTTGAACGCGATCAGGCTGGTCTGCAGGCGCGCCGACAACGTAATCGGCGCATGCTCCTCCACCTCACGCAGCTGCAAGCTCTCCGCCTCTGGGCTGGCCACCATCATCCGGATCCGGCAGCCCGCCGCGCACTTCTGCGACAGGACCCGGATCAGGTCCGGGTGCTGCTCCGGCAGGAAGTAGAGCGTGTACCCCATCAGGTCGATCCGGTTCTGCGCCCCAGTGATCAGGGTCCACCACCGGCTCGGCTCGGCATCACTGCGATAGGCGTACGCGGCGACGAGCTCGGCCACACTGCCCAAAGCCTCCGCCGGGCGACGGCGGGCCCCCGGCCACAGGAACTCCTCGTCCTCATCGACTCTGTCAGCGACCGCCCACCGGTGACGCGCGTGCGGGATGCGCCCGGCCAGCCAGCGCTGAACCGTCTTGGGGTCGACCTCGATGTCTCGAGCCAGCCCCTCGATGGTGACCCCTGCATGGTCCATCGCGGACCGAAGCCTCTGGTTGCCCACGGTTCCCACCTCCGGGACGTTTCCGCAAACCAAGAACGTCCCGAACGTCCCACCGGTGCGGTATCGACGTCAACGGCAATGGCGCGACCTTGTGGATAACCAGGACCGACCGGGAGCGACCGCCATGATCATCACCAACTGCACCCACTCCACCGAGGTGACGACGCCCTCGACGTTGAGCCGGCCCGCAGGCCAGAGAGGGTCCACGGACACGAATGTCGATGACGACGGTCCTCCGCCCAGACCCTGCCCGCAAGACGCTGCCAGACGGCCTGCGCGGTACCCGGTGAGTCGCTGGTTGCCCGATCCCCTCTCCCCCGGACGCTGTGACGCGGTGGTGACCGTCGAGTCCCTGCTCGACCAGCCCGACATACCAAGATGGCGCGCTGTTGATCACCAGGAGCTGGCCGCCGGCCTTGAGGGAGGAGAGGCATCAGGACCAGTTATCCACAGAACCGTCGATCGGCCAGTCCACTCGGGCCCCGGCAGGGTGATCATTCCCAGTGGCTTGGAGTGCGCGACCGGTTCAGGCAGGAGGGGTGAACGATGAACCGCATCGAACAGTGCCAAAGCGCAGCAATCGCGCTGCACACCGCCTTGGCCCGGACCACGTGTCTGCGGCAGCGCTCGCCGGAACAGGACGCGCTGTGGCGCGTCCTGCAAGCCACGATCTGCACCCGAGGCCACACCATCGGCACCGCCTGGGGCTCCGACACAGCACAGGACATCGGCGGAGAGGACGCCCGCCAGAACGAGCTCGTGGCCGCCATGATGTGGCTGATCGCACGCGAGGACGTCGCCCGGCAGATGAAGCCTGATCACCTCTTCCGGCACCTGCGCGCGGTTGCCGTCCGCAGTCGCCTCGGCTCCGCGCGAGCCATCCAGGCCGATGCCTTGCACGGTATGACGGGAGTCACCTCAGACGCGCCCGTCCAGTTCGTCCTCGAAGCGATGGTGACGTCATGACCACCTTCGAGGAGTGGCTTGACCGTTGCGGTCTTCGCGAGCCACTCGAAGCGATGCACATGATCGCCGCCTTCGAGGTGATGGTCGCCCGCCTGGACGGGGCCCGGGCCGCCGGCGCGCGGGATCCGATGCGGGCGATCTCCACCAGAGCAGCGGGACCGAACTCGCGCCTGGCCACGCACCGCATGCTCGAGCAACTGGGCTACAGCCCAGCTCAACGCCGGATCATCCACCGTCTGTTCGCCGGCTCCCCCTCCGGCTGGCCGGGCCTGCTCAGGCTCTTCGCCACCGGCGCCCCACCGTCTTCGAGCCAGCGGCGCTACATCGCACGGCAGGCCTCCGACTTCCGCCGTGCATCTGCAGACCACGGTGGGGCTGAACAGTTCAGCTCGCGGTCTGGCGTTCTGCTCCTCCGGTGAGGTCGCCATCGGTGGCGGCGTGCAGAACGGCGCGTTCAGCGGGCAGTACCTGGTCACCTCACGCCCAGCCGGCAGCAGGTCCGACCAGTGGCTGGTGCGGATGGCCAACAACGGCACGAGCGCCCGGTTCGCCAACTACTACTACCCGATCGCTATCTGCGCTCCGAAGGCGTCGCCGGCCGCCTAAACGAAGGGATCCCCGGACGGGCTGGCCGCGGTCGAGCGGCCGGTCGGTATGGCTTTCGCGAGATGGACCCACCCCGCTGTCTACGGCTTAAGGGTGGGTCGATCTTCGACTCCTCGTGTACCGCGGGCCCGGTAGTTTGGTCGTGAAGAGTGTGAAGGGCGTCCTCGGTGCCGCACTGCTGACGATCATGCTCGTCGTGGTCGTGGGGCTCGGCGTCGTTTCCGGTGGGGTCGGTGCCGTCGACGCGAGCACGGGCCTGCTGTCCGGGTCGGTGTGCGCGACGTCGGGGCCACTGGCTGGGTTGCCGCGCGCAGCGGCGGAGAACGCGCGGATCATCGTGGCCACCGCCTCGAGCCGCGGAGGCGACCGGGCCGCGTTGGTTGCGTTGATGACCGGCCTGGCGGAGTCGAATCTGCTGGTGTTGAGCAACCCGCACGACCCGTCCGGCAACAAGTTCCTGAGTCAAGGCGTCGGCTACGACCATGACTCGCTGGGCATCTTCCAGCAACGCCCGAGTTGGGGGTCGGCGGCGCAGCGGATGGACCCGGTCGCCTCCACGAACCTGCTCCTGGACCGACTGCTGGCGCTACCCGACTGGCAGTCCATGCCGCCGTGGGTGTCAGCGCAACGTGTCCAGGTCTCGGCATCCTCGGACGGGTCGGTCTACCGCGCGCAGCTGGACCGCGCCCACGCCTTGCTGACCCGAATCCAAGCCGACGCTGCGGTGAAGGACTGCGCCGGCAGCCGACTCGGCCAAGCCCCAGCAGGACCGATCGGAGCCCATGGGCTGCCGGCTCGCTACAAGGTCCCGGCTGGCACCTCGCTGCGGGCGAGGGCCGCGATCACGTTTGCGCTGGCGCAACTGGGCAAGCCGTATGTGTGGGCCGCGACCGGGCCGGACAGCTACGACTGCTCGGGGCTGACCCAGCGCGCGTGGTCGGCGGGCGGCGTCGCGATCTCCCGGACGACACTGACCCAGCGACGCGACGGATCCCCGACCACGGCCTCTGCCCTCGCGCCGGGCGACCTGATCCTGACGCCGGGTTCCGACGGCACGTTGGCCGCGCCCGGGCATGTCGGCATGTACCTGGGTGACGGGCTCGTGGTCGAGGCCCCACACCCCGGCGATTCGGTGAAGGTGGTCACCTACGAGTCCTTCGCAGCGGGCGGCGTCTCGGATCTGCGTCACATCGCCTAAAGCGGCTGTCGGTTCTCATCCGACTTGTCGTTTCCGACCGGCACATCGTCGTACTTGTCGTTTGTGACAAGTCGGTGCGAATCGGCACGGCGAGGCTGCTGCTGTCCTACTCTCCTCGAACTCGACCTCATGCGCTCGGCTCGCCGGGCTGCAGCTGGAGGACCGTTTCGCGGATTGGAACGGCAGTTCCTTCACCGTCGAGAGCGAGAAGCACGTGTCGGTGGGGCGCCGGGCCTGACCCAGCGAGCGGACCGCCGTCACGCACCGCCATACACGCCCTTCCTCCGAGGAGTTCTCGGCCTGCGACACCGCCGCGGCCCAACTGCTTCCAGCGACTTGACCTGGGTCAAGGCGCCCGAGCGCGATTCCCGGTGTCATGGAGTCAACCAGCGCGCACCGGGCGCGCGTGGGACGAAGGAGGTGGACGGTGACCACGATGACGGACCGCACGGTCCTTCAGACGAGCGCTTCGGAGGCGGCCTCGCCGGCCAGCAGCGAGGTCCTGCGGACCGGCAGCGGCCTGGGGTCACGGCTGAACTGGCTGCGGGCCGGGGTCATGGGCGCCAACGACGGCATCGTCTCGACCGCCGGCATGGTCGTCGGCGTGGCCGGGGCCGCGGTCGGGTCCGGGGCGCTGCT
>NZ_VOHR01000224.1 GCF_009192725.1 Segeticoccus rhizosphaerae | reverse complement strand
CCCCTCGGCAGGCTCGTCGTCGTGGGTCTGGCGGCCGAGGACGTCGAGGCCGGCTCGCGGTCGCACGACCTGGCCGGAGCGCTCACGGACGACTCCTTCGGACCACGCCTCGAGCTCGCCGCGCTGCCAGGAGCGCTGATGCCATCCAGCGCTCCCGGGCTGCCGACCGACGGCGTGCCGACGCCGTTGCTGGTGGCCCGCCGCCTCACCTCTGACGTCGCCCGCGAACATCCCGGGACCGCGGCGCTCTGGAGGGAGACACTGTGGATCACCCTGACTCCTGAGTCGGTCGAGGACTACGCACGCAGCCTGGTGCTCGACGACGCACCCATCGGCCTCGTCGTCGTCGCGGACGGGGCCGCCTGTCACGGGCCCAAGGCGCCACGGGCCGAGGACGTCCGCGCCGAGAGCTATGACGACGACGTATGTCGAGCGCTCACCTCGGCCGACCCGGCCGACTTCGCGGCGCTGGACCGGGGCCTCGGCCGTGAGCTCACCGCTGAGGGCGCCGAGCTGTGGCCGTTGCTCGCGGCGGCGGCACGGGACGGGCACCGGAGTGGCAGCGGATGGCGTGCCGAGCTCGGGTGGCGGGGAGCGCCATACGGTGTCGGGTGGTTCGTGGCCACCTGGCTGCGCTGATCTCGTAGGCTGGTGGCCGTGGAGCTTCCCTTCGCCCAGACGCCCGAACCGCCATACGTCGCAGTGATCTTCACCTCGACGCGCACTGACGGTGACCAGGGCTACGCGGCCATGGCGGAGCGGATGGACCAACTGGCCAGTGAGCAGCCCGGCTATCTCGGGATCGAGTCGGTCCGCGACGGACTCGGCATCACGGTCTCCTACTGGCAGGACGAGGACGCGGCTCGAGCATGGAAGCAGGTCGGCGCGCACCTGATCGCGCAGGCTCGCGGGCGCGAGATCTGGTATGCCGACTACCGCGTTCGCGTCGCGACCGTCACCCGCGACTACGGCATGCCTCGCGTCGACGCCGAGGGCTGAGTCCCCGGGGGCGGTGAGCCGCCGGCAGAATCGCCACACCCGAGGAGCTCGCGGCCGGCACGCGCTCTCGAAGCTAGCGCCGCGTGACCGCCTGGAGCGTGTAGGTCGCGGCGAGCCGCTCGGGGTCCTCGACCAGACGGTACTCCTGCACCGCAGGTCGACCGCCGGCCGCGGGCAGGACGTCGACCAGTTCCATCATCCCCGGCAACGCGTCCCACGGCACCGTGTCGTGCTCCAGCAGCCCGGTGAGCTCCAAACCCTCGTCCAGCAACGCGGTCACGATCTCGCCGAGGCCGTGGTTCCACTCGTGCGTCACCGTGTTGGCGAAGCGGTGCTCGGTCTCGACGTAGGTCGCGTCCTCGTCCCACACCAACGGCTCGGCCCGTTCGAAGTAGGGGAACGCGACTCGCACCGCTCGTGTCTCGTCGGGCACATCCAGGGCCCAGAGCATCGGGTGGCCCTCACGCAGGTGCAACCGCCCGCCGGGCCGAAGCAGAGCCGCCACCACCTGCGCCCAACGCCGGATGTCGGGCAGCCAGCACAGCGCGCCCACCCCGGTGTAGACGACGTCGAACTGGCGGTCGCCGAGAGCCTCCGGCGCGGTGTAGACGTCGCTCTCGACATAGTCGATCGGCGCACCGGCCGCCTCGGCGAGGGTGCGCCCCTCGCGGATCGAGGCGGGCGAGAAGTCGACGCCGGTGACTCGGCCGCCGAGCCGGTGCAGCGAGAGGGTGTCGGTGCCGATGTGGCACTGTAGGTGCACCACGTCCAGGCCGTGGAGATCGCCGAGTCTGGCGGCGTCGAACGCCACCACGTCGGACAGGCGCCCGGGGTCGGCCAGCAGGGCCTCGATCGAGTAGCCCGGTGAGGCCGCGTGCACCGCGGCACGCTCGTCCCAGTTGGCTCGGTTGAGGTGGAGGTAGTCGGTCACTGCGGCAGCCTAGGCCAGCGGGGCCGGGCGGGTCGTTGTCAGGCAGGGCCGAGCGCGCTCGCCACCATTCCCGCTGCGTTCGTCCGCGGCCCGGCTCAGACCGGCTGCAACGGGAGGTGGTGACCGGCGGGCAGCTCGACGTCGATCGGGTCGCCCGACCGCACCTCCCCGCCCTCGACCACCACCGCCATGACACCGGCCTTGCGGACCAGGCGGCCGCGCTCATCCCGATCGAGGACCGCCTTCATCAGGCCCGGCCGGAAGTCATCGAGCTGGGTGCACGGGTTGCGCAGCCCGGTCACCTCGAGGATGCCCTCGCCGAGGTGCAAGCGGGTGCTGCGGGGAAGGGACAGGAGATCGAGACCCCGTGTGGTCACGTTCTCACCCATCTGGCCGGGCTCGACCTCGAAGCCGGACGCCACGAGCTCGTCGTGCAGCTCGGCGTGGATCAGGTGCACCTGCCGCAGGTTCGGCTCGGTAGGGTCGCGGCGGACCCGCGACCGGTGCTGCACCGTGGCACCGGCGTGGGCGTCTCCCTCGACGCCGAGCCCAGGGACCAGCCGGATGGCCGTCGTGGTCGGTTTGCCGAACCGGTGTCGGCCATCTCGTGCCACCGCCACGACCACGCCCTGCTCCCGGAGGATCACGCAGGCGATCTTGCCATCCCGGGCGGGACCCGGCGTGAGTGCCTCCGTAGCTCTGCGTGGGCCACCCGACAAGGCGCTCGCGTCAGGCCTGGGACTTCTCCTCGTTCTCGCCGTCGAGGATGGCCCGGGCCGCGGCGAACCGGGCGATCGGCACCCGGTAGGGCGAGCACGAGACGTAGTCGAGGCCGATCTCGTTGAACAGGGCGATTGAGGCGGGGTCACCGCCGTGCTCACCGCACACACCGACCTTGAGGTGTTCCTTGACCGACCGCCCGCGCTCGGTGCCGAGTCGCACCAAACCGCCGACGCCGTCCTGGTCGATCGAGCTGAACGGGTTGCCCGGCACGATGTCGTCGTCGACGTAGGCCGCGAGGAAGGCGCCCTCCGCGTCGTCGCGGGAGATGCCGATGCCGGTCTGCGTCAGGTCGTTGGTGCCGAAGCTGAAGAAGTCGGCGTGCTCGGCGATCTGGTCTGCGCACACCGCCGCCCGCGGCAGCTCGATCATGGTGCCGACGGTGTAGTCGAGCTGGTCGCCGGAGCCGGACAGCTCGTCGGCCACGGTCTCGTCGATCAGGTCGCGCATCCGCTGCAGCTCCTGGGCGAACGCCACGAGCGGGACCATGATCTCGACCTTCGGGTCACCGCCCTTCTCCCTGACCGCGAGCGCCGCCCGCACGATGGCGCGCACCTGCATCTCCGGGATCTCGGGATACATCAGCGCGAGCCGGACGCCGCGGGTGCCGAGCATCGGGTTCTGTTCGGTCAGCTTGTGGATCCGGCCCAGCAGGTGCTGCGCCTCCTTGAGCTCCGACTGCTTGCCGCCCTCGATCTCCAGACGCTGGACCAGCAGAGCCTGGTCGACCAGGTTGGGCAGGAACTCGTGCAGCGGCGGGTCGAGCAGCCGGACGGTGACCGGCAGCCCGGACATCGCCTCGAAGATCTCCTCGAAGTCGGACTGCTGCATCGGCAGGATCTCGGCCAACGCGGACGCACGGGCGTCCTCGTCCTCGGCCAGGATCATCCGCTGCACCGCCGGCAGTCGCTCCTCGTTCATGAACATGTGCTCGGTCCGGCACAGTCCGATCCCCTCGGCACCGAACTCCCGCGCCCGCTTGGCGTCCTCGCCGGTGTCGGCGTTGGCCCGCACGCCGAGCCGCCGGATCTCGTCGGCCCAGCCGACGATGGTCTGGAAGTCCTCGTTGATCTGCGGGGGCACCAGCTCGAGCGCGCCCTCGAAGACCTCGCCGGTCGAGCCGTCGAGCGTGATGGTGTCGCCGTCGCGCAGCACGGTGGAGCCGATGGTGAGGGTCTTCGCGTCGGTGTCGATCTTGATCTCCGAGGCTCCCGCCACGCACGGCTTGCCCATGCCGCGGGCGACCACGGCGGCGTGCGACGTCATACCGCCGTGCGCGGTGAGCACGCCCTGGGCCGCGATGACCCCGGCGATGTCGTCCGGCGCCGTCTCCCACCGCACGAGCACGACCGCGTCGCCCGCCTTGCCGCGACGTTCCGCCGTGTCGGCGTCGAAGACCACCTCGCCGACCGCGGCGCCGGGAGAGGCGTTGAGGCCCTTGGTCAGCGGGGTCGCGCCGTGCTCGGGGTCGATCGCCGGGTGCAGCAGCTGGTCGAGCTGGGCGGGCTCGACCCGGCGCAGCGCCTCGCGCTGGTCGATGACCCCCTCGTCGACGAGCGCGCGGGCCACCTTGAAGGCCGCGGACGCGGTGCGCTTGCCGTTGCGCGTCTGCAGCAGGTAGAGCTTCTCCTCCTCCACGGTGAACTCGATGTCCTGCATGTCGCCGTAGTGCTCCTCGAGCTTGCGCATCGTCTCGATCAGCTCGTGGTAGGCGTCCGGCAGCACCTGCTCCATCTCCTTCAGGGGGCGCGGTGTGCGGATCCCCGCAACCACGTCCTCGCCCTGCGCGTTGGTGAGGAACTCGCCATACAGCTCCTTCTCACCGGTGGCCGGGTTGCGTGTGAAACACACTCCGGTTGCTGAGGTCTCGCCTCGGTTGCCGAAGACCATCTGCATCACGTTGACGGCGGTGCCGAGGTCCGCGGAGATGTTGTTGGCGCGGCGGTAGACGTCCGCGCGGGGGTTGAGCCAGGAGCGGAAGACGGCGTCGACCGAGCGCCGCAGCTGCTCGCGCGGGTCGGTCGGCAGCTCCTCGCCCATGTGCTCGCGCGACAGGTCCTTGAAGGTCGCGACGAGCCCCTTGAGGTCATCGGCGGTCAGCTCGGTGTCCTGGGTGACGCCGCGCTGGTGCTTGAGCGCGACGAGCGCGTCGTCGTAGACGTGCGCCGGCACCTGCTCGACCACCTCGCCATACATCTGGATGAACCGGCGGTAGGCGTCCCAGGCGAAACGCGGGCTGTCGGCCTCGCGGCCGAGCGCCTCGACCGACTCGTCGCTGATGCCGAGGTTGAGGATCGTGTCCATCATGCCGGGCATCGACACGACGGCGCCCGAGCGGACCGAGACCAGCAGCGGGTTCTCAGCGGCGCCGAGCACCCGGCCGGTGCGCTCCTCCAGACGCGCGAGGGCTGCCTGTATGTCGTCCCACAGGCTCGCGGGCCACTCGCCGTCGTGCTTGGTCGCCTCGATGCAGGCGGCGGTGGTCACCGTGAAGCCGTCGGGCACCGGGATGCCGATCTTGGTCATCTCGGCCACGTTGGCGCCCTTGCCACCGAGCAACGGCTTCATCGAGGCGTCGCCCTCGGAGAGGTCGTAGATGTACTTCGCGTCCTCGGCGGCGCTCGCGTCGTGTGCGGACGGCTCGGCGGCGGGGCTGGTGCTCATCGGTTCTCCTCGGGTTTCACGGTGTGGCCCAGGTGTTGCCTGATGCGGCTCGGCGACGATCGTCGACGAGGTCTATCACCCGCCCTGCGGCTTCCTCCAGGGCGAGGGAGGTGGTGTCGATCACGGGGCAGCCGAGGCGCTTGTGGATCGCCCCGACCTCCTCGAGCTCGTCGTAGATGCGGTTGAGCTCGGCATAGCCGTCCCGTCCGCGCGCCCTCCCGCCGAGCGCCCGCACCCGGCGGCCACGGATCGTGGCCAGCCGTTGCGGGTCGATCGTCAGGGCGACGATCTTCCACCGAGGCACCTCGAACAGGCCCGGCGGTGGGGCGATCCCGCGCACCAGCGGGACGTTGGCGGTCTTGTAGCCGAGGTAGCCGAGGTACATCGACAGCGGCGTCTTGCCGGTGCGCGACACCCCGATCAGCACGATGTCCGCGTCGCGCAGACCCTCGGGGAACTGCCCGTCGTCGTTCTTGACGGCGTATTCCATCGCCGCGATCCGCTTGAAGTAGTCGGGATCGGTGCCGACCGGGCGGGCCGGGACGCGTTCGGCCACGTCACCGCTGGCCTGTTCGAGCGCGGTGATGGCCGGGGCGAGCAGGTCGGCGTGCGCGACGCCGCGGCTCTCGCACATCTCGGTGACCAGCGCCCGCAGCCCGTCGTCGACGAGGGTGGAGAAGATGGCGACGCCCTTGCCGCCGTCGCCGTTGATGCTCTCGAAGACGGCGCGCAGGCCGTCGGCGGTGGCGATGCGCGGGTGTCGCATGATTCGCGTCGGGTGCTGGACGAACTGGGCCTGGGCGGCGCGCGCGACCCGGGCAGCGGTGTCGCCGGTGGAGTCCGCGATGACGTGGATCTCGATCGGTGCCGACGACATACGGCACAGGTTAGCGGGGCGGGGGCGAGGCGGCGCCCCGGGCGGCGGATCGTGCCCAGGGCGCCTTCGCGCGCACCGTCGGTATGACGGCCGGCCGGC
>NZ_VOHR01000223.1 GCF_009192725.1 Segeticoccus rhizosphaerae | reverse complement strand
CGATCTCGTCCGGGTGCCAGCGGCGGGCCAGGCGCCGGTAGGCCCGCGCGATGTCCGCGCTGCTGGCGCTGGGGTCCACCCCCAGCAGCCGGTACAGGTCCACGCCCGGATCTACTGCCGTCATCACGCTGCCGCGTCAGAAACCACCCTGTGTCACCGAACTGGAAGGGGACTGCACACCGGGTCAGGCGGTGCCCCTCAACGAGTCGGGGACACCGCCTGAGCCGATGTTGGCGGGCGTGACAACCGCTGGTCCGGCGCGCCGGAGATCACGAGATCGCCGTGAGGGCGTGACGCCACCTCTTGGTGGCGCCTTGCACGGAGCAGACGTGGCGCGCGGAATCAGCGGCCGCCCGGTACTCGGTGACAAGGTGCTGACCCGATCACCTCCTCCTCATTCCTCGATATGACCATCGCGGGATCGCCTGGGCCGGTGGGTGACCGGCCCCATGACCTGACTACTGGGCGCGCGGGGGTGAGCGCTGCCGGGACCAACCATCGACGCCGGGGCGCGCAGACCGGTCGGCCGGGGGCGAGGCCCCGACGCGGCCGGGCGCCGGCATACCCCATCGGTGGTGGTCGGCGTGGCGGCCCGCTGTGCGGATGGGGGAACTGGGCCATGCGGCGGCGACGATCGCGTCGAACTCCGCACTGAGCAGCTCCTCATCGTCACACACCAACGCCCAGAACTCCTCCTCAACAGCGGCCTTGGCGGCGTTGTCGGCGGTGGCCTCGGCGACGCCCGCACCGCTGTTTGTGGTCGTGGTCAACATGGTGGACACCACCGGGGTCGGTCAGGTGTTGATCGCCTGCCGGCCGGAGTCGCCGGTGCTGATCTCGATCTTGCGGGGCTTGGCCTGCTCGGCCACCGGGATCCGCAGCGTGAGCACGCCGGCGTCGTAGCCGGCGTCGATGCGCTCGGTGTCCAGGTTGTCGCCCAGCACCAGCTGGCGGCTGAACGTGCCCCTGGCCCGCTCGGCAGCGATCATGTCACCGGTGTCCTGCCGGACCGGGCGCTCGGCCCGCACGGTGACCACGTTGCGCTCGACGTCCAGGTCGATCGCGCCGGGGTCCACCCCGGGCAGGTCGAACTCGACGACGAAGCTGTCCCCCTCACGCCAGGCGTCCATCGGCATCGCCGCCGGGTACGCGAGGGTGCCGTTGCCGTTGAACATCTGCCGGGTGAGCCGGTCCAGCTCGCGGAACGGGTCGGTGCGCATCAACATCTGTGCCATCGGTGAACCACTCCTTCCCACACCGCCTGTCAGTGCCACCACCTTTCCTATGGTGGCGCTTATAGATTTGATATAGCACCTGTGGGACACTGAGGCAAGACCCGGGCCGAGAAATCTCGATGGAAGGAAGAGGTGGCTGGCAGTGGTCCTCAGGGAGGTGTCGGTGGAGCGGCTCGGTTTCAGCTGTGGCGGCTGCGGCCACAAGTGGGTGCTCGACTACGACGTGCAGCACGTCGAAGACGGTCATGGGCATGATCGGGACTACTACTTCCACGAGGGGCTGCCCTGCCCCGATCCCACCGCGCCCGGCGCGGTGCTGTGCCCGGGCTGTGGACGTGGGCACGTGGCGGTGGAGCTGCTCGCGCGCCGGGCCAGCCCCGCGGTCACCGAAACAACGACCGGTGACCTGGGCACCCGTCCCGGATCGGAGAAGACCGCGGCCCGCGCCGACGCACCGCTGCTGGCCGCGGCAGGGGAATCCAGCGAGGCGAGCTCGTGAGCCCGGTCGAGGCGTGTACGGAATCTCGGTGGCCGCCGAACTCGCCGGCATGGACGCCCAGCGACTGCGGCTGTACGAGGCCCGGGGACTGCTCGAGCCCGACCGCACCCCGGGCGGCACCCGACGCTACAGCGCCGATGACCTGGACCGGCTACGCTGCATCGGCGCACTGCTGGGCGACGGGCTCAATCTCGCCGGCATCGCCATGGTGCTGAACCTGCAAGACGAGAACGACCGCCTGCCCCACCGACTCGACGACCACACCTTCAACAACACTGAACCGCCACCGACGCCATCAGCGACGTCGACAGCGAAATCCGATAACGGCGACGAGGACGACACCGACCCAGACCAAACCCGGAGGAGCCAGTCATGACCCCGATGAGTACCGCCGACCGGGACGACCTGCCCAGGGATGTCATCACCGAGGTACCCGAGGCCGACGCCGCCGAACAGGCCACCCCCGCCGTCCCCGACACCGCCGAAGCCAACGACACCCGCTACCCCGACGACACCGGGCACACCGCCCTGCCGGAGGAGGCCGACCCGGCCGACGCCTGGGAGCAGGCCCTGCCCGTACCCGGGGAAGACGACGATGACTACGACCACGACGGCACCGCCGACTCCCGCACCTGAGCCCGGAACCGGCGCGACCCAGGCCCGCACCGAAGCGTAGGAGAGCCGAGATGGGAACCGAGCACGAAGCCCTGTCCACGCTCACCCTGCGGGAGCTCATCGACCTGCTGGCCGACACCGAGCAACGGATCCGCCTGCTACGCCGCGCAGCCACCAGCACTACCGGCCACACTCCCCTCGGCCGCCCAGATGGCCATGACGATGGACCGGAGGCGGTCCGGCACCTGCTGCGCCAGCAGAACCAGATCATCACCGAGCTGCGGCGACGCAGATCCCGCGGCACCGGTGGGCACCTCGGCTCCGACACCGGCGGTTGACGGCACCCGTGCCCGGTAGCCGAACCATCACCGGCGACGAGAACTGCGGCAGGCGTTGTCACCGGTTGCCCGCGATGAGGTGTCCGCTGGCGTCTTCTATACGGCACACGTGCGACGTGACCGCGTCCGCAAGCCGATCCGCTACTGGCGATGACCTGGTGGTCAGGCGCCAGGCAAACGAGCGGTGGCGCCGGACCACCAAGGGCGCCGCCAAGCGGCGTCACCACCCACCTCAGCCAGCAGCCTTGGCCTACTGGGATGGGCTGACGTCGCGGACACGCCAGACCACATCGAGCGCCGCGTTGCCGGTCGCACTTGGGTCGACGCGTTCGACCATGAACCCCTCGCGTTCGTAAAAGGTGCCGGCGTGCTCGTTGCCGGCGAAATGCTCGATGTGCAGCCGACCGGCGTCGGGGGGCAGCTGCTGGATGAGCGCGGCGATGAGTTGTGGACCGAATCCGCGCCGGCGGTGCTCCGGGTGCACGTAGAGCTTGTAGATCACGTGGTCGGATCCCTGTTGGCCGCGCTGGGCCACGCCGACGACCTTTCCGCCGGCCTCCGCGATGACGACCAACCCGTTGGTCACGGCTTCCCGGACATGGGATTCGTTCCACCAGTCGCGCACCTGCGCATCGGCGGCCGCCGCGCCGATCAGCGGTGCATAGTGCGGCCGAATCACCACCTCGCCGAACCGCGTGATCGCTTCAACGTCGTCCGGCTCCGCGCTGCGTACCACCGGATCTGCTCCTCCTGGCACCGCTGGACCTCCCACATCAAGCCGTCTTGATCGACCGTATCGAGCTAACCGCTCCTGGGTTGACAGCGCTCCTCGCGGCCGTCCGCTTGAGGATCCTCCGCCGAATCAGGCGAGCTGCCCGGGCTGGGCTCCTCGGTTGTATCAGGGCTTCCAGACCATGAGGACGACCACCGCGACAAGCAGCAGGGAAACGATCCCGGAGGACGCTGCGACGCGACCGTAGCCGATTCGGGTCGTTGTGGCCGCGTCGGCGGTGTTCATGTGCGCACCGGCTCGGCGCAGGGTGGGGGCAACGACCAGCAGGCTGACGGCCAGGGCGAGCAGGTACAGGACCAGGGAGATCAGGACCCACGGCGTGGTGACCGACAGGTCGTACTTCGGGTCACTCATGCCCAGCACTCCGAAGCCGAGGACCGCGACGAGGAGCGAGGCCCAGCTGAGGATGGCGGTGGACCGGGCCAGCGCGATGACGTGGGTCTCGTGCCCGGACCGCAGTGCCTGCATCGCGGTCATCGGCAAGATGGCCATCGGGCCGATGATGAAGACGGCGGTGAGCACGTGCAGAACGTTGAGTGCGGTTTCCATGGTGTGCCTCCTGGGCGGTGGTGGGTGGTGTGGTCTGGCCGCGTCGGCTCGTGTACGTCCACCCTGGCGAATGCGCCGGATGGACATGCACCGCTGGGCCGAGAGATGCTGCGCGGATGGAGTAGCCGCTGTTAGCGGTGTCCGGCCAGGGCGGGGCTGTCGAGTCGTCCGTCGTTGACCTCGGCGATCTGGTCAACGGCGGTCAGGTGGGAGCGGTCGTGGGTGACCAGGACGGTGGCGGTGGCCTGCTGGTGGGTCAGGGTGGTGATCAGGTCCAGGATCGCGGTGCCGCGTTCGTGGTCCAACGCGCTGGTGGGCTCATCGACCAGGAGCACCGCAGGGTCGTTCATCAGCGCGCGGGCGATGTTGATGCGCTGTTGCTGTCCACCGGAGAGCTGGTGGGGCCGACGGTCCGCTTGGCCGGTGAGGCCGACCGCGTCCAGGAGCTCCAAGGCCCGGGCTCGTGCCGCGCGCGGGGAGCGACCGTCAAGGTGGGCCATCACTTGGAGCTGTTCGGCGGCGGTCAGCGACGGCAGCAAGTTGGGTTGCTGGAAGATCGTGCCGATCCGGGTGCGGCGCAGCGTGGTCAGCTGGGCGCGGGTCATCTCGGCGGTGTCGGTGCCGGCGATGACGACGCGCCCGGTGTCGGGGGTGATCAGGGTGGCGGCGACCGCCAGGAGGCTGGACTTGCCAGAGCCCGACGGGCCGACGAGGGCTGCGATGGTGCCGGCCGGCACGTGCAGGGTGACGTCGTCCAGTGCGGTCAGGCGGGTCGCACCGTCGGGGTAGGTCAGGGTGATGTTGGTCAGGTGCAGGCTCATCGGGCGCTCCCTAGGGCAGTCAGTGGGTCGACGGAGGTGATGCGGCGGATGGACAGGGCGGCGCCGACGGCGCCGAGGGCGATCATGATCAGCGCGGGGACGGCCACTGTGTTTAGGTCCAGGACGAACGGCACGGCCGCCCCAGTGGCACCAATCGCGGCGCCGACACCGGCGGCGATCGCCGTGCCGGTTGCGGTGCCGAGGGCGAGCAGGACCACGGCCTGACCGAGGGCGTCGCGTAGCAGGTAGCGGGTGGAGGCGCCGAGTGCTTTCAGGACGGCGATGTCGCCGCTGCGCTGGATGGTCCAGACGGTGAAGAAGGCGCCGATCACCAGCGCGGAGATGGCGAAGAGGAACCCACGCATCAGCTGCAAAGAGCCGTTCTCGGAGGTGAAGGAGCCGATCGCGGACAGGGCGTCATCGCGGCTGACCGTGCGGGTGCCGAGTTGGGTGTCGGCGGCGGCCAGGTCCGCGGTAGAGCTGGTTGTCAGGGCGACAACGGTGGCGTGGGTGTCGCTGTCACCGGGTCCGCCGGTGAGGTGTTGGAAGTCGGCCAGGCTGGTCCAGATCACCGGGGTGTGGCTGTAGGAGGCGTCACCGGAGACAGCGGTCACCCGCAGGTGCTGCCCGGCCAGTGTGATGCGGTCTCCGGGCCGGACGTGTAGGTCGGCCGCTGCGCCGGTGGACAGCACGGCGGTGCCGTGCTGGAGCTGTCCGGCAGAAGGTGCTAGGCGGGAGCCGGGTTCGACCCCGAACGCGGACACGCTGGCGGTCCGGTCGTCGGCTTCGGCGCGGGTGGTGGTGATGCCCAGCGGGTCGGCGCTGGTAATGCCGGGCACTTTCGCCCAGGCCGTTGCCGTGTCTTCGTCCACACTGGAGGTGGTGAACGAGGGGTCCCCGCCGGCGGCGGGAGCGGAGAAGACGAGGTGGTCGGCGGGCAGGTTGGTGATGGCCGAGGTGCTGTCCTTCGCCAGGCCTGCGGTCAGGCCGGAGACCAGTCCGACCAAGATGGTGATCAGTACGACGACGGTGCCCATCAGGGCGAAGCGGCCCTTGGCGAACCGGAGGTCTTTCCAGGCGACGAACAAGGTTCAGCCTTCCTTTGGCAATGGTGCCGGACGCAGTGCCCGGCGGTAGTACCCAGCCTCGCCGCAGCGGGGGGTCGGTCACATCGCACCGCAGACTGGTTCGCTGAAGCCATTGGGTGCATGGCGCGCTACACCTTTTGGCCGGTGCCGCCCGTTGTGGTGGCGGCTTAGGCTGGTGGCTTGTGAACCCTCACTCCCTGACTCCGGTGCTGCGTGTGCTGGGCGGCCTGCTGCACCTGCTGGTGGCTGCGTTGCTGGCGCTGGCTGTGGCCCGGGCCGTGACCGAGGGCTCCTCGCAGGCTGGCGCCGTCGTTGCGGTCGCCGTGCTGCTGGCCGCCACCTACGCCGCCGGTCCGGC
>NZ_VOHR01000222.1 GCF_009192725.1 Segeticoccus rhizosphaerae | reverse complement strand
GATGCCGGCGACTACGTCGACCTGGGCACCCGGCGGCAGGCGCTCGGCATACAGCTCCCTCGCCCGTTCGGCGACGGCGCGCGCGGGTCCGAGGTCCTGGCCGTGCAGCGGCACCACGAGCGTGGTGTGCTCGTCGCCGGCCGAGGCCAACACCGATCGGGGCAGGCTCCACAGGTTCATCGGGACGGGCTGGGCGGCCCCCTGCGTGGCCAGCCGGAGCTCGACCGCCGCCACCGGCACGCCGCGGGCGATGATGCCCCGGTCGTCGATGTCCGCCGCCGCGATCTCGGCGATCTCCGGTTCGGGCGACAACACGTCCTGGAGCTTGAAGTCGAGCTCCTCCCGGACCCGCACCTGCTGCGCCAGCAGGGCGCCGGCCCGCTCGGCCAGGGCGAGGGCGCTCTGCTCCTGCGCCGCGTCGTGGTCCGGGTTCTCGTCGAGCAGCCACACGTAGCCGTAGGTGACGCCGTTCCACCGGGCCGGCAGGCACAGCCGGGGCAGCACGCCCGACTCGGGCATCGCCGGCACCCGCACCGGCTGCTCGCTGGTGGCGATCCCGAACTGCTCGAACAGCGCTCGCACCGCGTCAGTCGAGTGCCGCTCCAGGATGGACTGCTGTCGGATCTGGTCGATCTGGCCGGCATGCTGCGAGCAGAAGGCGATGAGGTTGAAGTCGCGGTCCTCGAGCGTGACCGGGCCGCCGAGGATGCGGGAGACGTCGTCCACGATGTCCTGGAACTCGGGCCTCATACCGTCCTTCGCCGCCCATCCGGAGAGCAACCTCCGTGCAGCAGTGTCGCAGGTCGTTGTGCACTTGTCTGAAACTCGCCGTGAAAATCTGTGACGCGTGTCCGCTGCAGCGGAGTGTGACGAGGAGCACTCTGGGGGGATGGCAGATGTAGAAGAAGATGCAGGTCTGGGTCAGTTCGAGTCAGCCGACCTGGGGCTGAAGCGCACGATGTCGTTCACGCAGCTGTTGCTGCTCGGCGTGAGCGCCCAGATCGGGTCGGGCTGGTTGTTCGCCGTGCTCTCGGCCGCCGGTGTGGCGGGGCCGGCCGCGATCCTCGCCTGGATCATCGCCTCCTTCCTGGTCGGTCTGATCGCCCTCGCCTACGCCGAGATCGGCTCGATGCTGCCCCGCTCGGGCGCCATCGTGCGCTACACCTACCTGACCCACGGCTCCTTCGCCGGGTGGATCATCGGATGGGCCTACTGGCTGTCGGCCGTGACGATCCCGCCGATCGAGGCCATCGCGGTCATCACCTACCTGGGTGGCAAGTGGCCGTCGATGAACTTCCTGACCAAACAGAACGGCGTCGACATCCTCGCCTGGCCCAACGGGATCGTGTTCGGGATCCTGTTGATGATCCTGTTCTTCATCCTCAACTACTTCGGTGCCAAGTTCCTGTCCGAGTCGAACCGGTGGGTGACCATCTGGAAGCTCGTCCTGCCGACCCTGACCTTCCTCGGCCTGTTCTACATCCTCGACAGCAGCAACTTCCATGCGTTCGGTGGCTTCGCGCCGATGGGGGTGGCGCCCATCTTCCACGCCATCGCCTCCAGCGGAATCATCTTCTCCCTGCTGGGATTCCGCCAGGCCCTCGACTACGGCGGCGAGGTGCGCAACCCGCAACGCAACGTGCCGCTCGCCACCTTCGGGTCGATCGTCATACCCATGGTGATCTACACCCTCCTGCAGGTCGCCTTCATCGGCGCGATCCGCTGGGCCAGCATGGGGCTGTCTCCCGGCGACTGGAACCTGCTCGAGACCGGGTCGTGGGCCGACGGACCGTTCTTCCACGCGCTCGACTCCGCGAACCTGGCCGCCCTGACCGCGCTCGGCACGCTGCTGTTGATCGACGCCGCAGTGTCACCGCTGGCGACCGGGTGGGTCTATCTCGGCACCGCCACCCGCACGGGATACGGGCTGGCCGTCCACCGCAACATCCCCCCGATGTTCCAGAACAACAACAAGTTCGGCATCCCGTGGATCGCGCTCATCGTGTCGACCGTGGTCGGTTGCGTCTTCTTCGTGCCGGCGCCCAGCTGGTACCAGCTGGTCGGATTCATCAGCGCCGCAGCAGTGCTCACCTACGTCATGGGTGGCGTCGGCCTCCCCGTGATGCGCAAGACGGCACCCGAGCTGCCGCGTCCGTTCTTCCTCAAGGCGGCCGGTTTCTGGTCGCCGGTCGGCTACCTCGCCGCAGTCCTCATCCTCTACTGGGCCGGCTTCTCCACCCTCGCCAACGTGTTCACCGCGACGTTCATCGGGCTGCCGCTGTTCGCGTGGTACTACGCGTGGAAGCACGGTTGGATGGCGCCGACTCCCGCGGCCGTGCTGGGCGCGGTCTTCATGGCGGCCTGGATCTGGATCGCCCGGGAGGGCGGCTGGGTCCTGACGGCTTCGGGTGGCCAGAGCAAGGGCGGCTGGTCCTTCTGGACCTACTTCATCGCCTTCACCGTCGCGTTGGTGGCGTTCTGCGTCATCATGTGGGCCCTCTCCAACGCCGAGGGACGCCTGCACATCGAGCGTTCGGCCTGGCTGCTGTGGCTGTTGCTCGGGACCGTCCCGATCTCCTACTACGGCTTCTACGGTCCCCTCGACAACCCTCCGCTGGCGTTCCCGTGGGGCACCCTCCTCGAGATGGCCCTCGGCCTGACGGCCTACTACTGGGGCGTGCGCAGCGGCTTCGCCACCGACGAGATCCGTGACATCGTCGACTCCCGCGGCAGGGGCCGGCCCAAGGAGTTCGCCGAGTCGGGGCCCGTATGACGTGACTCAGGTCGGCGCGTCGCCCAACCGCCCGCCCGGCTCCGGGGGGCTCCTGCGCCCGAGGAATCCCAGCAGCCGGTCGCTCGGTGACCCGGAGGGCGTCACCGGCGGGGCGAACCGAGCCGGACGGTCCGCGTCGGTGACCAGTCGGGGAGCCAGGTCGAGCAGTTCCTCGGCGAGCGCGGAGGGCAGGGGGGCGTCGTGGCCGCAGGCGGTGGCGACGTCCCAACCGTGCACCGCGACCTCCAGCGCCCCGGCGGTCGCCGTCAGTGCTGCCGACAGGGGAGAACCGGCGATGGACACCAGGGCCGCGCCGTCTTGGTGGGTCCATCCTCCGAGCACCGAGCAGGCCCGCGTCCGGATCCGTTCCAGCAGCAGGCCGACCGGCTCGCCGTCTCCCGGTGGTGACAGGGCGACATACCCCCGGTCCGTGGCCTCGAGCAGGGCCTGCAACGAGTCGTCCATGTGACGCAGCAGGGCCAGCAGGTCCCAGTCGGAGCAGGGTGTGGGCCGGTCCAGCAGCCGCGGTGTCACGAGCGCCAAGGAGCCGCGCGTGTAGCCGATGGACCGCTCGAGCAGGGCGAGGGCCGCCTCCAGCGAGGCGGTCCGACCGGTGGGCACGTGGCTCAGGCGCCCGGACGCGTCCCCGCCGGCAGACGGTCCGGGAGGCCGAACGTGGCGAAGAGCGACGTGTCGAAGAACGCAGCCACGTGACTGACCCCGTCCTTGGTGAGGGTCAGGACCTGCAGGTGGAACGGCGCGAACGTGCCGTCCTGCGTCCGCATGTAGAGGCCGAAGGCGGGCTGGCCGTTCGCGGTCGTCGCGACCATCGGCATGTCCTCGCGCTGGCCGGGGCACTGGCCGCCGATCAGCCGGCCGATGTTTTCGGCGCCCTGGTACCAGCCGGTGAACGGCGGCATCTCCCACACGGCGTCGTCGGTGAACATCGCGACGATGGCGTCGACGTCCTTCTCCCAGAACGCGGTGACGTAGCGGTCGAGCAGCTCCCGCTGCTCCGGTGAGGTGGGTTCGGCGAGGGCCTCCTCGCGCGGCGAGGCATCGGCCAGCTGCTTGCGGGCCCGCTGCAGGGTGCTGTTGACCGCGACCGTCGTGGTGCCGATGGCCTCGGCCACCTCGGCGGCCCGCCACCTGAGGACATCGCGCAGGACCAGCACGGCGCGCTGCCGGGGCGGGAGGTACTGCAGGGCCGCGATGAAGGCCAGCCGGATCGTCTCGCGGGAGGCGGCCACCTCGGCCGGGTCGGCCGAGATGCTCCCGACCACGGACTCCGGTGCCGGCTCCAGCCACGGCACCTCGGCACGCTCGACGAGCGGGTCCGCGGCATCGCTGCCGGGCGCACCCAGCCCGGTGGGCAGGGGCCGCTTCGCGCGGCCCTCGAGCGCGGTCAGGCAGACGTTGGTGGCGATCCGGTAGAGCCAGGTGCGCATCGAGGAGCGTCCCTCGAACTTGTGGTAGGACCGCCACGCCCGCAGATAGGTCTCCTGCACCAGGTCCTCGGCGTCGTGGACCGAGCCCAGCATCCGGTAGCAGTGCGCGGTCAGCTCGCGGCGGTAGGGGTCGGCCAGCCGAGGGAACTCGTCAAGATCCACCGGTGGCGTGTCCGTGCTCTGGGGTGGCGTGCTCGTGGTCTGGCTCACGTGGGCCTCCTGGGTCCTCGTCCACTCTACGGCTCGTGCTCTGGTTGGTGGACTCCTCCGGCCACCAGAACTCATCGCTTCCGACCGGGGGTTCTCGCGGATGACCAGGGGGACGATGACTTCCCGTGCCGGAGCGGTCTGTATGGGCACCGGACCCCATCGAACGTGGTGGGGTGACGCCACTACACCGAGAGGGTGCCCCAGCCATGGCTCGCACAATCTTCGTCAACCTCCCCGTGTCGAACCTGACGAGGTCCATCGACTTCTTCTCCCGCCTGGGTTTCGAGTTCAACACCGCGTTCACCGACGACCGGGCTGCCTGCATGGTCGTCAGCGACGAGGCCTACGTCATGCTGCTGGCCCGCGACTTCTTCGCGACGTTCACCCCTGCGCCGGTGGCCCAGCCCGACTCACGGGGTGAGGTCATCCTCTGCATCTCGGCACAGAGCCGCGACGAGGTCGATCGGCTCGTCGCCACCGCGCTCGAGGCCGGAGGGCGCTCCTCCCAGGACCCGATGGAGGACGGCACGATGTACGGGTGGAGCTTCCAGGACCCCGACGGTCACCTCTGGGAGGTCATGCACATGGCCGCGTAGGTTGGGTGCCATGGCATCCAGGACAGGGTCGTCTCCGGCGATCGAGCTCGAGGTCGGGGAGCGCACCGTGCGGATCTCCAACCCGGAGCGGGTCTACTTCCCCGCCCTCGGCGCCACGAAGCTCGACCTCGCGCGCTACTACCTCGCCGTGGGCGACGGCATCGTGCGCGCGCTGCGTGATCGCCCCTGCATGATGCACCGCTTCCCCGAGGGCATCGAGGGGGAGAAGGTCCACCAGAAGCGGCTGCCTCGTGGTGCCCCGGACTGGGTGGAGACCGTCCGCCTCCACTTCCCCCGCTACGACCGGTATGCCGACGAGCTGTGCGTCACGGAGCTCGCCAGCGTCATCTGGGCCGTGCAGATGTCCACGGTCGAGTTCCATCCGTGGAACTCCCGGCGGGACGACACCGAGCGCCCCGACGAGTGGCGGATCGACCTCGACCCGATGCCCGACTGCGAGTTCGACACGGTCCGACGGGTCGCGCACGTCGTGCACGAGGTGCTCGACGAACTCGGGATCGTGGGGTGGCCGAAGACCTCCGGAGGGTCGGGGATGCACGTCTACGTGCGCATCGAGCCGCGGTGGGGATTCGACGACGTGCGTCGCGCCGCGCTCGCCTTCGCCAGGGAGGTGGAGCGCCGGGCGCCCGACGACGTCACGACGACCTGGTGGCGCAAGGACAGGGACCCGCGCAAGCTGTTCGTCGACTACAACCAGAACGCCCGGGACCACACGATCGCCGCCGCCTACTCGGTGCGTGGGTTTCCCGACGCCACGGTCTCGACGCCGATCACCTGGGACGAGGTGGACGACGTGCAGCCGCGTGAACTCACCATCGCGACGGTGCCGGAGCGGTTCGCGCGGCGCGGCGACCTGCACGCCGACATCGACGACACGGCATACGCGCTGGACA
Source organism: Segeticoccus rhizosphaerae (assembly GCF_009192725.1). Taxonomy (GTDB): domain Bacteria; phylum Actinomycetota; class Actinomycetes; order Actinomycetales; family Dermatophilaceae; genus Segeticoccus; species Segeticoccus rhizosphaerae. The sequence goes on along the minus strand of NZ_VOHR01000222.1, from coordinate 428 downwards.
GCCTGCTGGAGTGGGCCGACCGGGACGAACGGGACGAGGCGGGAGACGTCGACGAGGGCTGAGCGAGTGTGACCCGGCCGCCCCTGCTCAGCAGGTGCGGATGTCTGGTGGCCAGTCGGCCGGCCCCGGATCCGCCGTCTCCACCAGGTCCGCCGCGTCGTCAGTGTCGTCAGTGTCGTCGGTGGCAGCCGGAACTGCCTCGAGGCTCGGCCGCGGCGTCTCCTGGCCGCCGTCCATGACCGCTGCCAGTGCCTGGATGCTGGTGCGCAGCTGGCTGGTCTGCCGCTGTCCGAGGGCGAGGACGACGGCCTCGAGCACCCGCACTTGGATGCCCTCGGCCTGTTGCAGCGCGGCGCCGCCGAGGTCGGTGACGTGGAGCAGCTGCGGGGCGGCGCCCGCCGGGGCACTCGGGTGGCGGTGCCGCGCCA
>NZ_VOHR01000221.1 GCF_009192725.1 Segeticoccus rhizosphaerae | reverse complement strand
CGTCGTCGGCACCGCCGTGGCGATGTGGACCGCCGTGGCCACGTGCGCGGCGGCGGCCACCGGTGCCGCATTCGGGGTGGGAGCGGCGGCGGGGGTCGGTGCCGCGGTGGCAGCGGGTGCACCGAAGGCTGCTCCGGTGAACATGGCCCCCACGGTCGCCAGTCCGAGTCGTCTGCTCTGCTTCTTCACGTATCTGCTCTTCCGCGTGTAGTCCGGCCCCGAGGCAACCCGAGGGAGGCTAGCAGCGCGTAGCGCGCAGGGATAGGCCGAAGCGTGAACTATTTTCGCCGTTTACGGCGCGCCTGCTTGCCATACCACGTATGCTGTGCCGTTTTGCCCACCGGGTGGCGGTGGAGGTCCTCGGTCGGTCGTGCCCGACCTCAGGTGAGCTCGGCGAGGTATTGCGGCAGCATGGCCCGCCACGTCTCCCAGTCGTGCTTCCAGTCCGGGCCCCAGTTGTCGACGCGGTTGGGGATCCCCTTGTCGCCCAAGGCACCGGCCATCGCCCAGGACTCGCCGACGTCCTCCCACTCACCTTCGCCCGACGCGAGGATGATCATCCGCTGGCGCAGCTGGGTGAGCGTCCCCCCGCCCAGGCCGGGCAGGAACTGAAGCGGCGAGGAGAAGTAGAGGTCGTAGGACCACTCGGGGTAGAACTGCTCGATCCGGTAGGTGCCGCTCATGCCGATCGCGCGGGTGAACACGTCCGGGTAGCGGCACAGCATCGCCACGGCGTTGAAGGCCCCGATCGACGCGCCTGCCGCGATGATCGGCTGCCCACCGTGGCAGTCGGCGTGGATGGCCGGCACGACCTCCTCACGGACGCACTCGTGGAACAGGCTGAGGAACTTCGCCCGGTAGGCCGGGCTGCCCTCCTTGGTCAGCATCAGCCGCCCGGCGAGGCTGTCCACCGAATAGAGCTTGATCCGGCCGGCGTCGATCAGTTCCATGCACGCGCCGACCACGCCCATCCGCTCGACCTCCTCGGCATCGCCGCCGGCGGTCGGGAAGACCAGCACCGGGATGCCGAACGTGCCCCATCGGGCCATCGCGATGTCACGGTCGAGCCGCGGTGAGTGCCAGTGCTCGGTGGCCTTCATCCCCCACTCATACACCAGATACGTGCGGTGCGGGCCCCACCGCGCCGCGGGCTACTCGTAGACGAACTTCTGCGGTCCGGGGTAGACCCACGACAACCCGTCCCGCAGCCGGTCGCGCCAGTCCTCCCAGCTGTGGCCGTCGCGGGCCTCGACGTATCGCACCGTCATCCCGGCCTGCTCGAAGACGGGGACCATGGAGCGGTTGGGCGTGATCAGCGGTTCGTAGATGCCACAGGACATGAAGATCCGGTCGGCGACGCGGCGCGGCCGGGCGCGGTAGCGGTTCATGAACTTCACCACCGGGTCGAACGCCGGACCGCCGCCGTGGTCGGTGCCGATGTCGGTGAAGACGAACGAACCGGACTGCAGCAGAAGCGATCCGAAGGTCTCCGGGTATCGGTAGGCGGTCGTCAGCGACGCCACCGCACCGAAGCTCGAGCCCATCAGCGCCCGGCCCGGGGGGGTCCCGATCAGGGGCAGCTCGGCCTCCAGGTGGGGCAGCAGCTCGGTCGCGAGGTGCCGGGCGTGCGCGGCCGAGTTCGCATACTCCCGAAGCCGATCGCCCGGGTCGGAGAAGACGACCACGGTCTCGGCGAGGTCGAGTCGGTGGATCAGGTTGTCCAGCACCGTCTTCATCGACGCGAAGTTCAGGTAGTCGTGGCCGTCGTGGACGATCAGCACGGGATAGCGAGCCGTGTGCCGGTAGCGGGCCGGCAGGTATGCCGTGCACGTCACCTGCCGCCGCAGCGCCTTGCTCGGGATCGTGAAGTCGATCAGCTCGCCCTCGCGGGCGTCCGGGTCGTGCCGGGTCCACTCCGGGGTGACGTAACCATGGGCCTGGCAGACCGAGCTCGAGCCCACCGGGCTGTGGGCCACGTTGGGGTTGAGCGGGTCGTTGATCTGCTCGACCGCCTCGCCCCGTCGGACCTCGAGCTGGTATTCGACGCGCGACCCCTCGGGTAGCTCGATCCCGACGTACCAGAGGCTGGTGCCCTCGATCCGCCGCATCGGCACCCGTTGCGGCTGCCCGACGATGCGGTGCCGCACGTGCACCTCGTCGGTGTCTCCAGCCTGGTCACGGTAGAGGAAGGTGCAGTGCGGGCCCTCGATGACGGGCACCTGGTGCTCGGCGAGGAACCGGTCGACGGCGGCTTCGTCGAGGGAAGGACGGTGCCGCAGACGGTTGATCGCCAGCTTGTCGCGCACCGGCACCCGGGGGGTGCGGTCGGCCGGGTTGGGCACGGTGATGCTCATGTCCGAACCTCGCGCTCCTCGGCGGCTGGGGCCACTTCGCTCCATCCTCGCCGCTGGTCGTCGCCGCTCATACCAGATCTCCCTTCGCCACGATCGATCCCTGGCGGTCGAAGACCGTCGCGTCGGCGGGCAGCTCACCGTCGGGACCGAGGTCGACGCGGGCACCGTCGTCGAGCAGGAGACACGTGGAGGGGGCGAACCGCCTGGCCAGGATGGCCATCCGGGCGGCGTCCTCGGTGTGCAGCCGGCGGCGAGCGTGCGGCAGCGGCACGATCCCGGGCACCAGCCCGATGCCGGCGTCGTAGACCTCGGCGGAGGTCGGGCCGTGTGCCACCCGGTCGTGGAAGAGGACCACCCGGTCGGTGAGGGCCATGGCACCGGCAGACCAAGCCAGCACCGGCAGCTCATCGACCTCGGCTCCGACGTTGAACAGGTGCAGCACCTCGAGCAGCACTCCCACGTGGCCACCGGTGAGGACGAGGGCTCCCGCGTCCGCGAGCATCCCGGCGACGGCGGCGCGGTGCTCGACGATCGCAGCGCGTTCGTGCGGCGGGTGGCGGGCGTAGAAGTCGGCATGGATCGCCCGCACCTTGTCGAGGTGTCGTTCGTCGATCTTGCGCAGCACCCACTCCGCCTCGGCGACGGCCGCCTCGCGCACCTGCTCCGATCGGATCGGCTGCCGGTCGAGATCCAGCACGGCCTGCAGGGCGTGGTCGAGTCCCAGCAGGTAGAGGTCCTGGGTCTCCTGCAGGACGTCGCGGTGCTGACGTGCGGCCGCGGCATACTCCGGGTCGCGTTCGAGCACGTCCTGCCACCGAGTCCACAGGGTCAGGTTGCGGCTGCGTCCCCCGAGCTGACGGTCGAGCTCGTCGTCGTCGGACTCGCGCTCCTGCCAGCCGGCGTTGATCGTCGCGAAGGGTCCCTCGAGGCCGAGCTGGTCCACCACGGCTGACAACCGCGGGCGGCGCTGCGGCCCGAGCAGGGTGACCGATCCGCGCAGGGTCTCACCGGGTGTGCCGGGCTGGTCGTGCTCGGTCATCTGGCGTAGACGTGCACGGTCTTGCCCACGTCGTCGAGCATCCCGCGAAGCACGTCGTAGTCGGGGTGGCGCATGCGCACCCACGCGTTGGCCATGTATCCCGCCTCGACCGGCTGGGTCGGCGTGCCCGGGTCCGGGAGGTGCGAGTCGATGACCCACTGGCCGTAGCGGCCCTGGATCTCGTCGAGCCCGGAGTAGCCGCCGATCTGGCCGTCCCGGTCGGGGCGCAGCGCGATGATGCCGCTGGAGTAGCGCCGCGAGGGCGCGTCACCGGTGTGCCCGTGCACGATGGCGTTCGCCCAGGAGCGGTAGATGTCGATGTCGTTGCCCGCGGAGTAGAGGTCCCAGCAACCCACACCGGGGGGCCGGGCGCCGATCTCGGAGAACCGCAGCCCCTTGGGGCTCGCGAACCACTCCATGTGCGTGGCCGACGTGCCGATCCCGAGCGCCTCGATCACTCGCGCGCCCATCTCACGCACGGCGCCGTAACCCTCGGCCTCGTCGATCCGGTTGGTGCTGACGAACATCGGTGAGATCCAGCGGGTGCGCATCGCCTCGAGGACGCCCGGGTAGTAGTGGCAGGCGAAGTCCATCTCGACGTGGCCGCCGACGGCGATGGTGTCGTAGAAGCCCTCGTGGCCCTCGATGAACTCCTCGACCGCGATCGATCCGGTGCCCTCCGCGCCATACCTCGCGAGCGCCGCATCGAGGTCGGTGTCGTTGTCCACGCGAGTGGTTCCTGCGGCGCCGGCGCCGGCCCGCGGCTTCAGGATGAGGGGGTAACCCACCCGCGCGGCGAAGTCCTTGACCTCGTCGGCCGAGTCGGCGCCGGTCGAGGCGGCGGTCGGCACCCCCGCCTCGCGCAGCGCCTGCTTCATCGACGGCTTGTCGCGGCACAGCCAGGTGGTGTGCACCGACGTGCCCGGTATGCCGGTCGCCTCCCTCGCCTGCGCGGCGGCCATGGTGTGCGCCTCGATCGTCGCCTCGAGGGCATCCACCCAGACCTGGTCCTGGATCCAGCGCACCGCGTCGGTGAGCGCGGCGACGTCGGTGACCGAGCCGATCTGGTGGTAGCGCGACATCCACCCGCGCAGCTCGTCGTCGAGGTAGTCGCCCGGCGTCTCGCCGATGCCGATGACGTTGGCGCCGACGGCAGCGAGCGCTCGCACGAACTCGCGCTGGTTGCTCGGGAAGTGCGGTTCGACGAAGATGATGTTCACGGGCCGAGCCTACTGATGCCTGCGCTCCGGGGCCTGCACGAACGCCGCATGGAGTCGGGCCCAGCCGTCAGGTGCTGTCGCCGCCCGCGTTGTCACCATGGCCCGGCAGCGTGGCCCGGTGGGCCCGCCAACGTTCGAGCAGGATCGGCATCTCCTTGCCCACGAAGGCGAAGAACTCACGCGTCTCGTCGAGCCGGCGCCCCGCCGCGGTGTCCAGCCCGAGGGTCGAGGCGCCCTCGGCCATGGCGCGTTGCCAACCGTCGATGACGCCGTCCTTGTGCCCCAGCGCTTCGTACCAGACGTCGTCGCCGAGCGAGAAGACATCGCGCCGCGACCCGGGCTCGCGGGACCGCCGGATCATGTCCACCTGCTCGAGATAGCGCATTGCCCCCGAGACCGCGGCGGGGCTGGCCTGGAGCACCTCGCCGACCTCCGCGGCCGTCATCCGGGCGTCGTCGCTGGTGAGCACCGCGACGAAGGCGCGGGCCGCCATCCGCTGCATCCCGGCCGCGACCAGCTCCCCGCTGACACGCTCGATGACCGCTGCCCGGGCCTCGTGCTGGTCTCGTCGGGTCACGACGGCATCCTCTCGTGCCTTCACGACTGTCGCAAACTTCGGTAGTTTTTCAAAGTTCACAACTTCCTGAAATTAGAGTAGCGTCCTGTCCATGAGGACCGCAACAGCCAGCGCGGCCGTCGCCCCGGCGACGGGCACGGCCGCCATCGAGGTCTCGGGCCTCTCCAAGACGTTCGGGGCCACCCGAGCCCTCGACGACCTCGACCTCGAGGTCGCGACGGGCGAGGTCCACGGCTTCCTCGGCCCCAACGGCGCCGGCAAGTCCACCACCATCCGGGTCCTGCTCGGCCTGCTGCGTACCGACTCCGGCACCGTCCGGCTGCTCGACGGGGATCCGTGGCGTGAGGCCGCCGCCCTGCACCGCCGGCTCGCCTACGTCCCCGGCGACGTCAACCTCTGGCCGAACCTGTCCGGCGGCGAGGTCATCGACCTGCTAGGGCGGCTGCGCGGCGGGCTGGACGAGACCCGCCGGGCCGACCTGCTCGAACGTTTCGAGCTCGACCCGACCAAGAAGGGCCGCACCTACTCCAAGGGCAACCGGCAGAAGGTGGCGCTCGTGGCAGCCCTCGCGTCCGATGTCGAGCTGCTCATCCTCGACGAACCGACCTCGGGGCTGGATCCGCTGATGGAGAAGGTGTTCGAGGACTGCATCCAGGCCGAGCGCGCCCGCGGCCGGACGGTGCTGCTCTCGAGCCACATCCTCTCCGAGGTCGAGGCGCTGTGCGATCGGGTGAGCATCATCAAGGACGGTCACGTGGTCGAGGCCGGCACCCTGGCCGAGCTGCGGCACCTCACCCGGACCCGGGTGGAGACGACTCTGCGCGGACCCGTCCCCGATGACCTCGCGAGCGTCCCGGGCGTGCACGACCTGGTCGTCGACGGCTCCCGTCTGGTCTGCGACGTCGACACCACGTGGCTGGACGACCTGCTGCGCCGGCTCACTGCCGTCGGGGTGGAGACGTTGACTAGCTCGCCGCCGACCCTGGAGGAGCTCTTCCTGCGGCACTACGCCACCGACCTGACGGCTGCTTCGGCACAGACCCCGACATGAGTCACCCCACGAAGTTCTCCGCTCCGCTCCGATACTTCGCGGGGACCCCGACATGAGTCACCCCACGAAGTTCTCCGCTCCGCTCCGATACTTCGCCAGGACCCCGACATGAGTCAGGTGACGGCGCGGCGCCGGGCCTCTC
>NZ_VOHR01000220.1 GCF_009192725.1 Segeticoccus rhizosphaerae | reverse complement strand
GAGGCGGCGCGGATCGCGCAGCAGGCGGAGGCCGCCGCGATCAGGTGCCAGGCCTCGGTGTGGCGACGGCTGCTGCGACGCAGCTGACCCCTGCCACAGCCGCCGGCAAGGAGGGCTGCCCTGCGGGGGACCACGGCGTCGTCGTCAGCGGTGATCGGCAAGCCAGGCTGCGCCACGTCGCTTCGACGCACGAGCGAGCCAGGCGTCCTGCACGATCTCGACGATCTCCTCGCGGCTCACCCGGTGCAGCTCGCTGGCCCGGACCAGGACCGAGCGGTGTCCTTCGAAGTGGGGAGTGGTGAAGAACGGCGACTCCCGATCCTGCACCAAGGCCTCCTTGTCGGCGGGGGACTCGACCCAGAGCACGATGACGTCGTCGTAGCGTTCGCCGGTACTGGGATCCACTGCGTCGGGGCGCGGATTGCGGAAGAAGACGAAGGACTTGCCACCGACCTGGTATGCCGCGTTGCCCAGCGGACCCTCGTCGACGGTGACGTGTGGCATCGCCGCCGCGGTGTCGTGGATGTCCTGCGCTGTTGCTCGGCGCTCGGCGTCCTGCACCGGCTCACAGTACCGCGGCTGCTGGCACCGACCAGGTCGGCACACTCCTGGAGGCTATGCCGGCACGCACTCCTGCATCCGGGGCGCGGGCGCGGCGTTGATCGTCCTGTGTGCTGTGGCGGCCCTGACCATCCGGCGCGGAGTGCTCGAGGCCGAGTCGGCCCTTCCGTCTCGCGCGTCGAGGGAGTGTCGGCGTTGGTGCATCAGCAGATTGCGGGTGGTGGCCGTGACGACCTGGGACGAGCGTGACATGTTCACTCCCTCTGTTCGGGTGACCGAAGGCCTGCTGTGTCCAGCGGCGCCTGGCCGAGTGGGTGGGACTGTCAGCTGTAACGGAGGGAGCCTCCGATTAATTCCCGACGGGTGGGATTCTCCGTTCCACCGCCCACGACCCGTGGGCTTCACGGCACGGTCGCCGCAGGCCCCCGGCGCAGGGCGCTGCTCAGGGACGGCGCTGCCGACTACCTCACGGCGCTGCTCGAGATCGAGGGCCGGTCGAGACCGGCCGGGGACACCGGTGGTCAGTCGGTGTGACGCAGGACCGACTCCTGGCTGGGGAGCTGGTCCTGGCGCACGATGCCGACCGGGCACGTCATACCGTTGGGGCCGTGGTTGCAGTAACCGTTGGGATTCTTGTACAGGTACTGCTGGTGGTAGCCCTCGGCGTAGTAGAAGGGCCCGGCGCCGGATTCGCCTGAGACCGGCCGGATCTCGGTGGTGATCTGGCCGTGGCCGTGCTCGTGCAGCACCTGCTGGAACACGTCGCGCGTCGCGAGCGCCGCCTGCTCCTGCTCCGGCGTGGTCCAGTAGATCGCCGAGCGGTACTGCGTGCCGAGGTCGTTGCCCTGCTGATTCGGTGTGGTCGAGTCGTGGTTCTCCCAGAACGCCTTCAGCAGCTCCTCGGGAGTCACGGCACGCTGGTCGTAGGCGACCAGCACGGCCTCGGCGTGGCCGGTGCGCCCGGTGCACACCTCCTCATACGTCGGGTTGGGGGTGAAGCCACCCTGGTAGCCGGCGGCGGTCGTCACGACTCCGGGGATGCGCCAGAAGATCCGCTCGGTTCCCCAGAAGCACCCCATGGCGACGTGGAGCACCTGTGTCCCGTCGGGCCACGGCCCCTGCATCGGAGTGCCCAGCACCTCGTGGGTTGCCGGGACCCCGGGTAGCGGCTCGGCACGGCCGGCGAGGGCCTGCTCTCGCGTGACGGTCTTCGGGGTGCTGCGGAAGAGTGCCATGAGATCAGGGTATGCCGGGTGGCTGCGGCCCCTTCGTGCTGGTCACCGCTCCCTCACGGCAGGGCCACTCCTCGTCGCCCTGGTGCAGGGTCACGACCCCGTCGTCCGAGCGGCTCAGCCGGGCGTCGACGGCCTGGCAGAACAGCTCGGTTGCGGATGTGGCGAAGAACGTCAGGGGTGGCTGGTCGGCGATCGTGACGTGCAGCTCTTCGCCGCGACGCTCGATCCCCATCCGTGCCCCGGAGGGCAGGGCGAAGCTCCCGACGAAGGGTTCGAGCCCGCTCCGCAGCGGCGGGTCGATCGGGTCGAGGACCAGATCAGGCCAGTCGTGCCGCGCCGCCAGGCCCCCGAGGAGGTCGACGATGAGGTTGACGCCGCACTCGTCGCTGTTGGTCATGATGGCGGCCCCGTCACCGGTGTCCCGGTGCACCAGGAGGTGGCAGTTGAAGCCCTCGTTGCCGCCCAGGTGGCCAAACCAGCTGCCCCGACCGTCGGCGTCGGCGCGCAGGAACAGGCCGAGTCCCATGGAATCCAGCCCGCCGATCCGGGTGTAGGACTCCGACGTCGGGACCTGTCGGGTCAGCATCTGCGCCACCAGGTCGGGGCGGACGACGGCGTCAGGCTCGCCCCCGTCCGCCGCCCGGACGCCCATGGCGAAGCGGAGCAGGTCGGCCGGCGTGGTCCACAGGCCGGCGGCGCACTGCTCGGGGTAGACGTGCCACTCGCCCGCCACGACCGACCCGTCGCCGTGGTGGCCGGACGCCGCCTGCTCGTGCAGCTCGGGTGGCAGCGGCTGGGCAAACGTGCTGTGCCGCATGCCGAGCGGGGAGAGCACCAGCCGGTCGAGCAGCTCGTCGACGGGCGCACCCGACGCCTCCTCGAGCATCAGCTGGAGCACCGTGATCCCGCCGCCCGAGTAGCGGAACTGCAAGCCGGGGACCAGGTCGGCCCGCACGCCGGGAGAGTTGGCCGGCGCGACCCCTGCCAGGACCTGCGCGATGGTGGGCAGGGCCGCGCCGTTGGGATAGCCGGGGAAGCCCGAGGTGGTCAGCCCGGCGCTGTGGCTGGCGATCCGGCGCAGCGTGACCCGCGGTCGCCAGGCGCCGTTGGCCGGCACCGACCACGACCGGAGCCGTTCGTTGACGTCGGCGTCGAGGTCGAGCTCGCCGTCCTGCACGAGGCGGAGCGCACCGAAGACGGTCACCGGCTTGCTGATCGAGCAGGCCTGGAAGCGCGTGGTCGGGACGACCTCGGCCGCTGGCCCGTCGGAGCCGGCCCGGCGGGTGCCGAAGCACCACTGGCCGGTGATCCGCCCGCCGGTGAGCAGCGCGACCGACACGCCCGGCACGGCATACTCGCGCATCCGCTCCAGGACGTCGAAGCCAAACGGTTGCTCGCACGTCATGGGCGGAGGGTAACTGCCCGGACGACTGCTGCCACGGCTCGGTGAGGACTTGTCACACCCGGGTGGCCCGGCGCCGGCTCTCGTTGCCCAGCTCGTCGACGGCGGTGACCACGTAGGTGTAGCGCTCCCCGGGCGTCGCCGTCTGGTCGGTCCACCGGGTCCCGCCGGAGGGCGTGCCGGCCGCCACGGTCGCGACCAGGTGCCGCGCGTCGACGAAGTCGCAGTCCCGGGGCTCGCTGGACCCGTCGAACCGGTAGATCGCGAACGTGCTGGCGGGCCGCCCGAACGACCGCCATGACAGCGTGACCGGGTTGCCGTCTCCCACGGCGTGCAGGCTGACCACCGGCGCCGGGGCGCGCGAGTCGAGCCACAGCATGGTCGGCTGGAGCGCCGGGCGCTGGTAGTGCTGGGCGGTGACCAGCGAGGTGGCGCCGAGCAGGTCGGCCACCACGGACGACGCGTTGTAGAAGATGTCGCCGCTGACCTCGGGGTACTCCTGGTTCTTGGTCAGGTGGTTGGACATCTCCTGCGGGTCGTCGATCCACTCCGGAGACTGTGTGGAGGTGCCGATCTTGTAGGTCGCCTGGCCGATGTAGAGGCGCGTGTGCGAGCCGGACTCGCGGACCTGGCGGGCCCACCAGTCCACCAGCACGTCGTAGTCGGCGGGCGCGAATCCCTCCGCCCAGTAGATCTGCGGGCACAGGTAGTCGATCCACTCCTCGCGCAGCCAGCGGCGGGTGTCGGCGTACAGGTCGTCGTAGCACTCGGCGCCCGCTGTGGTGTCGGAACCGAGCGGGTCGGTCGCGATGTTGCGCCACACGGCGAAGGGGCTGACGCCGAACTGCACGTGCGGCTTGGCCTCGTGGATCGCCGCGACCAGGCCCTTGACCAGCCGGTTGATGTTGTCGCGACGCCACTCGGCCTTGTCGTCGAAGTCGGCGCCGTAGGTGGCGTAGGTGTCGTCGTCGGGGAACTCCTGCGTCCCGACGGGGTAGGGGTAGAAGTAGTCGTCGAAGTGGACGCCGTCCAGGTCGTAGCGCGTGACCGCGTCCATGATGGCGGCGATGTTGAACTCGGTGACGGCGGGGATGCCGGGGTTGTAGTAGAGCTTGGGGCCGTAGGCCACGACCCAGTCCGGGTGCAGGCGAGCCGGGTGGTCCGGCACGAGGGCGTCCAGGTCGGTGTCCATGCTGACGCGGTGCGGGTTGAACCAGCCGTGGATCCGCAGGTCGCGTGCGTGCGCCTCCTCGATCGCGAAGCCCAGCGGGTCGTAGCCGGGGTCCTTGCCCTGGGTGCCGGTGAGGTACTTCGACCACGGCTCGTGCTCCGAGGGCCAGAAGGCGTCGGCGGTCGGTCGCACCTGCAGGACGACGGTGTTGTAACCCCGCTCGACGGCGGTGTCGTAGAGGCTCACGAGCTCGCGCTTCTGCTCGTCGGCGCTGAGCCCGGGCTTGCTGGGCCAGTCGATGTTGACCACGGTGGCGATCCACATGCCGCGGAGCTGGTGCTTGGGTGTGGACGGGTCGGGTTCACAGCTCTGGTGGGGCGCGGTGGCAGCCAACGCGGCCGGCGCGTCCACGGTCGTGAGCGTGGCCAGGGCGGCGACTCCGGCGGCTGCGGTCAGAAAGTTACGGCGTTTGAGGTGATCCATGTCACTTTATTACCACCGTGGTCGCGCTCATGGGGCCTTGCGTGGTGCCGATCTGCCGCCCGGCCGCCTCGCGATACGTTCGGCACAGGCACCGGATGCCGCCGGACCGGCGGCCAGATCCCCAGGGAGGCCCCGCCGTGGCCGACGACCAGCAGCCCAGCACGCCGGAGGCCGTGACTCGGCTCTACCTCACGCTGGGCCGGATCAACCGGGCCCTGCGCCGCGACGCCCGGGACGCGCCGGTGGGTCACGGTGCCCTCAGCGCGCTCGCCACGATGAGCAGTGGCGAGCCGCTGCGGCTCGGGGTGCTCGCCGAGGCCGAGGGAGTCAGTGCCGCCTCGATGAGCCGCATCATCTCGGCCCTCGAGCGGATGGGACACGTGCGCCGGCAACCGGACCCGGAGGACGGCCGCGCCTTCCTGATCGAGCCGACGGAGAGCGGACGTGCCCTGGTCGAGGCCGGTCGCGCTGCCCGGATGCAGGCGCTCGGCGGCCGGATGGCTTCCCTGACCCCAGACCAGCGTGCTTCGCTGCTCCAGGCCCTGCCCGCCCTCGAGGCGCTGGTGGACTGACCGCCGCCGAGCGGATCAGCGTCGCGGATCGTCGCGGGAAGCGGGGTACACGTCGCGTCCGCGCGCGTCCCGCTCCGGGCCACGCCAAGGGCGCCTACGCTACAACTGGACTGAACCGCGACGACGCCTCGTCCGTGTCACCTGCAGGAGGTGGTGCCCACGGACAGCCAGGTCGAGCTGATGCAGACGCTGCACGCCCAGCACGCGGCCGCGCTCTGGGGCTACAGCCTGCGCCTGACCGGCGGCGACCGGGCCCGCGCTGAGGACATCGTGCAGGAGACGCTGCTGCGTGCCTGGCGACATCCGCAGGTGCTCGACCAGTCGGAGCGCTCGGCGAGGGCGTGGCTGTGCACGGTCGCCCGCAACCTGGTCATCGACGAGTGGCGCTCGCGTCGTTCGAGGGTCGAGGTGCTCACCGGCGACCTGCCGGAGGGGCCGGACGGCAACGGCGCCGGGGACGACGTCGACCGGCGGCTGCAGTCCTGGCTCGTGGCCGAGGCGCTGTCGCGGCTGTCCCTCGAGCACCGTGCGGTGCTCGTGGAGTGCTACTACCGCGGCAGGTCCGTGGCTGAGGCCGCCCGTGCCCTCGACATCCCGGAGGGCACGGTCAAGTCACGGTCGCACTATGCGCTGCGCGCCCTGCGCCTGGTGCTCGAGGAGATGGGAGAGGGTCCGTGAACCACGACGAGGTGCGTGAGTATGACGCCGCGTACGTCCTCGGTGCGCTCTCGCCTGCCGAGCGGCGCGCCTTCGAGGAGCACCTCGCGACCTGCCGGGAGTGTGCACGAGCAGTGCGCCAGATCGCGGGGATGCCGGGCCTGCTCGCCTCCGTGCCGCGGGACCTGGCGGAGGGCGAGCTCGGCTGGCCCGGTCCGGTGCCCGAGACGTTGCTGCCCCGGCTGGTGCGCGAGGTCCGGCGGCGGCGCACTCGTCGCAGCTGGACGATCGGCGCGGTCGCAGCCGTCGCC
>NZ_VOHR01000022.1 GCF_009192725.1 Segeticoccus rhizosphaerae | reverse complement strand
GCCCGGGCGGCCGCGAGGTCGGCGGCGGCGACGACCTCGCCGTCCCGCACCAGTGGCACCAGCAGCGACCGGTCGTCGCCGTCGTCGACCGCGGCGTCCCCGATCCCGATCACCTCGGCCTCGGCGACCCCGCGACGGTTCAACCGGCGCAGGGCATACTTGCGGCCGCCGATCGACAGCTTGTCCTTGCTCTTCTTGGCGACCCCGATCAGCGAGCCGTCGGCGCCCTCGCGCGCGACCAGCTTGTAGACCAGGCCCGCCGTCGGCGCACCAGACCCGGTCACCAGCGAGGTGCCCACGCCGTAGGAGTCGACCGGCGCGGCCGCCAGTGCGGCGATGGCGTATTCGTCCAGGTCGGAGGTCACGACGATCCTGGTGTTCGTGGCCCCGAGCGAGTCGAGCTGCTCGCGCACCTCGCGCGCCTGGACGAGCAGGTCGCCGGAGTCGATCCGCACCGCGCCGAGCTGCGGTCCCGCGATCTCGACGGCCAGGCGCACGGCGCGCGGCACGTCATACGTGTCCACCAGCAGGGTGGTCCCCGGCCCGAGGCTGGCGACCTGCGCCTCGAAGGCCTGTCGCTCGTCGTCGTGCACGAGGGTGAAGGCGTGCGCGCTCGTGCCCGCGGTCGGCACGCCATACGTGCGCCCGGCCTCCAGGTTGCTGGTTGTGGAGAAGCCCGCGACGTATGCCGCGCGGGCGGCGGCCACGGCCGCCCACTCGTGGGTGCGGCGCGACCCCATCTCGATGCAGGGTCGGCCGGCCGCGGCGCCGACCATCCGCGAGGCCGCAGAGGCAACTGCGGCGTCGTGGTTGAGGATCGACAGCACGAGCGTCTCGAGCAGGACGCCCTCGGCGAAGGGCGCCTCGACGATGAGCATGGGTGAGCCGGGGAAGAAGCACTCGCCCTCGGCGTAGCCCCACACGTCGCCGGAGAACCGGTAGTCCGACAGGTAGTCGAGGGTCTGCCGGTTGACCACCCCCGCGGTGCGCAGCCGATCCAGCTCGGCCTCGCCGAACCGGAAGTCGCGCAGCGCCTCGACCAGCCGTCCCGTTCCCGCCACTACTCCGTAGCGGCGCCCCTCGGGCAGTCGGCGCGCGAAGACCTCGAAGACACTGCGCCGCTCGGCGGCACCGCTGGCCAGGGCTGCCTCGAGCATGGTCAGCTCGTAGTGGTCGGTGAGCAGCGCCGTGCTGGCTGTCGGGTTCACGCCGGGAGCCTACCGGCACGTTCGTGCCCTCCACTGTTGCTGGGAGGTGGCGTCATCGATGACGCCACCTCGCAGCAACTACGCTGGGGCCTGTGTCCATCGCGCCCGCCGAGCAGCAGGAGGCCGACGTCGCTCCCGACGTCCGGCCGGACACCCCGTGGATCACGTTGGTGTGGAACGACCCGGTCAACCTGATGTCCTATGTCACCTGGGTCTTCGAGACCTACTTCGGCTACTCCCGGGCCAAGGCGGAACGATTGATGCTCGACGTGCACCAGTTGGGCAAGGCGGTCGTCTCCAACGGCACCCGCGAGAAGATGGAGCGCGACACCGAGGCGCTGCAGGGCTACGGGCTGTGGGCCACCTTCAGCAAGGACGAGTGAGTGGCCAGAGCCTTCCAGCGCAAGGGTGATCACTTCGTCGCCAAGCTCGACGAGGCCGAGTTGCAGGTGGTCTGCGCCCTGCTGACCCAGACCCGCGACCTGATCGCGCCTCCCGAGCAGGCGAGCACCGGCGATCCCTTCGACGACCTCGTCGCGAGCCTCGGTCCCGTCACGCCCGACGACGCCTCGAGCCTGGACACACCTCGCGACCCGGCGCTGGAGCGGCTGGTTCCCCGCGCCAACCGCGAAGACGACGAGATCGCCGACGAGTTCCGCAGGCTGACCGAGCGGGGGCTGCGCAGCCGCAAGGCGGGCAACCTGCAGGAGGCGATCGACGCTCTCCTGGCGGCGGACCCGCCCAAGGTCTCCCTGGACCAGGGCCAGGCCCAGGCGGTTGCCATGGCGCTCACCGACGTCCGGCTGGTCCTCGGGGAGCGGCTCGGCCTGCGCACCGACGAGGACGCCGAGGCCCTGCAGGAGAAGCTCGCGTTGGCCGAGCAGGAGGACGAGGACGACCCCGTGCTGCTGCTGTCGGCCTACTACGACTTCCTCACCTGGCTGCAGGAGTCGGTCACTCTCGCGCTGATGTCCTGAGCCCGCTGGGGAGACCGACAGCGCTTCACTAGGCTGAGGGCCACCATGACTGCATCGACCCCTGCCTCGACCCTGACCGGCCCCCGCCTGCGCGTTGCCCCCTCACCGACCGGTGACCCGCACGTCGGCACGGCCTACATGTCCATGTTCGACCTGGCCTACGCGCGCCAGCAGGGTGGCCAGTTCGTCCTGCGGATCGAGGACACCGACCGCAAGCGGCTCGTCGAGGGCGCCGAGGAGCAGGTCTACGACACTCTCCACTGGCTCGGGCTCGACTGGGACGAGGGACCGGACAAGGGCGGCCCCTTCGCGCCCTACCGCCAGTCCGAGCGCTTGGAGACCTACCAGCCGTATGTCGACCGGTTGCTCGCCGAGGGCAAGGCCTACCACTGCTGGTGCTCGGCCGAGCGGCTCACGCAGATGCGCGAACGACAGCAGAAGCTCAAGCAGGCGACCGGCTACGATCGGCTCTGCCTCGGGAAGACCCGCGAGGAGCGGGCCGAGCTGCCCGGTTTCACGCAGACGCCCGTGGTGCGGATGCTCGTGCCCGAGGACGTCGACCTGACCTGGGACGACCTGGTCATGGGCCGGTCCAGCGCGCCGCGCCCGGACGACCAGGTCATCCTCAAGGCCGACGGCTTCCCGACCTATCACCTTGCCGTCGTCGTCGACGACCACGAGATGGGCATCACCCACGTCGTGCGCGGCCAGGACTGGATGTCGAGCACTCCCAAGCACACGCTGCTCTACCAGATGCTCGGCCTGGAGCCGCCGAAGTTCGCCCACATGCCGCAGCTGCTCGAGTCGGGCAAGAAGAAGATCAGCAAGCGGCGCAACCCGTGGGCCCGGCTCACCTGGTTCCGTGAGCAGGGCTACCTGCCCGAGGCGCTGGTGAACTTCCTTGCCCTGCAGTGCTACCCGCCGATCGTCGAGGCCGACGGGTCTGAGCGCGAGATCTTCACGTTCGCCGAGTTCACCGAGCGTTTCCAGTGGGACAAGGTCAAGCGCGCGGGCGCGATCTTCAACCTCGACAAGCTCGAGTGGCTCAACGGCCAGTACATCAGAGCCCTGGACGTCGACGACCTCGCAGACCGGATCGTGGCCCACCTGCGGCGGGTGGGCGTGATCGAGGGCGAGCCGACCGACGAGCAGCTCGCGCTGCTGCGGGCCGCCACCCCGTTGGTGCAGGAGCGCATGCAGCTGCTCTCGGAGGCGGAGGGGATGCTCGCGTTCCTCCTCGTCGCCGACGAGGACGTCCTGGTCGAGGACGATGCCGTCGCCTCGCTCAAGGGCGACCCGGCACAGGTCCTCGACGCAGCGCTGCCGGCTCTCGAGTCGCTGGACTCGTGGGCGGCCGACGACATCCAGGCCGCCCTGCGGGCCGCGATCGTGGACGGCCTGGGCATCAAGCCGAGGCTTGCCTTCGGACCGCTGCGGGTCGGCATCACCGGCCGGCGTGTCTCGCCGCCGCTGTTCGAGTCCATGGAGATCCTCGGCCGGGAGTCGACCCTGGCCCGGCTGCGCTCCTTCCGGGCCACCCTCTGAGCCGATGACCGCCAGCGCCGGCTCCCTGCTGCTCGACGTGGACGACACCCTCGTCGACACCCGGGCCGCGATGGTGGCGGCCGGCACCGCCGCGGTGGCCGCGCTCTGGCCGGAGGCGGGAGCCGAGGTGCACACCCGGGGCGGACTGATCTTCCACGGTGACCCGCGCGGCTACTTCGACCGCTTCGTCACAGGCGAGCTGACCTTCGCGCGGATGCGTGAGGCCAGGATCGCCGCCATGATCGACACCCTCGGGCTCCGCCCGGTCGAGGACATGGCCGGCCGGTTCGAGCGGGCCTACTCGCCGGCCTTCGCCCGGTGCCTACGGGCCTTCCCCGACGTCCGGCCGGCCCTCGACGAGCTGGCCGGCGCGGGGGTCCGGATCGGGGCCCTGACCAACTCCGACGGCCAGGCCACGGCCCGCAAGCTGCAGCTGACGGGGCTGGCCGAGGACTTCACGATGGTCGTCACCACCGACAGCCTGGGCTTCGGCAAGCCCGACCCTCGGGTCTTCGAACACGCCTGCGAGCTCTTGGGATCCGTGCCGAGCCAGACCGTCTACGTCGGAGACCACATCGAGGTCGACGCCCTCGGGGCGGTGAAGGCCGGGCTCGTCGGCGTGTGGCTGCGCCGGGAGGGGCCGCACGGTCCACGACAGGACCAGCACCGCACGGAGGATGACGCGCTCGCGGAAGCACACGGCATACCGGTCATCACCTCCCTCGCCGAAGTCATCGGGCTCGTGGCGGCGGCCGGGGAGGGCGAGGAGCGATCCGGGTGACGCAGTCGGTGCAGCGCTCCAGACTGGCTCGTGCACGGCTGCGCGCCAGGCGGCGGGTCGAGCGCCGACGCACCCTCGCGACCGTCGGTGTGGTCGCGATCGGCGGCGCCGTGGGGGCGGTGTGCCGCTACCTTGCCGGTGTGGCTTGGCCGACCGGGCACGGCACCTTCCCCGTGACCACGTTCGGCGTCAACGTCGTGGGGTGCGCTCTGATCGGCGTCTTCCTCGTCCTCGTCACCGATGTGTGGACGCCGCGGCCGCTGCTGCGGCCCTTCCTCGCCACCGGTCTGCTCGGCGGCTTCACGACCTTCTCGACGTATGCCGTGGACGGCCACGGCCTGCTCACGTCCGGCACGCCCGTGCTCGGACTCGTCTATCTCGTGGCCACGCCGGTGGCCGCCCTGGTCGCGGTGTGGGTCGCCGCGGCCGGCACGCGGTGGCTCGTCACCAGGAGGCTGACATGACCACACCCCACGACGTTCTCCACTTCCCTGCCACCGCACGAAGTTCTCCGCTCCGCACCGATACTTCGCCGGGGCCCCGGCCTCCGATACTTCGCGAGGACAACACATGACGCTCGACGGACCCGCGACCCGGCTCACCGTGATGGTGGGCGAGTCCGACACCTGGCACCACAAGCCGGTCTTCACCGAGATCGTCCACCGGGCCCACGCATTCGGGCTCGCGGGCGCCACGGTGGTGCGCGGGATCGAGGGATTCGGGCCCTCCCGGCACATCCACACCACGCGGATCCTGTCGCTGTCCGAGGACCTGCCGGTCATCGTGGTAGTGGTCGACAGCAGGGAGCGGATCGAGGCATTCCTGCCCGAGCTCGCGGAGCTGGAGCTCGAGGGGCTGGTGACCCTGGAGCCGTGCGAGGTCGTGCGGTATGCCGGCCGGCCGGGTGAGGAGGACGGGTGACCCTGCTGCTGGTCGCGGCCGGCGCGGCGGTCGGGGCACCGCTGCGCTACCTCACCGACCGTGCTGTGCAGTCCCGCCACGACACGGTCTTTCCCTGGGGGACCTTCGCGGTCAACGTGGTGGGGTCCTTCGTGCTCGGGGTCGTCGTCGGGGCGACGGTGGGCGGTGGTGTGGGTGCCTTCCGGGTGGAGCTGCTGCTCGGCACGGGCTTCTGCGGCGCTTTCACGACCTACTCGACCTTCTCCTACGAGACGCTGCGGCTGGTCGAGGAGGGCGCGACCCTGCACGGCGTCCTCAACGTGACGGGCAGCGTGCTGTGCGGACTCGGTGCGGCCTTCGGCGGCTACTTGCTCGCTGGCGCGGTCTGGGGCTGAGCCGCGGGACGACGCTGAGGCGAGGACTCGGCATACAGTCTCGGGGTGTTCCTCACCACACCCTTCACCGACCTGCGCCTGACCACTGCTGACCTCGTTCTGCGTCCGGTCGACGAGGCCGGTCTCAGCACGCTGGTCGTGGTGCTGCCGGACGACGTCGAGCTCGACCCGCGGGCCACCACGTATGACGGGGTGGGCCCCCACGAGCGCCGCGCTGCCGCGCTGCGACAGACCACCTGGGCTTCGGCGGGGACGTGGAGCCCGGCGGACTGGGCGCTGCCCTTCGTGGTGGCTGCCGGAGGCGAAGTGGTCGGCAGCCAGGTGCTGGAGGGGACGGACTTCCGGCACACCCGCACGGTCGACTCGGCGTCGTGGTTGGTGCCGGGCGCACGGGGCCGCGGGTGGGGTGTGCAGGCGAGGGCCGCGGTGCTGGCGCTGGCCTTCGGGTGGCTGGAGGCGGAGTATGCGGTCTCCTCGGCGTGGCACGACAACCACGCTTCGCTGGCCGTCTCGAGGAGGTTGGGCTACGAGCCGAACGGGGAGACGATCCACCACGGCGGGGACCGCGTGGACACGATGGTGCACCTGCGGCTGCGTCGCGCCCGCTGGGTCGAGGACGGGGCGGGGGACACCGTGCGCGTCGAGGGGTTCGCGGCGTGCCGCCCCTACTTCGGGCTGCAGGGGCGAGGACCGGAGGACAGAGCCGCGGGCGAGTCGACGGAAGAGGAGCAGGCGGATTTGGGTCGGGTGCGTCCGGGCCGGTAAGGTTTGCCCTCGGGTCACCGTCCGAAGGCCGCGAGGCGCGCGGACCGGTGATACCCCCTTGGGGTATGGTGTAATTGGCAGCACGACTGATTCTGGTTCAGTTAGTCTAGGTTCGAGTCCTGGTACCCCAGCGCTGTTCGTTCCCGGCCGCGAGGCTCGGGCGATTCGGAGAAACCCCACCGCACCCGGTATGGTTCTTCCGCTGCCTGGCGGACGTCACGTCAGGACAGCACCAGCTAGGGCCCCGTTGTGTAGCGGCCTAGCACGCCGCCCTCTCAAGGCGGTAGCGCGGGTTCGAATCCCGTCGGGGCTACCACCACAAAACCCCTGCTCAGCGGGGGTTTTTGTCGTGTCTAGGGGCCGCGAGCGGCGGCCACTTTTCGCCGCGGGTACACAACGGGTACACAAGGGGTACACCTGCGAGAGCCCGTCGAGTCCGGTGCGTCAGACGAGCGCGCGAGCGTCGACCGGCCACCGGTCGAGGATCTCGCCGGCACGGGTGAGCACCAGCTCCTGGGCGAGGTTGACCGTCGGGCACACGTGGTTGGGGACCAGCTGGACCACCGAGCCGACCCCCGGCGCGTCGTCGCCCGCGCCGTGCAGCGTCGCGACGCCGTGGTGGTCGTTGAGCCGCTCGAGCCGGACCGAAGGCCAGCCCACGACCTCGGCGTAGCCCTCGAGCCACGGCTGGGTCTCCCGGCCCAGGCACTTGGTGCCGGCGTCCAGGACCAGCTGGCCGGGCACCGCCCGACTCACCACGGTGGACGCCACGGTCAGGGCCACGTCGGCGTCCCGGCAGCTGCCGATGGCGACCTGTTGCCGGTCACCGAACACGTAGGTGCCGGGCCGTTCCTCCGTGACCGGGCCGGTCGCGGACAGCATGGCGGTGGGGGTGGATCCGGCGCTGACGACCCGCGGCTCGACCCCGTTCGAGCGCAGGGCTGCTGCTGCCTCCGCGAGGCCGTCGACCTCGTCGCGAGCGGCCCGCTGGGGAGCGTCGCCGAGGCCGTAGGAGTGTCCACCGTGGGTGAAGACGCCGGCGACATCGAGGCCGAGTCTCGCCGCGTGGACCGCGAGCGCTCCAGCGTCCGCCGGGCGCACTCCGGTGCGGTGGCCTCCGGTGTCGACCTCGACCAGCACGCGGAGCGATCCCGGTGTCGCGCCGAGGGCGCCTGCCAGCGCATCCGCCGAGACCGTGGAGTCGAGCCCGACCGAGAGCGTGACCTGGTCGGCGAGCTGGCGCAGCAACTGCTTCTTGGGGCCGCCGGGCCAGACCGGATAGGCGACGAAGATGTCCTCCACCCCGGCGTCCGCGAGCACTCGCGCCTCACCCAGTGTCGCGCAGGTGAGTCCCGTCGCGCCGTGCTGGAGCTGCAGCTGAGCGATCTGCACGGACTTGTGCGTCTTGAAGTGCGGGCGCAGGTCGACGCCGCGCTCGCGCGCCTGCCGACCCATGGCCTCGATGTTGCGGTCGAGGACGTCCCGGTCCACGAGCAGGGACGGGGTGTCGAGCTGGTCCACGAGTGTCGGTGCGAGGTCAGGCATGCTGCGGATGCTAGCCGGGTCCCGCTCCCCGGAGGGCGCGGGCCGGTTTTCCAACGTGCCCGCTCACGTGCCTTGAGCCAGCGAGATCACACCGTGCTCCGGACGGACGCAGTTCCCACGCGGTCGGATGCCTCGCCATAGTCCACGGCGAACGACAGTGCCGGATCGGAGTGCAGATCCCAGTAGCGATCACGGATCCGGGAGGTCAGCGAGCCGACCTTGGAGTCGCCGACGGGTACGCCGTCGAGGCTGGCGACCGGCATCACGCCCCCGGCGGTGCTGGTCAGGAAGATCTCCTCGGCGCGATAGAGGTCGCTCACCGGAAGGTCACCGACATGCACCGGCACGTCCAAGCTCTCGGCGATCTCCATCGCGGTCTTGCGGGTGATGCCGAGCAGCACGCCACGCTCCGGCGTCTTCAGCGCCCCGTCGACCAGCGCGAACACGTTGAAACCCGGGCCTTCGGTGACCAAACCGTCCCCGTCCGTCAACACCGGCAGCCAGGCGCCCCTGTCATAGGCCTCATACAGACCCCGGACCAGGTCACCCCAGTGGAAGTTCTTGACCGTCGGGTCAACCGCACCGGGTGGGATGCGCCGCGTGGTGCGCGCGACGATGATGTCGGCGCCGCCCTGGTCCTGCATGTCGGGGTTCACGAGCCAGACGTAGGGGATCGCGTAGGCATACAGGCGGGGAGTCAACCGCCGCGGATCACGCTCCCCGGCGCCGGGGACACCTCGGGTGACGACCACCTCGACGTAGGCGTCCTGCAGCCCCGACCGGCGAACGGTCTCGATCATGATCGCGCGTACCTCCTCGCGCGTCGCCGGGGGCGTCATGCGCAGACGCTCGCAGCCGCGCCAGAGCCGGTCCAGGTGATCGTCCAACCGGAAGAAACGGCCCCGCCACACCGCAGCGACGTCGTAGGTCAGGTCGGATCGGACGAACCCGGTGTCAAGGATCGGGACCCTCGCTTCCGAGATCGGCACGTATTCGCCCTCGACCCACGCACACCCGTCGCTGAAAGCATTCTCACTCGCCATGGTTGCCTCCGTCTCACACTCTCGCGCCGGGACGTCCGGCTCGGTTCATGACAGGATTGGTCACGTCGGCTCACGGGCCACGATGCACCAGTGGGCCGAGGCCCTCGACGCGATCTTAGCCAAGGGGCCAGAGCACGACGGGCAGGAGCCCGGGTCCCAACGGCATACAGACCAATCCGTATGGCGGGTGCCGGCGTCCGTCCGACCCTCAGGTGCCGCAGAAGGTCTGGTACGGCCCGAAGTCCGCGGGGGCAGGGGCCGCGTAGCGGTCCAGGCCCGGGCGAGCCTGGTAGGGGCGGGCGAGCACGTCCAGCAGCTCTTCACAGGGAGCCAGGTCACCGTGGCCCGCGGCGCCCAGCGCCTCTTCCACGAGGTGGTTGCGGGGGATGTAGACCGGGTTGGTGCGGTCCATCGACGCGGCATCCGGCGCGCGGGCGAGCCAACGGGTGAGCCACTCGTCGAAGGCCGTTCGGTCGCCGAACATGCCGCGCGCGGGGGCGGCGTCGCCGCGGGCCGCGGTCGCAAGGTGGCGAAAGAAGCTGGTGTAGTCGACGCGGTCCTTCTGCAGCAGGGCGAACAGGTCGTCGACCAGAGCTGAGGACTCCGCGTGGTCGTCGTCGGGCAGGCCGATCTTGGCCCGTATGCCGGCCGCCCAGGCCGCGCTGTACCGGGTCCGGAAGGCGCCGAGCGAGGCGGTGGCCAGCTCGATCGCCTGCTCTGGTCGCTCGTCCAACAACGGCAGGAGGGCCTCCCCGAGCCGGGCAAGGTTCCACTCCGCCGCGATGGGCTGGTTGCCGTAGGAGTAGCGCCCGGCATCGTCGATGGAGCTGTAGACGATGGCGGGATCGAAGGCCTCGATGAACGCGCACGGTCCGTAGTCGATGGTCTCGCCGGAGATCGTCATGTTGTCGGTGTTCATGACCCCGTGCACGAATCCGACCAGCATCCACTCGGCCACGAGCGAGGCCTGTGCGGCCACCACCGCGTCGAACAGCGCCAGGTAGGGGCGCTGGGCGTCTGCCGCGGCAGGGTGGTGACGGTCGATCACATGGTCCGCGAGGCGCCGAAGAAGGCCGAGGTCGCCGGTGTTGCGCGCGTACTGGAAACTGCCGACACGCAGATGGCTGGACGCGACCCTCGCGAGCACCGCGCCAGGCAGGAGGCCCTCCCGGCGCACCGTTCGACCGGTGGCGACCACGGCCAGGGATCGTGTGGTCGGGACACCGAGGGCGTGCATCGCCTCGCTGACGACGTACTCCCGGAGCATCGGGCCGACCACGGCCAGGCCGTCACCACCTCGCGCGAAGGGAGTGCGCCCGGAGCCCTTGAGGTGCAGGTCGCGCAGGCGTCCTTCGGCGTCGGCGATCTCGCCGAGCAGGAGGGCCCGCCCGTCGCCGAGGCGGGGGGAGTAGCTGCCGAACTGGTGCCCGGCATAGGCCTGGGCCACCGGCGCGGCGCCGTCGGGCAGCGCAGTGCCGAGCAGCAGGCGCACCCCCTCGGGACTGCGCAGAAACAATGGATCGAAGCCGAGCTCACCAGCCAGCGCCTCGTTCAACAGGAGCAACCGTGGATCAGGCGCTTCCTCGGCCCGCCACGCCACAGCCAGCTCGGGGAGCTCGCGCGCGAACCGGTCCCCGAGAGCTGGGATGGTCAAGGGCACGGTCGTCATCTGTTCAAGGCTACCTCGGGACCTGCCGCCGCCACCTCAGCGACGCAGGAGCGCAAGGTCCGCCAGTATCCCCAGCCCCAGCACGACGGTGACGAGCGCGAGCAGGACTGGTGCCCCCTCACTGCTCGGACGTGGCCGGCGGCTCTGGCTGATGGCGCGGTGGTAGCGACACCGGCTCCCCAGAAAGACCCAGCCGATCAGCAGGGCGAGCACGACGGTGACGGCATCGGCCACGGCGCCGAGTTGTGGGTGCGACAGGCGCTCCCAGGCGCCCGTGGCCACAGCGAGGGACAGGGCCGTCCGTTGCCAGGACAAGGCAGTCCGCTCGGCTTGCAGACCAGATTGCGCGAGGTCCACGTCAGGCCAGCGTGAGCACGACGGTGCCTATGAGGCCCACTGCCGCGGCCAGAAGCAGTGCTATGGGGAGCGCCGGAAGGCGTTCGTGGCGCCTCATCGCCCGCTCCGCGCGTGCCCAGCGCCACCATGAAGCGACAGCGCAGAGGATCCCGAGCAGGACCAAGATGCTGGTCAAGGTGCTCTGAACAGCGGGGGAGATGGTCAGTTCGATGTGGTTGAGCGCAACTCCCGCTGCCAGCAGGGACAGCGCAGTCCGAATCCAGGCCAAGAATGTCCGCTCGTTCGCAAAACTGAACCGGTAGTCGGGGTCGTCCCCAGCGGCGTAAACCCACCCTGGCCAGCGCTGGTCGTGCTCGGGCACGGCCAGATCGTCCGAGGCCGTGCCCGGCCGTGAGGGGGTGGTGGTCTGTGGTGTCGATTCCACGCGTATTCCTTGTCAGGCCGGGAGTGTTGCCCTGCGGAGTCGAGGACGCCGCAGGGCAACGCTGGCAAATGGCTGGTCAGGCGGCCTTGGCCACGACGGAGGCGAGTGGCTGCTCGCTGATCGAGGCACGGTAGGACTCTCGCGTCCGGTAGATGCTGGCTGCACTGACGAGGCAGACCGCCACCACGAGAGCGGCCACGTAGATCGGGTTCCCGCCGCCGAAGACCAACAGGCTGCTGGCCACCAGCGGTCCAACGCCCGCACCCAAAGTGGTGGACAGCTGGTATCCGAGCGACGCACCGGTGTAGCGCATCTTGGCGCCGAACATCTCCGTGACGAAGGCTGCCATCGGCCCGTACATGCAGGCCTGGATCAGAGGGTTGCCGATGATGAACGCGAGCAGGACCAGCGCTGTGGATCCCGACCTGAGCAGCTCGAAGATCGGCACGGCCATCACGGCTCCCGCGATGGCGCCGGCGATCATCACTGGGCGGCGTCCGACGCGGTCCGAGAGGGCTGCGAACGCAGGGATCGTGAAGATGTGCAGGAACGAGGCGGTTCCGTGGGCGAGCAGGACGGCCGTCCTGCTCGCGCCGCTGGTGACGGCCAACGAGATGGCGAACGTGGCGAGCAGGCCCTGGATCAGGAAGGCGCCGGAGCAGCTGGAGACCGCCAGCAGCACCTCCTTGTGGTGGTTGGTGAGGACCTCGATGATCGGCTTCTTCTCGGCCTTGTCGTGCTTGACCTCCTGGAAGACCGGGCTCTCGGCCACCTTGAGGCGGACGACCAGACCGACCACGACGAGCACCGAGCTGAGCAGGAACGGGACGCGCCAGCCCCACGACAGGAACTGTTCCTGCGGAAGGGTCGCGAAGGCGGTCATGACCAGGGTGCCGAGCAGTGCGCCTGACGGGCCACCGGCGTTGGTGAAGCTCGCCATCATGCCGCGGCTCTTGGCTGGGGAGTGCTCGAGCGACATGAGCGCGGCTCCTCCCCACTCACCGCCGACGGCGATGCCCTGGATGACGCGCAGCAGGATCAGCAGGATCGGGGCCAGTTCGCCGATCTGGTCGTAGGTGGGCAGCAGGCCGATGAGCGTGCTTGCCACGCCCATGATGGTCATGGTCATCACGAGCATGGACTTACGGCCGAGTTTGTCGCCGAAGTGTCCGAAGACGACGCCGCCGAGCGGCCGGGCGATGTAGCCGGCGGCGAGCGTCCCGAAGGAGGCGACGAGTCCGACGGCGGGTGAGAGGTTGGAGAAGAAGACGTGCCCGAACACCAGGCTGGCGGCGAGTCCATAGAGCAGGAAGTCGTAGAACTCGATCACGCTGCCCAGGTAACTGGAAAGGACGACGCGTCGCATGGAGGACTGACTGGAGATTGGCGGTGATGCTGCTGTGGTCATAATGTCACCTTGGGGGTAGGCGTGGGGGAACTGTTGGAGGGGGAGAACGCGCTAGAGCGAGCTGGTAGCTGTGGCGAGCTCACCGGGTTGCGATGACTCGATCCGAGGGTCGCCGAACGGGATGGTGTCCAGGTCAAACGGAACGAGGAACTGGCCGTCGAAGGTCTTTCGGGCGCCGTTCCAGACGTCGGGAGAAGCGGTACTCGGCACAAGGTGGTGCAGGGCGAGTGCCCTCGCGCCGGCGCTGGCGGCGACGGTGCCCGCCTGCTCGGGTGTGGTGTGGGCCTTGCGGTGGTGCTCCATGCCGGCTTCCACGGCGGCCGGGTCCTCGCCCTGGTAACGGTCGGCGATGCCGGTCAGGTCGATCGCCTCGTGCAGGAGCAGGTCGGTGCCGCGCGCCAGCCGAACAAGGTTGTCGCACGGCGCAGTGTCACCGGAGATCGTCACGGACCCCTGGGCGGTCTCGAAGCGGAACGCGAAGGCCGGCGCCATGGGTTGGTGTTGGACGAGTACGGCAGTCACGGTCACGAGGTCATCGCGGTAAACCTCGATCGGCGCCATGTCGGGAGACGGGTTGTCGTTGGGGTGGTAGTCGAGGCCGTCCGGGATGACGATCTCTCGCGGTTGAAACCATTCCAGCGGAGAGGGACGCAGGGTGTCGAAGATCCTGTCGTTGAGGTCGGTGGCGTAGGCATCCACGATCCTCTCGAGGGTGCCTCGGACACCGGGGGTCGGAGCGCTACCCCCCACAGGGGTGGGAGCGATCCCCTTGACGTGCGCGGAGACCGGCGGAAGCATTCCGCGGTCGCCCGGACCCACCAGCTGGATCGGAGCCTGCCGCTCACGCTGGGCTGCGAGCGCCAAGGTGCCCCACACCACCAGATTGGGCAGGTCAATCGTATGGTCCGAGTGCAGGTGCGTGATGAAGATGGAACGGACGTCGGCGATGTCGAGGCCTGCGAGTACCAACTTGGTGCCGACACCCTCGCCGCAGTCCACGAGGTAGACCTTCCCCTCGACGACGACCGCCGTGGCGATGCCGGACCGTCGACCAGCGGCCGGTCCCTGCCACCACCGCGGCCCCCCGGCTGTGCCCAACGTGACCACATGAGGAACGGATGGGTCGAAGGTTGGTGGGATCGACATGGGCTCTCCTGGACTCAAGGGGCGTGGGTGGGACTCGGGCGCTGCCGGGCGGACGTCGGTGTCTGCGGCCTGGTCGCTGTGAAGCGCTGGTCACCAGACTGGCGGAGAAGGTATGTTTTGAAAAACATAAGTTGCTGTGGTGATTCTTAAGGGGAACTTATGAGTGAGATCACGCTGCGCCAGTTGGAGTACTTCGTGGCCATTGCGGACTCGGGGACGCTGAGCGGCGCGGCGACCAACTGTCATGTGTCGCAGGCTGCGGTGTCGCTGGCCCTGAGCGACCTCGAACGCGGTCTTGGGGTCCAACTCGTGATCAGACGCAGGGCCAAGGGCGCCGCCGTGACGCCGGCGGGGCGGATACTGGCTGTCCGCGCTCGCAGGATCCTTTCGGAGACACTGGAATTCGCCGCCTTCGGCGAATCGCTACAAGGACGGCTGAACGGTCCCATGAGCGTTGGGTGTTACTCGGCCTACTCCTCGAGGGTTGCCCCACCGCTCATCCAGTACTTCGCCGAAGAACACCCGGCAGTTTCCTTCGACCTGGTGGAGGGCTCGTCCACCGACCTGCAGGAGGCGCTGCTGTCTGGCCGGCTCGATGCGGTCCTCATCCTGCGGGGGCACGTGCTGCCGCAGGTCCAGTTCGAATCGGTCGTCGAGATGCGACCGGGCGTCCTCCTGCCCGCCGGACACCGACTCGCTGGGCAGGACGCGGTGTCCCTCGCTGACCTCCAGGACGAGAGTGTCATCCTGTCCGCGGTGCGGCCAGCGGACACCTTCGTGTTGGCGATGATGCAGGAAGTCGGGGTGGAACCCCACGTCGCTTGGCGAAGCGAGAGCACTGAGGCAATCAGGTCCATGGTGGGCCGGGGGTTCGGGTATGCCGTGTTGTTGTCGGCATGGCCGGGCCTGGTGACCCAGGAAGGGAAAGCGCTGGTGTTCAAGCCAATCGCCGAGGATGTGCCGACGAACGCTTTCGTCCTGGCCTACCCGCGAGGCACCAGTCTGACCGAGAAGCACCACATCCTGCTGGACTTCTGCCGCAGCCACTTCGACCCCTTCTAGCCTCGCACACGACCGGTGCGCGGCCATCGCGGCGCCGCCGTGCGAACTCAGCAGGTGACGGAGGAGCCCCCGCCGCTGTAGGTGCACTTCGAGGCGAGCGTCCCCACGCTGTTGCGCAGGTATGCCGTGTCACCGGTGTTGTTCCACGTGTGGCCCCACCCGGCATACAGGTGGGTGACGGTGTTGCTGCCCTTGCTCGAGTGGATGGTGACCGATGCGCCCGCGCTGAGACTGAACGTCGGGAGGGTGTAACGGTTTCCGGCCAGATCACTCAGCCGCCAGCCGGTCAGGTAACGACGGGACGCGCTGCTGTTCTTCACCACGACGGTCTCGTACCTCGCGTTGGCGGTGGTGTCACTGCCGGCTGGGTTGTAGACGATCCTGGTGATCTTGACCTCTGTGACGGATGTGCCGCTCGTGGGTGCGGCCTTGACGATCCTGGCGGGAGACCACTTCACCACGACGTTGCTGCAGCCCGCAGCAACCTTTTTCAGCGCGGCCTTCTCGGTGCGGTCCACCGTCAGCTTCCACCGCAGCTTCACTGCGGTCCACTCGCGGACGTAGCGGCAGCGATCGTAACGGGGCAGCCACTGGGCCGCATCCCTCGCTCCCTTGGACCGGTTAGCGGTCGCGCTGACGGCCACGAGAGCCCTTCCGTCGCCGAGGTCGTTGGCATAGCTCTGCCGGGTTGCTGCATTCCAGCTGCGGGCCCCCGACCCCCAGGCCTCCGCGAGCGGCACCAGGTGGTCGATGTCCAGGGACGAGGCATAGGTGTAGGTCTTGCGGTCGTAGTAGGAGACCCATTTGCCGCGCTTGATGGCGCAGCCCGACGCCCGCACCCGGGACTCGGCCGCCAGGACCTCGGCGCGGGTGTTCTGGCAGTCCTTGTTGGCGTCGACCCAGTGCTTGAACTTCGTCCTGTCGTAGCCGGCGTTGGACTCGCTGGCGACGGGGAGATTGTCGACGGCGGTGCGCAGCCGGTACTCGGTCGCCTGTGACGGCAGCGCCCCGAACAGGACGAGGGCGAGTGTCACTGCGAGCAGCGCAGCGATCCGACGGGTCATGAGGCATCCAGGTGTCGAAGGCCGACGTGGATCCGTCGGTGTGAAAGGAGGTTTGGCATCGCTCGGCACCCGGCGCCGCCGCTGGTCGGCACGGTGCCGGGTGCCGTGCCCTCAGGGTGGCAGACAGGTAGCCGCAGGGACATCGGCCGAACGGACGACGCGGCTGTCAGCCAACCGGCCGCAACTCTTCGCCGAACGGCCCGTGGGCGTTGTAATCCCTTCCCTTCGCAGGGAACTCCCAGTTCACTTCAGGCAAGTTGTCACCACCCCTGGGAGATTGCCGTGTTGCGAAGCTCGACCACCACCGCTGGCCCGCGTTCAGCCCGTCGGCGCCTGTTGGCCCTCCTGTCCACCGCCAGCCTGGCGGCGACAGGCACGGCTGCTTTCGCCCCACCGGCCATCGCGGCCGCTGGCGGCTCAACCATCACGCTCAACGGTGGTGAGAAGACCTACACCGACTCGGCCGGAGACCTTTTCGCCAAGCTGGGTGCACCGCTCACCCTCGAGGTGACCGGCGGCAACAGCAACGGCTGCATCACCGTCTCCGGCGGTGGCTTCACCGGGCAGGGTCCTGTCGTCGGCTCGAGTTCTGCGACGTTCACGGCTGTTGCCGGATCCGGCAACGGTGAGCAGTTTGTGACGGTCACCTACTGGTCGAGTCCGAACTGCAAGGGCAATGGTGTAGGCGAGGACACGTCATACATGCTGGACAACACCGGCCCGGTCGTGACGGGGCAGTTGACACCGAAGCCCAACGAGGCCGGATGGAACTCCAGCGATGTCACCGTCACGTGGACCGCCACGGACAACGAAGGAGGGGTCGGCGTCGATGGAGGTCCCGAGCCAGCCACGACCGTGGTGAGCGAGAACGGCATCCGCACGAAGAAGGCCACGGCCACCGACCTCCTCGGAAACTCGGGCAACGGCGAAGTCGGCGTCCACCTCGATAAGGTCGGCCCCGCGATCACGGGCGCCCGCACGCCGGTGCCCAACGCCAAGGGCTGGAACAACACCGCCGTCACGGTCGACTGGACCTGCACCGACCCGACCGACCCGGGCGTGGTCGCCTCCGGCATCACGAGCTGCCCGGCGTCCCGAGTCCTGGACCAGGACGGCAAGGGCCAGAAGGCCACCGGGACGGTGCAGGACCGTGCCGGCAACTCGTCCTCGGCAACCGTCTCCGACATCAACATCGACACCGTCGCGCCGACGCTGCGCGGCGAGGTCGGCGGTGACCCGGTGGACGGCTGGTATCGCGATGACGTGCCGGTGACCTGGACCGCCACCGATGACGGCGGGTCCGGCGTCGCCGAGCAGCCGAACGCCGGTGTGATCCGCGGCGAGGGCTTGGGCCTCAGCACCACCGCGAGCGTCCGCGACAACGCGGACAACACGCGTCAGGCCACCTCGCCGGCCGTCAACATCGACCGGACCGCACCGGTCACGACCGTCAGCGCACCTCCGGCCTGGAACAAGAGCGATGTTTCGCTGACGCTCGACGCGAGCGACGGCCTGTCGCAGGTGAACAAGACCTACTACCAGCTCGACGGCGGCGACACCGTGGTCGGGAGCTCGGTGTCGGTCAGCGACGAGGGCAACCACTCACTGAAGTTCTGGAGCACCGACCGCGCCGGCAACACCGAGACCGCGCGGACCGTCGAGTTCGGCATCGACAAGACCGCGCCCACCATCGGCCACACGCAGGACCCGTCGGCCAACGTCGATGGCTGGAACAACTCCGACGTGACGGTGACCTTCCAGTGTGCTGACACCGTCTCCGGGGTCGCGAGCTGCACCGAGCCGCAGACGGTGTCCAAGGAAGGCGCCGCGATCTCCGTGGTGGGCACCGTGAGCGACAAAGCCGGCAACACCGCGAGCGACCCGGCGACCGTCAACCTCGACAAGACCGCGCCGGTCGTGAGCCTCTCGCCGCTGCCCGAGCCCAACGCCGCCGGTTGGTACGACCACGAGGTGACAGTCGGCGCGACGGCCACCGATGTGCTGTCAGGAGTCAAGACCAGCGACGCACCCCGCCGCTTCGGCGAGGGGGAGCAGCAGACCGCAACGCTGCTGGCGAGTGACCTGGCGGGCAACACCGGATCTGCGACCACCGCAACCGTCAACGTCGACCTCACCGCCCCGACCATCACCGGCAAGGTCCTGACCGAGCCCGGCTCCGGTGGATGGTTCACCGACGACGTCACCGTGCACTGGACCTGCGACGACAACCTGTCAGGCGTCGTCTCGTGCCCGGACAACTCGGTGGTCACGGGCGAAGGCAACGACCTCACCGCCAGCGCCAGCGTGCAGGACAAGGCCGGCCACACCACGACGGCAACGGTGACCGGGGTCAAGATCGACCGGAGCGCCCCCACGACGACGGCACATGACGTGCCTGCCGGGTGGGTCAAGGCACCCGCCACGGTTGCCCTGGACGCCTTCGACAACCTCTCCGGCGAGGTCACCACCTACTTCAGCGTCGACGGCTCCGACCCGGTCAAGGGCAACCGCGTGACGGTGGGCGCGGAGGGGCGCCACACCGTCTCGTACTGGTCCGTCGACGCTGCGGGCAACACCGAGCAGAAGCAGAGCTTCGCCGTGCAGGTCGACCTGAGCTCGCCGACCGTCACCGCGGTCCAGGCTCCGGAGGCCAACGCGCAAGGGTGGAACAACTCCGACGTCACGGTCCGCTTCGACTGTGCCGACCAGCCCGAGCTGTCGGGCCTGGCGAGTTGCACCGATCCACAGACCGTGACGGACGAGGGCCGCGCCCAGGAGGTCAACGGCTCCGCGATCGACTTCGCCGGCAACCGGGCGACTGGCTCCGCCGTCGTCGACCTCGACAAGACCGCGCCCAGCATCACCGGGAGCCCGGATCGGGCCGCCAATGACAACGGCTGGTATGACGACGACGTCACCGTGACCTTCCGCAGCGAGGACGCGCTCTCGGGCACCGCCTGGGTGACGCCGCCGCAGCGCCTCGGCGAAGGCGGCGACCAGTCGGTCACCGGTTCCGCCACCGACGCCGCCGACAACACCGCGAGCACGACGATGAGCGGCCTCAACGTTGACGAGACCGCCCCGTCGCTCAGCGCCGCGCCGACCGAGGCGCCCGGCCCGCACGGCTGGTACAACCACGACGTCACCCTCGAGTGGTCCGCGAACGACGATCTGTCGGGCCTCGACGGCGACAAGCCGGCGGACTCCATCCTGAGCAGCGAGGGAGGCGCGCAGTCGGCGACCGCCACCGTCCGCGACAAGGCAGGCAATCGCAGCACCGCGACCAGCGCACCCGTCAAGATCGACAAGACCGCTCCCGTCACGGACGCCGCAGCGCCGTCGGGGTGGTCCAACGGCGAGGTCCGGGTCCAGCTCACGGCTCGTGATGGCCTCTCCGGTCCCGACCAGACGTTCTACAGCGTCGACGGGGGCGACGAGGTCGCCGGCACCACCGTGACGCTCGACGACGAGGGCGTGCACGAGATCGCTTACCACAGCACGGACCTCGCGGGGAACGTCGAAGCGAGCAAGTCGACCACCGTCAAGATCGACAAGACGGCCCCGACGATCGCGCACGAGCAGACGCCGGCCAAGAACGGCAACGGCTGGAACAACACGGACGTCACGGTGACCTTCACGTGCGACGACCAGGCCGACCTGTCGGGCGTGCGCAGCTGCACCGGCCCGACGACCCTCACCGACGAGGGCCAGGGCCAGGTTGTCGAGGGCACGGCCACCGACGAGGCAGGCAACAGCAGCACCGACCGGGCGACCGTCAGCATTGACAAGACCGCGCCGACCATCATCGGCACCCGTGCCCCCGCGCCCAACAACGCGGGCTGGAACAACACCGACGTCACCGTGCACTTCGAGGCAGCCGATGAGGGCGGCTCCGGGGTCGACCTGCTCACGCCTGACACCATCCTCGGTGAGGGCACCGGCCAGAGCGTGCTCGGCACCGTCGTCGATGGGGCCGGCAACGCGACCAGCACGGAGGTCATGGGCATCAACGTGGACCAGACCGCTCCCACCCTGACGGGCGCGCCGATGCAGAAGCCGAACGCCGATGGCTGGTATCGCGGCGACGTCACCATCGGGTGGGAGGCCAAGGACGAACGCTCCGGCATCGCCACCCGGCCGGAGGACTCCGTCATCACGGGCGAGGGCAGCGGCCTGACCGCCACCACGACCGTGCAGGACCGGGCGGGCAACAGCACCACCGCCACCGGCCCAGCAGTGAACATCGACCGCACGGCGCCGGTCACGGGTGTGAACGCACCCGATGGCTGGAGCAACGGCGAGGTCAGGCTCACCCTCACCGCCGGCGACAACCTGTCCACCGTGGCCGGCACCTACTACCGGATCGACGACGGGGACCTGGCCCAGGGCACAGCGTTGACGGTGTCCGGCGAGGGCGTCCACCAGGTGCGCTACCACAGCGTCGACGTGGCCGGCAACGTCGAGGCGGAGCAGACCGCCCAGGTCCGGATCGACCTGACGCGACCCACCGTCAGGCACACCCTCACTCCGGCCGCCAACGAGGCGGGCTGGAACAACGCTCCGGTCACCGTCGACTTCACCTGCGACGACAGGCCGTCCGGAGTGGCGAGCTGCTCGCCGTCCGCCAAGGTGGAGACTGACGGCAAGGACCAGATCGTCACCGGGACGGCCGTCGACAAGGCCGGCAACACCCAGGTCGACGTGGCCAAGGTCAGCCTTGACACGGTCAAGCCCCGGATCTCCGTCGCTGCCGATCGCGAGCCCAACCGCAACAACTGGTATGCCGGTGACGTCACCGTGGGCTTCACCTGCACCGACGACCTCTCCGGGGTCGGCGACTGCAGCGGGTCTGAGACGCTCGGCGAGGGCGGCGACCAGCAGGTCACGGGCCACGCCCTGGACGTGGCGGGCAACTCCTCAGCCGTCACGGTCGGACCGGTCAACATCGACAAGTCGGCACCGCAGCTCAGTGGCGCCGTCACCACCCAGCCGAACGGGAACGGCTGGTACAACGGCGATGTCACGGTCCGCTGGTCGGGCGAGGACACCCTCTCGGGCCTGGACGGTCCCCTTCCCGGCGACGGCACGATCACCGGCGAGGGCACCGGACTGACGACCAGCGCGTCGCTGCGCGACCGGGCCGGCAACGAGACCACGACCACCAGCCCTGCGGTCAAGATCGACCGGCACGCCCCGACCACGGCGGTCTCGGACATCTCGGACTGGAGCAAGGACGACGTCACGGTCACCCTGACCGCGACCGACAACCTGTCGCAGGTGGCCAGTACGCACTACCAGCTCGACTCGCAGGCCCCGGTCAGCGGCACCGAGGTCACGATCTCCGACGAGGGCACCCATGTGCTCAAGGTGTGGAGCGTCGACCGGGCCGGCAACGTGGAGGCGGTGCGCAACCTCGAGGTCAAGGTCGACAAGACCGCGCCGAGCATCTCCCACGAACAGGAGCCGCTCGCCAACGAGCGTGGCTGGAACAACGGCGACGTCGAGGTCACCTTCACCTGCACCGACACCGACGGCGGCTCCGGGATCGCCTCCTGCACCGCGCCGCAGACGGTCACGAGCGAAGGCTTGCACCAGAGCGTGCTCGGCACGGCGGTCGACCACGCGGGCAACTCTGCGACCGACCCGGCGAGCGTGAGCATCGACAAGAGCGCGCCGACCCTGACCGGGCACCTCTCGGCCACGCCGAACAGCAACGGCTGGTTCAAGGACGACGTCACGGTCAGCTTCACCTGCGCCGACCAGGACGGCCTCTCCGGCGTCCTGTCCTGCCCCGAGAGCAAGACCCTGGGCGAGGGCGAGGCCCAGGAGGTGGGTGGCGCAGCAACGGACGCGGCGGACAACACCAGCAAGCGCGTCGTGGTCGGCAGCATCAACGTCGACAAGACCGCACCGGTGCTCAGCGGCTCGGCGACCGCGGCACCGAACGACGACGGGTGGTACCGCGGCGACGTCCTGGTCGCCTGGAAGGCCTCGGACCCGTTGTCCGGGCTGGACGGTGCCGTGCCCGCCGCCTCGACGGTGACGGGAGAGGGCGCCGACAACGCGGCCACCGCAACGGTGAGCGACCGCGCCGGCAACAGCACCACGGTGACCGTGGACGGCATACGGATCGACCGGACGGCTCCCAGCACGTCGGCGACCGCACCGACCGGGTGGCAGAACGACGACGTGACGGTGGAGCTCGCCGCCACCGACCAGCTCTCCGGGGTCGCCGCCACGTACTACCGGGTCGACGGGGCGGAGCGGCAGAGCGGCACATCGATCACGGTGAAGGAGCAGGGCCTGCACGACGTGGAGTACTGGAGCGTCGACAAGGCGGGCAACGCCGAATCGCGCCACACCGCCACCGTGCTCATCGACCGGACGCCGCCGAGCATCGCGGGTGCGGCCACCACCGAGCAAAACGGCGCGGGCTGGTATGCCGGGCCGGTGCGGGTGCACTTCACCTGCCAGGACCAGCCGGGTCTCTCGGGCATCCGGTCCTGCGAGCCCGATGCCACGCTGTCGGCCCAGGGCGTCAACACGGTGACCGGGAAGGCGTTCGACAACGCGGGCAACACCGCTGCTGCGACCGTGGACGGCATCCGGATCGACACCGTGGCACCGGCCGTCTCGGTCGGCGGTGTGACCGACGGCGCTGTCTACGAGCTGGGCGCCGCACCGACGCCCACCTGCTCGGCGACCG
The DNA here is from genome assembly GCF_009192725.1 of Segeticoccus rhizosphaerae. Lineage (GTDB taxonomy): Bacteria > Actinomycetota > Actinomycetes > Actinomycetales > Dermatophilaceae > Segeticoccus > Segeticoccus rhizosphaerae. The sequence continues at coordinate 3,700 of NZ_VOHR01000022.1, read as the reverse complement.
ACGGCACGAGCGGCCTGGCCGGCCCCTGCTCCGGGGAGCGCACCGGCGGGACCCCGGGCGGTGTGGGCACGTTCATCTACACGGCCACCGCTTCGGACAAGGCCGGCAACACCGGTGTGGCCACGGCGACGTACAGCGTCCGGTACGCCATGGCGGACACGGTGTTCCTCGAGCCCGTCGCCGCCACCGGCCACCAGGGCACCTCGTCGACCGCGGTCTTCAAGGCCGGTCAGACGATCCCGATGAAGTTCCAGCTGCGCAACGCGGCGGGTGAGCTGGTCGAGGCCGGGAGCGCACCGCGCTGGATCACGCCGCAGCGGACCGGCGCCACCGGCGCCGCGGTCAACGCCGACGCACTCACGGACGGCGTGTCCAGCGGTGACACCTACACCCTGCAGGGCAAGGAGTACCAGTACAACTGGAAGACGGACAAGGCGCAGGCCGGCAGCACGTGGCGCGTCGGGGTGGGCCTGGACGACGGCCAGACGTACTACGTCACCGTCGGCCTCCGGTAGGGGGCAAAGCGATGGCCCCGGGGCCCGGCACTGAGCCCGGCCCCGGGACCTTCGTGGCCCGGACGGTCAGCGGATGCTGATCGTCCAGATCCCGCGCCCGTGCGTCGCGGCGACGACGCCCTTGCCGTCGGCCGAGGGAGACAACGCGTTGATGGACGCGTTCGGCAGCCCGGCCACGTGGGTCCAGCTGCCGGGGTGGCCGGCACTGCTGACGAAGGCGCCGACGTCGGTGCCGAGCACGAGCTTGCCGTGTGTCATCACCACGGCGTCACCCGGCGCGTCCGGCAGGTTGCCGGTGATGTCCGTCCAGTGCGCGCCGCCGTCGTGCGACTCGAAGACCACGCCCTGGCCGCCGCCCGGCACCCAGCGCCTCGAGTAGCCGTTGAAGACGGCGTAGACGTGCGCCGGATCGGCCGGATCCACCGTGACGCCGGCGATGTAGCGGTCCGGCAGCCCTGAGGTGTCGAGCCGGTGCCACGTGCCGCCGTAGTTCGTGTCGATCCCGGTCGCGAAGGTGGGTCCGGGGTTGCCCGAGCTGTCCACCCACGCGGCATACGTCGTCTTGCCCGTCGTGGCGATGGCTGTGGCGACGTTGGGAAGCCCCGCACCGTCCAGCCCGAGGTCGTGCACGTCCTTCCAGTCGCAGCTGTTGCCGCCGCACACGGTCCGCCAGCCGATCCTCGTCTCCCAGATCTTGCTGCCGCCCGCGACCCAGTGGTTGGTGTGGTGCGGGTCCATCGCGAGCGGGGCGATGAACCGGGCAGACGGGTCGCAGTTCGGCCCGTTGTAGTAGCCGCACTCGGGGCTGATGGTGGTGAAGTCATGGCCACCGTCGGTGGTGCTGTACATCGAGAGGTAGACGTACTCGCCGACCGCACGCTTCCAGTTGCCCGGGTCGACCAGGACGTTGCCGCCGTCACCGCCGGCGGGTTCGATGTTGAGCCGGCTGAAGGGCTTGAGCACCGAGCTGCCGTTGTCCTGCATCCCGCCCCAGTAGCCCACGCCTGCGCGCTGGCTCGGCTGTCGGCCGTTCGCGGCACCGTAGTACTGCAGCGTGTGCAGGCCGGCGTTGAGGTCGGACCAGGAGCCGTAGCCCACCACGGACGTCGGGCGTCGGTAGACCCCGCCGTCGTTGCCGATGACGATCCGGCCGTCGCCGGTGAAGGCGAGCGCGTGCTGGTCGGGGTGGGTCGTCTTGGGACAGCTGGTGCCGCAGGCCAACCCGTAGTTCCAGTAGGGACTGGCCGTGGTGAAGCTCTGCCCACCGTTGTTCGTCTGGAAGATCTCCTCGAGACCGAGGTACATCTTCATCGGGTCGTGCGGGTCGACGGCGATCGTCTGGTTGTACCAGGACTGCACGCCCACGTGGTATCCCGGCATGCCCTCGAGCGCCGACCCGGACGCGCCGAGCGAGTCGGAGTCGGCGATCTCGGTCCACGGCCCGGCAGGGTCACCGCTCGCCGAGACGAAGACGCCCTGCAGATTGGTCGCGTCGCCCGCGAGGAGCTTCTTCGGAGACTCGATGACGGCGTAGAGCCGCGAACCGTCCGCTGCGTAGGCGAGGCTCGTGCGGCCGATGTCCGAGGTGTCGATGTCGCCGGTGGGGGTCATGGCACTCCAGCTGCCGGCGTCACCTCCCCGGTGGGAGACGTAGAACCCGTTGTATGGCGATCCGTTGCGCCAGCCGAGCACCGCCAGCACGGTCTGTCCACCGGTTCCCGGCCGGATCACGACGTCGGTGATCATCGAGGTCCGGTACGGGTCGCCCGTCGGGTTCGGGTCCGGCTTGAGCACGAGCCGCCAGGCGCCGCTCGCGGTTCTCGAGGAGTGCCGGTAGAGGCCGACGCTCGTGGCGGCATACAGGTGCCCGTGGTGGTCGTCGCGCAGCCGGTAGACCTGCGCGTTCATCAGCTCGTCGCCACCGACGCGGGCGAAGCTGCGTCCGCCGTCGGTGCTGCGGAAGACCCCGATGCCGAGGTAGGAGTCCGAGTTCGTGTTGGCCTCGCCCGTGCCGACCCACAGCGAGTGGCGGGGGCCAATCGTGAGCGCGCCGATGGACAACGACCCCTGGTCGTCCCAGACGGAGTGCCAGGTGCGGCCGTTGTTGGTGGACTTCCAGACCCCTCCGTCGGCCGCCCCGGCGTAGAGCGTGCTGCCGTCGGCGGCGAGACCGGTGACCCGGCCGCTGACCAGGTCGAAGCCGGAGCCGGCGTTCGACCAGTAGGGATCGGTGTAGCCGGTCGGCTCGGCCTGCAGTGGTCGGTCGGTCACTTCCTTGACGCGCGCGAGGGCGGTGGGCATCGATGCGGCGTGGGCACGCGCGGCCACGACCGCCCGCGCGGACACGGAGTCGGCCGGGGCCGTGCGCATCGCGGTGTACTGCTCCGCGCGGTCGGCGACCTCGAGTGCGTCTCCCTCCGGCTCGCTCTTGCCGGTGAGCGCCGGGTGGGTCTGCGCCCGGGCGTGGTGGTGGACCTGCTGCAGGGCGGCTCCCTGCAACGGATTGTCCCGGCCGTTGCCCGCGGCGACCCCGGGCAGCGCGGTGGCGGTGATCGTGGCCGCGATGGTGGCGCCGACGGCCAGCGTTGCGGTTCGACCGGACAGGTGGTGGTGATGCTGCAGTTTCATGGGTTTCTCCAGACTTCCAGCGGGTGTCCGGATGGGCACCATCTAGCAGAGTGGCACCAGTTCCCCGAGACCGCAGCACGAGTTGTGCGCCCGCGTGCGGCAGGCGTCAGGTGGGAACAGGGAGACCCTGACGCCCTCTGCCTGAGGCCGCGTTGGCGACAGTGCGCTCAGTCGAAGCGGCGCGAGCTGAGGTCCTCCTGGGCCAACCGGCGCAGGGCCGCCAGCACCGGCTCCATCAGCAGGGTGCCGAGCACGACGTGGCGCAGCGCGGCCTCGGGAGAATCGGTCGGCACGCTCTCGACATCGAGCGCCGCGACGCCGGCCACGGTGCGGGCATAGTCCTGCAGCCGCTCCTCTGCCAGCTCGAAGTCGGCCCCACGCATCGTGTCCAGCGCAGTCTCGAGCTCCCGTCGGACGGGGGACTGCCCGTGCACCTGCCAGCCGAGGACGTCGACCAGCGTGTCGGCACGGGGGGTCGCGGGTGCGCCGCCGCGGTCCGAGCCGCTGTCACCGTCGTCTCGGCCGCACCGGTCGCCGCCGGCACCGTCGGGGAGGGT
>NZ_VOHR01000219.1 GCF_009192725.1 Segeticoccus rhizosphaerae | reverse complement strand
CCGCCCTCGTCCGGCGCCTCGGGCTCCGCCGGCTGCGCGCGCTCTGGCTCACGCTCGAGGGTGCTGGAGTCCTCGAGCGTCGCGCCGTCGCCCTTGACGCCCTTCTCGAGCCGGTCGGCGGCGTCCTGCTGCAGCTCGCGGGCGCGTGCGGCGGTGGCACGGGCGGCGGCGACGAGGCGGTCCTTCATGGAGGCTGCGTAGACGTCGACGTACTCCTGACGCGACAGCAGCATCAGCTCGTACATCACCTCGTCGGTGATGGAGCGCAGCACGAAGCGGTCGTCCTCGAGGCCCTCGTAGCGGGAGAAGTCCATCGGCTTGCCGATCCGCACCCCGATCCGCATGATCTTCGGCACGAGCTTGCCGGTGGGCTGGGCCTTGTCCGTGCCGATCATCGCCACGGGTACGACGGGTACACGCGCCTCCAGTGCCATGCGGGCCACGCCGGTCTTGCCACGGTAGAGCCGACCGTCGGGTGACCTCGTGCCCTCGGGATAGATGCCGAGGAACTCACCGCGCCGCAGCACCTTCAGGCCACTGCGCAGGGCGGCCTCGCCGGCCCTGCCGCCGGAGCGGTCGACCGGCACCTGGCCCACACCGCGGAAGAAGGCCGCGGTCAGGCGGCCCCGCGGTCCGCGGCCGGTGAAGTAGTCCGACTTGGCCAGGAAGGTCATCCGGCGCGGCAGCACGAGCGGCAGGAAGATGGAGTCCGAGAAGGACAGGTGGTTGCTCGCGAAGATCGCCGCTCCCTGCTCCGGGACGTTCTCCTCACCCTCCACCCAGGGCCGGAAGAGCAAGCGCAGGACGGGACCGAGCACGATCCTCTTCAGCACCCAGTAGAACAATCGGTCCTCCTCGTTAGACCCGCCGACTCTACGGCACTGTCCGGGCCCGAGATCCACGTGCGAAGATCTGTCCGAGGACCCGCCGCGCGGAGCCCTCGACCGGAAGGAGCATCCCTTGGCGATCATGGCTGGTGCCGAGCCGTTCAGCCACGACGGCTCGGACATCGGGGTGCTCGTGTGCCACGGTTTCACCGGCACTCCGCAGGGCGTGCGACCCGTGGCCGAGCACCTCGCGGACGCCGGCTACACCGTGCGGCTGCCCCGGCTGCCCGGTCACGGCACGACCTGGCGCGAGATGAACCGCACCACCTGGCAGGACTGGTACGCCAGCGTCAACGCGAGCTTCCTCGAGCTGCGCGAGCGTTGCGCCAAGGTCGTCGTCACCGGGCTGTCGATGGGCGGGTGCCTGGCCACCCGGCTCGCCCAGCAGCACGGGCCGCGGGTGAGCGGCCTGGTGCTGATGAACCCGGCCTTCAAGGTCGAGGACTTCCGGCTGCGGGCCCTGCCGGTCCTGCAGCACCTGCTCACGTCGCTGCCGGGCATCGCCGGGGACATCAAGAAGACCGGTGGACCGACCGAGCTGGCCTACGACCGGATCCCCCTGCGGGCACTGCACTCCCAGACCCAGATGTGGTCGACCGTGGTCCGGGACCTACCCGAGGTGACCCAGCCGGTCCTGCTGCTGCGCTCGGCGGTCGACCACGTCGTCCCGGCCTCCAGCTCCGCGTTGTTCCTCTCTCGGATCTCCAGCACCGACGTCACCGAGATCGTGCTCGCTGACTCCTACCACGTGATGACCCTCGACAACGACGCACCGCGGGTCCTCGCGGAAACCAGCGCCTTCGTCGAGCGGGTGACCCGGGGCTGACACCATGAGCAACGACGGCTGGGACGGCGACATCGACGCCCGGTTCGACGACATCATCGCGCACTGGGACGAGCCCGGCCCCGACCCCGAGGCCACCGGGGAGAAGCACCACGACAAGGCCGTGAACCCTCCGCCGCAGATTCGGTTCGGGCCCGGAGCCGGTCGTCCCGGCACCGAGGCCGACGGCAGCGGCCCCGGTGGACAGACAGGCGATGTCGCCGGTTCGGGCGCCGAGACGCCTCGAACACCGGGGCAACCGGACGGACGCGACACACCCGGCTCCGAGGGGACGAAGGGACGGGAGAGCTCCCCCGGGTCGTCGGACGCGGCAGCAGCCGGGCCACCCGGCCAGGGCTGGCGCAGCCACGCTGCCCCCGAGGAGGAGGAGCACTTCGTGCCGCCGCCGCCCGCGCCGTTGCCGGCCGGCGACCTGCAGTTCTGGGGCATCCTCGTCGGCCTGGTCGGGGGACCCGGGCTGCTGCTCTACCTGATCATGTTCGATCGGGACGCCGGCAGCCTGTGGATCGCTCTCGCGATCGCCCTGAGCCTCGGCGGCTTCGGCCTGCTGGTCGCGCGTCTGCCCAATCGCCGTGACGATGATGACGACGACGACGGGGCGCGCGTCTGAGGGACGGTTGCCCCGCGGGCACGTCGGAGCAGGTCTGCGGCCGGGCCTGCCGGCCGCTCACACCGCCGGGGCCGCCGTCGCGGACAGGTCCAAGTCGGTCCAGACAGGCAGGTGGTCGGTCGCCGCCACCAGGTCATCGGGGTCGAGCTGCACCGGCGCGGTCGACCCCGCGCCGGCCACGGCCAGCCCCCGCTCGGCGAAGATGGCGTCGATCCGCGTGCGCGGCCCACGGCTGGGAAACGTCGGTCCCTCCGGTGAGACGAGCCGCAACCGCGATGCGAGCGTGCGCCAGGCCCGGCCGGTGGACTCCTCGTTCAGGTCTCCGGCGAGCACGAGTGGCACGTCGTGGGGCACCCGATCGAGCACCTGGGCGATGTGCACCTTCCGCTCCCGGGCGCGCAGGCTGAGGTGGACGCTGACCACGCAGACGATGCCGTGGTCCGGCAGCCGCACCCGCTGCCACGCGAAGCCGCGCTGCTGGTCGAAGTAGCCCACCGGCAGCCCCTCGTGCCCGACCGCCAGCGTCTCGACGCGCAGACTCGTCATGACCGTGGTGCCGCCGCTGCCGCGACTGCCGCCCGGCCAGTAGAGGCCGCAGGCCGCGGCGAAGTCCGCCACCCGGTGCCCGAAGAGGAACCGCCGTGGGATCTCTTGCAGGCACAGCACATCCGGCGCCAGCGCGCGGACCACCCGCACCGCGGCAGCGACGTCGTCCCCGAGGCCGCGGACGTTGTATGACGCCACGCGCAGCCCCCCGTGCACGTCAGGACCTCCGGTCGTTGCGGGCCAGGTCGGCGGCACCGATCAGCCCGGCGTCGTTGCCGAGCCTGGCTGCCACGATCCGGGCCGGCGGGCGGTATCCACGGCCGGTGAGCTGCCGCTCGAACGCCTCTCGGGCCGGACCCAGCAGCAGGTCGCCCGCGGCGCTCACTCCGCCGCCGACGACGAAGGTCCCCGGGTCGAAAGCCGCCGCGATGTTGGCCATGCCGATGCCGAGCCAGCGGCCGACGTCGGCCAACAGCTCGCGTGCCGTGGGGTCACCGAGCTTGGCGGCCTCGGTGATCAGCGGGCCGGTGAGCCCGTCGATCGTGCCGCCGGCCGTCGCGAGCAGGTCGACGGCCACCGGTGACGCTGCGAGCACCAGCGAGCGGGCCTCGCGCACGAGGGCGTTGCCGCTGGCGTACTGCTCCCAGCACCCACGGTTGCCGCACTCGCAGCGCAGCCCCTCCGGCACGACCTGCATGTGCCCGAACTCCCCCGCGATGCCGAAGCGGCCCCGCTCGATCGCCCCGTCGATGAGCAGGCCACCGCCGATGCCGGTGCCCAACGTGACCATGACCAGGTGGGTCTCGTCCTGGCTGTCGCCGAACCGCCATTCGGCCCAGGCGGCGGTGTTGGCGTCGTTGTCCACGAAGATCGGCAGGTCGATCCGGTGGCTCAGGGACTCCTGCAGCGGTTCGTCGCGCCAGGACAGGTGTGGCGCGAACACGACGGTCGCCCGGTCGGCGGCGACGAACCCGGCAGCGCCGATGCCGACGGCCACGACCTCGCCGGGCTCGGTCGTGGCCAGCAGCTCCGACACGGCGTCGACGATGGTCTCCTCGACGACGGACGGCGAGGTCGAGCGGTGGGGAGTGTCGCGCCGCGTCGAGCGCAGGATCCGGCCGGTCTCGTCGACCAGGCCGGCAGCCACCTTGGTGCCACCGATGTCGACGCCGATGGCCAGCCCGCTCCCCATCTCCTCGGTCGCCGCTCCTCGGCACTCGTGCTGGCTGCCCCGCTCGTGCCTCGCTCGTTTCCTCACGCTCTCGTCGCCGCTCAAGGGCTCTGTCCCTCCGCCGCGATCGCCGCCGCGCCGATGATGCCGGCGTCGTTGCCCAGGGAGGCCGTCGTGAACTCCGCCTCGGGTCGGTGACCACGGCCGGTCAGCTGACGGCGGAAGGCCCTGCGTGCGGAGTCGAGCAGCAGGTCGCCGGCCTCGCCCACGCCGCCGCCGACGACGATGAGCTCCGGGTCGAGGATCGCCGCGATGGAGGCGGCTCCCTCACCGACCCACCGGCCCAGGTCCGTCAGCAGCTCCACCGAGGCCGCGTCGCCGTCCTGGGCCGCCTCGGTGACGTCACTGCCCTTGAGCCGGTCCGGGTCACCGCCGCACCGGTCGCGCAGGATCCCGCCGTGCGGCGAGCCCGAGCGGACCAGCTCGCGGGCCTCGCGCACCAGGGCCCTGCCGCTCGCATACATCTCCCAGCACCCGCGGTTGCCGCAGCCGCAGAGGATCCCGTCGGGGACCACGCGCATGTGGCCCATTTCCGCGGCCACACCCCAGGCGCCGCGTAGCAGCACGCCGTCGTTGACCACGCCTCCCCCGACGCCGGTGCCGATGGTGAGCAGGACCATGTCGTCGGTGTCGCGGGCCGCGCCGAACCGGAACTCCCCCCACGCGGCCGCATTGGCGTCGTTCTCGATGATCACCGGCAGGTCGAGCACCGACTCCAGCCGGCGCTTGAGCGGTTCGTCCCGCCAGGCGAGGTTGGGCGCGAACAGGACGGTGGCGCCTGACTTGTCCACAAAACCGGCGCAGGCGACTCCGACGCCGACGACCTCCGAGTCACCCTTCACCAGTTCCCGCACCACGTCGGCCGCGGCGCCCGCGATGGCATCAGGGTCCTGGGCGGGGGTCTCCCGACGAGCCTGTCGCACGAGGTTGCCCTCGACGTCGACGAGACCCCCGGCGATCTTGGTGCCGCCGATGTCCAAGCCGATGGTCGTGGTCATGCCCGCGCTCCCTCGTCGATCGTCTGGTCGTCCGGTCCGTCGTCGGCTCCGTCATCATCGGTCACCGGGATGCCCTGCGTCGTGGGCGCGCTCCGACCCGTGGCCGCGCCGTCCCGAGGAAATGTGCTGCCGGCCCGACGCGTGTCCGCCACCGCTCGCAGGCTGTCGGCCACCGCGGTGGCGAAGTCGGCGAGACGGTCCACGGTCTCCGGACGGACCGCCCGCAGCAGCATCAGGCCCTGGCACAGCGGACAGATCCGGCAGGTGGACGGATCCTGGCGGCCCTCGGATCCGGCGTTGCCCGCCCCGGGCGCGGTTGCGCCGGTCCGGGCAGCCCCACACTCGGGACAGACTCGGCCACCGCCACCTTGGTCCTCGTCGTGGCCGCCACCGGCTGGGGCCGCGTCACTGGGGGCTTGGTGGGTCGCGCTCCCGGTCGCGGCGTCGGAGGCGGCGTGGGAGGCCTGTTCGGTGGCCTCCTCGGAGGCCCAGGACGCGAAGGCGTCCACGAGACGTGCCGCCTCCTGCGCGACGCTGCCCACCGAGCGGGTCTGCTCGTCAGCTGCCACGGGGCCAGACCTCCTCGTCCGGCACGAAGCGGATGCGCAGCCGGCCGTCGCGCACCTTCGCCCCGGTGGCCACGCACCGCCGCAACGCGCTGGGCAGTGACAACACCCGCCGGTGACCGTCGACCGAGATGAGCAGCTCCCCCTGGCGCCGTCCCAGGTCCACCCGCTCCGCGGTCACCAAGGGCAGCGGCAGGGTCAGGATGAACCCGCCCTGCGACGGGCGCACCGTCATACCCTCCACGTCCGGCACCTGCAGCAGGTCAATGCCGGGCCCGTGGGCGGCGGACAGCCGAGCCAGCGCCTCGACACCGACCGGTTCGGCCTCGAGGTAGGCACTGGTCAGCACGGGGATGGGATCGAAGGACTCGTGCACCCGGGCCAGGCCTTCGCGCTGAGCGCGGTGCCAGCCCGAACGCCACGGATCCCCCGGCACCGCGTCGTCCGCGGGGTCCGGGAAGAGCCGGTTGACGACGACCTGGTCGACGGCGAGCCCGTGCAGCCGCAGCGACGTCAGCATCCGGCGGGCCTCGGCGATCACGACCTTCTCGGGGGTGAGGACGAGCCGCACGGACGTGGTCGGCGAGGTGAGCAGCTCCTGCACGTCCCGCAACCGCACCTGCCAGTCGCGCACGAGATCGACGAGCTGGTGGTCGGGCAACGGCACACCGGCAGCCGCAGCTGCGGCCGGCCGCAGCGCCCGCCAAAAGCCGCGACTCGCCGGCGCCAGCCGTTCGAGGTGCCAGGCGAGCGCCTCCGGCAGGGAGAGCAGTCGCA
>NZ_VOHR01000218.1 GCF_009192725.1 Segeticoccus rhizosphaerae | reverse complement strand
GGCCGCGCACTCGGGGGCGGCCCGGGTCGATCACGACCTCGTCGCCCCACGACCAGGCCAGCTCCTGGCCCTCGACCTCCTGGCGGAGCAGGTAGCCGGCGCGTGCCCGGCAGCCGAGCGCGGCGAGTCGGTCGAGCTTTGGCGCCAGCAGCCGGTCGAAGCGGGACAGCAGGGCCCGCAGCCCCTCCTGCGGGTGCCCGCGAACGTCATACCGATCGAGGACTGCGGGTCCGAAGATCGTGGTGAGCCACGCCAGTTCGGCGTCGTTCGGTGCGTCCGCAGCAAGCATCGCGACAATCCGGTCGTGTGCGGCACCCGGCAGGGCAGCGAGGGCGTCGGCCTGAGCCGTGGCCACGGCATCGGGGTCGGGCCACGGCGCCTGCTGGGTCACCGGGTGCTGGTCAAGGGACACCGTGCGGACGGGACGACGCGGCGGGTAGGCCAGCACGTCGGCGGCGCCGTCGGGCGGGCAGCCGAAGCAGGGCGGGTCCGGGCAGCCGCGCTGGACGAGCGGTGGACCGGGCCAGGGTAGCGGTTCCGGGGACGCCTGGCACCAGCCGGTACTGGACCCGTGGCCGACCACGAGCACGTTGCCGCGTGCCACGCCGACGACCAGGTCGCGGCAGTCGGGTCCGCCGCGCGACGAGACACACAGCGGGAAGGTCAGGCCGTCGGCGTCGCCCCAGCGGACGAGGAGCAGGTCCTGGTCGAGCAGGTCGTCGTGGGCAGGCGACACCGCGACCAGCCGCACCACCTGACGGTGGGTGGGATCGGCGTCGGCCGGGAGCCCTGTCGCGGCGCCGAGCACCTCCTCGAGCAGCAGCAGGTCACCGACCTCCAGCTCGAGCCCGTCATCGACCAGGTGGGCCTCGGTGGCACCGCTCGGCAGGCAGCACCCGGCGTCGCCCCAGGTCCACAGGTCGATCCGCCCGTGCGCAGCCACGACCCTGACGTCCTCGACGGCCAGTGGCTCGAACACCTCCTCGCCGGCGCGGAACCGGAACCCGCCGGCCGGCAGGGTGACGTCCTGGTCGGCGTCGAGGCACACGAACGCCCGGGCCGCGCAGCCGTCATGCATCCGGTAGTCCACCAGCCGGGCGTGGCGACGTACCGAGGTGCGCAGCCGTGCCGTGTCGAGGAAGGCCTCGGTGCCGACTGCGTCGAGCCGGTAGTTGAGCAGGTCGCCGGCGTAGGCGAGCAGCTCGACCAGAGTCATCCCGACGTCTGCCTCGTGGCGGTCGGTCCAGTCGGGAAGGATCAGACTCATCCGGTCCAGCAGCTGCTGCCGGAGGCTGGCGTAGTCGCGGGACAGGTAGTCGATCACCGGCCCGTCGTCCGGCGGGGTCGGGGTGGCGCAGTCGCAGCGACAGTCGAGGGGATGCGGGCAGTTCTGCTTGAACGTGAAGGGCAGCGAGAAGAAGCGCTGGTCGAAGCCGGGGTATGGCGTGGTGCCCGGCCGGCCGTGCGGGTCGGCCTCGACGACGGCGAGCGTGTAGCAGGACCAGTCGCCGGGGGCGTCGACCAGGACCAGCAGGCACGCGGAGTCCTCGGGATCGGGGTCGGGGCACGAAGCCACCGACAGTGGTGTCACCACCGGGGCCCCGGGCGGGCCGTCGATCCGGATGTTGCCGGGACCGATGCCACGGGGAGCACCGCCGAACAGCGTCACCGAGATCCGCAGCTGGTCGTCGCTCACCGAGACGCTGTCGACGCCGTTGCGGTCGTGGGCGCGGGCCACGGCCTGTCGTCGGGTGTCGCGGCAGGACAGGTCCGAAGGCGGGGTCACGTCGGGCCCCCTTGGGTAAAGGTTTCGGTGCGCTGCTGGCCGTTGGGCAGAAGCCGGTAGGCCACCGTCACCTCGAGGGTGGCGTCGGTGGCGGTCGCGGTGAGCGAGTCAACCGCGATGACGTCGCCGAGCCACCGGCCCAGCGCGCCGGAGGCGCTGGACTGCACGGCCGCGGCTCGTTCGGGGCTGCCCGGCTCGAAGACCATGTCGGCCAGGAGACAGCCGAAGTCGGGCAGCTCGACCCGTTCGCCCGGCACCGTGAACAGCACCTGCTCGACGAGGTCGCGCACGTGCTCGGCATACGTCGTCTCGGCGGTGCGCCCGCGCGGCCCCACCGACCAGGGAAAGTCGAGGATCAGGTTCATGTCGCGATCACCTGCAGCTGCATGGTCATCACCAGCGGAACGTTGGGTGGTGGACCGACGACGGCGGCGTTGCCGATGGCCGGCGGCACCGGCGGGACGGGCGCCTGCAGCAGCACCGGACGATGGTCGGCCAGCACCCGGCCGGACACGTTGGCCCACTTCGCGGTGGAGCAGATCGCACCGCTGACGCCCGGGCATCCCCCCACCAGCATCGCGTCGGCGGTGGTGGCGATCGGCATGCCTCGGACCAGGGCCCGGAACTGCGTGGGCGTGACCTTGAACTGGCCGCCGTGTGAGCAGGTGACGGTGGCCTGGGCATGGAAGACGAGTCCCGGCACGGCGTCATCACCCCGGCAGCACGGTGAGCGCGCCGTTGCCGAGGTCGATCCCGGCCGCGGTCACCTTGATGGTCGGTCCTGCGGCGGTCGCACCGATCTCGACGCCGCCCTCGTAGAGCAGGATGTAGGGACCGGCGGGTCCATGCAGCTGGAGCTTGATGCTGCCGGCCGGCCCGGCCAGGTCGGACAGCAGCAGGTAGTTCTGGCCCGGCGTGCCGAGGACCAGCTGCGGCGTGCCGGGGGGCGCGGCCCTGGCAGCCGTCGGCACCTCCGTCGTGCCGCCTCGCCAAAAGCCTGTCCACACCGCTCGGTCGATGTCGCCGTCGACGAATTGCACCCAGACACCCGACCCCACCAGCGGGACGGCGTACACGCCGCTCGCCAGCCCGGCCACGGGAGTGGCCGGCTCGGCCCAGATGCACGGGTCGCTGCCGAGCACGTCCTCCACCCGCACCAGCAGCCGGCCGAACTGGTAGGGGTCCACGTTGGAGACGACCACGCCCTTGTAGAGACCGGAGTACTTCTGCGCATCGGCAACCATTCAGACCACCACCGGAGTAGGAGAGACCAGGCTGTCCCGTGTCAGCGAGAAGCTCTGCTTGTATTCGCCGCGCTTGATGTCGTGGGTGACGCTGCTGACGTAGTAGGCGCCGTCATACGCCAGGCCCGCGCCGCGGACCCCCACCAGCTGGCGTGCCTTGAGCACGGCGCCGTACCGCAGCACGTCCAGCCGGCCCTGCCCCGTGATCGCGTCTGCGCTCGCCGAAGAACGACCCAGACCCAGCAGCAGGATCTCGGTGACCTTGCGGTCGGACACGTCCGGCAGTGGCTCCTCCCGCAGCGCCACTGCCGGTCGCGCGCCCAGCGGCGGGTGCAGCAGGCTCACGTCGGGCACCGGGATGCCGATGCCGATCTTGGTGCGGGGCTCGGTGTAGGTGATCGTGTACTGCGTGCGCGAGAGGCCGTCGAAGCTGAAGGACAGCGACTCGACGTTGGTGGCCGCGCCCATGCCGACGGTGAGGGCGTGCTGGAGCGGTCCGACCTTCACCTCGGGGCCCCAGTAGGCCACGTTCGCTCCGGGGGCGGGGCCCGGTTCGACGTAGAAGACGTAGCCGACCTCCGAGGCCATCGCCTGCAGGTAGGCCAGGTCGGTGCTGGACTGGATGGGTATGTGCTCGACGGGGTTCGGTATGTCGGTCAGCACCGCAGGGACGGCAGCCGGGATGATCCCCCACATCGCGTACTTGGCGCAGATGAGTGTCGCTCGGATGTTGTGCGGCAGCGCCGGGTAGCACTGCCGCTCGTGCCTGAGGTCCATGAGCAGCGAGAGGTCCTCGCCGGTGACCGTGAGCGTCGAGGCTCCCGGTTCGTCGCTCGGTGTGAGCTCCTGGCGGGTGATCACCCCGTCGGAGAGCACCGTGGGACGACCACCGATCACCGCCACCAGCACCACCCGGGTTTTCGGGTCGAAGTAGCCGGCCGGAAGCAGGGTGGTGGTGATCGGCGACCTGGTGCTGACCGCGAAGGTGAGCTGGAAGCCGCTTGACCGCCCGGTCGCCGTGGTGACCTGCGCGTCCTGGAAGGCGTCCATCAGGGCCGCGGGCACCGGGAGCGGCACCATCGGCCCCATCAGCAGCATCAGCTGCAGGCTGCTAGCCACCGACGCCTCCCGCTCCGGCCGAGCCCGCCGGCAGCAGGCCGGACGCCACCGTGAACCGCAGCCGGAATCCGGGTGTCGCGGTGAGCAGGTCCGGATCGAGGACGCGGTGCGCGTCCGCAATGCGCCAGGCCTGCTCGGGATCGCCGTACCGTTCGGCGGCGATCCGGTCCAGCCGGTCGCCCGGGGTGACGACGTGGATGCCCACGACGATGAGATCGTCGGGGCGGGCGATCACCCGCGGCCGCGCGTAGCGCAGGACGGTGCCGTCGGGCGCAGGGAACTCGACCACGGGGAGGGCGGCGTAGCGGCTGGTCGCGGCGAACACGGTTGGCTCCTAGATGCTGGTGAGGCCGAGGTCGGCAGGAGTGCGGATCACCATCGCGGCGTACCCCTCCTGGGCCCGGTGGTGGGCGAGGTAGAGCAGGCCGCCTCGATGGCCGAAACCGAGGTCGTCGACGGTGAGCACCCGCGCCGACATGGAGACCTTGGCGCGGATCGGGTTGAGCCGGGTGTCGAACGCGTCCTCGGTAACGGTCAGGTCGGTGAGCCGGACGGGCAGCACCCGGTGGGTGCCGAGCACGAGCACGGTCAACGGCGCTTCGACCGGCGCGACCTCGATCATGCCGCGCCCCGCCATCAGGTCCTCCTGGAGGAGTTGCTGCACCGATGGGTAGAGCGCAGACTCGAGGGCTGCGAGCACCGGCCGCAGTCCCAGGCTGGACTCCACGGCGTTGCTGTCGGGGTCGGCCAACTGCTCGGCCGCGTCGAACTCGGCGTCGAGCTTGTAGGTCTCGTGGGGCGGGCCCTTCAGTCGGAGGGCCTCCTGACGGTCGCCCGGCTCCCCGCCGATGCCCTGTGGCTGCAGGGTGCGAGTCAGCGTGTCCGGGTTGTACTGGAACCGGATCGTGCGCAGCGGCCGTCCGCTCGGTGGGTCGACCAGCACGACGCCACCGCGTGCCACCTTCGGCGGGTCGGGCATCGGGCTCATCGGGGCCTCCTCGGTGCGGTCACGGTCAGAAGTCCACGGCCAGGTTGAAGCCGAGCTGGGCGAAGTGGAGGTGCTCGGCGTCCAGGCGCCAGCCGCTGAACGCCTCGATGCCGCCGTGGATGAACGTCCCCTGCGTCCACGCCCCGACATCGAGTCGCGCTCCGGCCCCTGCATAAGGGGCGAGACGCCGGGGCTCGGTGTAGGAGGAGGAGTGGGTCTCGCCGGTCCCGCCCCCTTCACCGAACAGCTGCAACCCGGGGCCGAAGCCACCCGGGTTCCACCGGTGCTCGAAGCCGAGCCGGGCGCCGAGCAGGAAGGCAGTGTTGGCTCGGTAGTCGCTGCCGAGGAGGAGTTCTCCGTGGGCGCCAAGGAACGCCCGCCAGCTGCGTCGCCGGTCGAGGTTCCAGCCGACGTCGATCCCGGCGGTGAGGTACATGGCGCCGCCGCCGTAGCTGCTGCCTCCCACGCCGAAGCTCGGGCTGACGATGGTCTGGGTGGGCCGGTCGAGCTGCTTCAGCGACGGGTGGCAGTCGGGATGGCCGAGCCGGGTCAGCACGTCCTGCACGAACACCGGCACGAACGAGAAGTGCCGCTCGTGCAGCTGCACCCACCGTCCCCACGCGAAGTGGTCGCCGGCCAGGGTGAAGTCGGTGTGGACGCGCTGCTCCCCCTTTTGCAGGGGGGCCACCTGACGCAGGGCCGGGTCTGACTCGGCGTACTCGTCGGGGTGGCCGAGCACCATGTGGGTGCCTTCGTGGGCGAGCGTGCCCTGGTCAAGGTCCTCGGCGAAGAGCAGCACCAGCCTTCCTCCTGGCCACACGAAGGATCGACCCTTGTGCGGGCTGACTGCCACCGTGTAGTCGACCGGACCGCTGGAGACCTGGCTGACGACGACCCGGATCGGGAGGGTCCGGCCGGACCAGGCCACTCCTTGGCAGGCGGGGACGTCGAGGGAGAACCAGCCGTTGAGCCGGGTGTTCAGGGTTCGCACGAACTCGCCCGACACCTCGGTCACGCGTGCCTGCGAGATGGGGCCCTTCTTGATGGTGGTCGGCTTGCTGTTGGTGCCGTAGTCGCTGGCCACGGCCGCGCGCGCCGAGACGCGCACGGGGAGCCGGATCTCTGGCACGGCGGTGTCGAGGACGACCCGGACGTCGCCGGTGTCCATGACCGGCGGTTTGGGGACGGTGCCCTTACGGGCGGCCTCGGCCACGGCGTGGGTTCGGAACTGCTCGCGGTGCATGGTGGCGGAGAACTGCGTGGGCGTGGACTGGAAGCCGGTGACGGTGTCCACGATCTCGGCGGTGCCCTCGTCGCGGGCCACGTCGGTCCCGGTGCCATGGATGATCGCCGGTGCCCGGCCGGGCCGGGCGGCGACGCCGGCGGCCTCCCGCTCGGCGGG
>NZ_VOHR01000217.1 GCF_009192725.1 Segeticoccus rhizosphaerae | reverse complement strand
CAGGTCGTACCAATCGGTCGCAGGGTGAGGCTAACGCGAACCGCGCGTCGAGCGCGGCGGTTTGGCAGAACATTCCCGAAACGGTCCCGTGCCGGGCCGCTCACGCCGTCGTGCCGCCGAGCTCGAGCGCCGCGACGCCGAGGACGACCAGGAGGAGGCCGCCCACCTGCAGGGGTCTCAGGCGCTCGCCGAAGAAGAGGATGTCGACGAGGACGATGAGCGCGACCCCGACAGCCGACCACACGGCATACACGACACCGAGGTTCATCCCCCTGGCGAGGATCCGCGCGAGCAGGTAGAAGGACACGAGGTAGCCGACCACGACGAGCCCCGAGGGCACGAACCGGCTGAACCCGTCGGAGACCTTGAGCGCCACGGTCGCGAAGACCTCGGCCACGATGGCGCCGCTGAGCATGAGCCAGCCAGCCACGAGAGCACCTCTTCAGACATCAATTTGAACGAACGACCAAATTGTATGCCGTGCCGCTGCACCGCCGCGAGCCGTTTCCCGCGCGGGGGGGATCGGTCAGAGGGTGTGGCCGACGAGCACCGGTTCGTTGATCAGGGTGACCCCGAAGGCGTCCCGCACGCCGTCGCGGACCTCACGCGCCAGGGCGACGACGTCGTCCGCCTTGGCGTCACCGCGGTTGGTGATCGCCAGGGTGTGCTTGGTCGACAGGGCTGCCGGACCGGGCATCGCGTAGCCCTTGGTGAAGCCGGCCCGCTCGATCAGCCACGCGGCGCTGGTCTTGCCCTTGCCACCCTCGCCGGGGAAGCGCGGGGGCGCCGGAGAATCGGCACCGAGCCGCTCCCGGACGCGGTCGTGCAGGGCGGCGAACTCCACGTCGGTCAGGAAGGGGTTGGTGAAGAACGAGCCGCACGACCAGGTGTCGTGGTCGTCCTCGTCCAGCACCATGCCCCGTCGCCGGCGCTGGGCCAGGACCGCCTCACGCGCGTCCCCCAGCGGCACCCGCTCCCCCGCCTCGGCCCCGAGGCCGCGTGCCAGGTCGGCATAGGCGATCGGGGTCGACAGCTCACTGATCGCGAGCTGGAAGACCACGTCGAGCACCACGAAACGGCTGGAGGACTTGAAGATCGAGTGCCGGTAGGTGAACCGGCAGTCGGCGTTCGCGAAGGTCCGCACCTGCTGCTCCCGGCGGTCCCACACCCGCACCTGCGCGATCGTCTGGGCCACCTCCTGGCCGTAGGCGCCGACGTTCTGGACCGGCGTCGACCCGGCCGCGCCGGGGATCCCCGACAGTGCCTCGATCCCCGACCACCCCTCGGTGACCGCCCGCACCACCACGTCGTCCCACGCCTCACCGGCGGCGACGCGGACGGTCACACCACCGCACCGGTCCGACGACTCGACGCGTATGCCCCGGGTCGCGATGCGCACGACCGTGCCGGCAAACCCCTCGTCGCTCACCACGAGGTTGGAGCCGCCCCCGACCACGAGCAGCGGCTCGTCGGCGTCGTCGACCTCGCGGATGGCGTCGACGACCTCGTCGGTGCTCTCAGCGGTGACGAGACGCGCAGCGGGCCCACCCACGTGCATGGTGGTCAGGCCGGCCAGCGGTATGCCGTGCTCCTCACGCATCCGGGTGGTCGCCTGCTCAGTCCAGCGCCACGACAGCCAAGGCCCGACCGAGCACCTTCACTCCGTCACAGGTGACCGTCAGCTCGACGGCGGCCCGCCGGGTCTCCTGGTCGAGCTTCTTGACGACCGCGGCCACCTCGATGTCGGCACCGCCCTCGTAGGGGACGACGACCGGCTTGGTGAAGCGGACGCCATACTCGACCACCCGTCCCGCGTCACCGGCCCAGTCGCTCACGACGCCGACGACAGAGCCCATGGTGAACATCCCGTGCGCGATGACGTCGGGCAGGCCGACCGACTTCGCGAAGCGCTCGTCCCAGTGGATGGGGTTGCGGTCGAGGCTGGCCCCGGCGTACTGCACGAGGGTCGCGCGCTCGACGTGGACGGTGCGGCCGGGCAGCTCCTCGCCGACCGCGACGTCCTTGGCCTTGCGGATCGCCATCACTCGCCTCCCCGGATCACGATGGTGGAGGTGGCCGTGCAGAGCGGCTCGCCCCCCGTGGTGGCCAGCTCGGAGCGGGTGGTGACCATGGCGTGCCCGCCGGCCTCCTTGACGCTGTCGACGGTCAGCACGCCGACGACCTCGTCCCCTGCGGTGATCGGCCGGTGGTGGGCGAAGCGCTGCTCCCCGTGGACCACCCGGCTGTAGTCGATGCCCGCCTCGGGATCCCGGATCAGCTGCGCGTCGCACTGCTGGGCGATCAGCACGGCAAACGTCGGGGGCGCGATGACGTCGGCGTAGCCGCGGCCGGTCGCGACGGAGGGGTCGACGTGCACGGGGTCGGAGGCGCCGACCGCCTCGGCGAACTCGCGGATCTTGGCCCGGCCCACGGCATACGGCGGCGTCGGTGGGTAGGTGCGCCCCTGGAAGTCTGCGTTCACGGCCATGTCCGCGAGCCTAATGGGCCCGCGGGAACGCGAACGACCGCCCTGCCGGTGGGCAGGACGGTCGGGCGTGGTGCGTCAGCGGACGCGAAACCGTGGGCTCAGCGGGTCTCGCGGTGGGTGGTGTGCTTGCCGCAGTTGGGGCAGAACTTCATCATGTCCAGGCGATCCGGGTTGTTGCGCCGGTTCTTCTTGGTGATGTAGTTGCGGTTCTTGCACTCCACGCAAGCCATGGTGATCTTGGGGCGGACGTCGGCGCTCTTGCTGGCCACGGGGCAACCTGCTCTCGAAACTGGGGTAACTCACGGATCTGCGACACAACTCTCGGCGATGGCGCTGCACGACGTGAGCACGCAACGACACGCAAGACTACGCGACCAGCACCCGATCGGCGAAATCGGGCGAGATCACGGCCAGTAGCGGGGGCGGGCATCGATCCCGCGACCTCACGATTATGAGTCGTGCGCTCTAACCATCTGAGCTACCCCGCCAAGGGAATCCGGCCACCGGGGTGGCACGGGACCGAGCCCCCAAACGGAATCGAACCGTTGACCTTCTCCTTACCATGGAGACGCTCTACCGACTGAGCTATAGGGGCCTGCACGCGCGCACGGACGTGGTGCGCAGCGGTGCAGCGACGAGGCTACACGGTCCGTGGCCTCGACGAGAAATCGGCTCAGCCGCCGGTGCCGGCGAGCATCCAGGACAGCACGGGCGTGGTCTGCAGGTAGACCAGCACGCACATGAACGCCAGGAAGAGCAGGCTCCACTTGAGCACCTTGCGGAAGACGTCGCCCTCCCGCCCGGACATCCCGACCGCCGCCGCGGCGATGGCCAGGTTCTGCGGCGAGACCATCTTGCCGAGGACACCCCCGGAGGAGTTCGCGGCGGCCATCAGCGCAGGGCTGAGCCCGGTCTTGTGGGCGGCCTGCACCTGCAGTGCTCCGAACAGTGAGTTGGAGGAGGTGTCCGAGCCGGTCACCGCGACACCCAGCCACCCGAGGATCGGGGAGATCACGGCGAAGGCCGCACCGGCCCCGGCCATCCAGGCGCCGAGCGAGGCGGTCTCACCCGAGGCGTTCATCACGTAGGCGAGGCCCAGGACCGCCATGACGGTCACGATCGCGCCGACCAGCTGCTTGTAGGTGTCGAGGTAGGCCCTGAACGCCCTGGCCGGTGAGATCCCGATGATCGGCATGGAGATCAGGCCGGAGATGATCAGCAGCGTGCCGGCGGCACCCAGCCAGTTGAACTTGAAGGTGGGGATCGTGGACGGGTCGCCGGTCGGCGTCGCCAGGTCGAGGCCGGGCCACTGGAACTTCACCGTCGGTGCGTCGAAGAGGTCCTTGACCCCTGGCAGCTGGGTGATGACGAAGACCGCGATGATCACCAGGTATGGCGCGTAGGCCCTGGCCACCTCGGCCGGGCTGTCGTGGGCGGCGGCGTCGCGCGCCTGGATGTCGTCCAGACCCAGGTTGTCGCCGACCGGCTCGTCGGTCCGGACCGTCGCGCCCGAGCCGGCGCCCAGTGCGGTCCCCGCGGACGTGACCGCGACCTCCTCCTCCTCGGAGGTGTCCACGAAGGCGGTGCTCGGTGTCCAGACGCGCATCAGGAGCACCACGCAGGCTGCGCTGAACAGCGACGCCACGATGTCCGACAGCTGCACCGACAGGTAGTTGGACGTGACGAACTGCGCGAGCGCGAAGGAGATCCCGCAGACCACGGTGGCCGGCAGGGTCGCTCGCACGCCCTTGCCCTTGTCGATGATGAAGACGAGCGCCATCGGCACGAACAGGGCCAGGACCGGGGTCTGCCGGCCGACGATCGCTCCCAACGTGTCCTGCGGGATGTTGCTGACCGACGAGAGGGTCGTGATCGGCACCGCGAGCGCGCCGAACGCCACCGGAGCCGTGTTGGCGACCAGGGCCACCACCGCGGCCTTGAGGGGTCGGAACCCGAGGGCGATCAGCATCACGCTGGTGATCGCCACCGGGGTGCCGAAGCCGGCCAGGGCCTCGAGCAGCGCTCCGAAGCAGAAGGCGACGATGACCGCCTGGATGCGTTGGTCGTCACTGACCTTGGCGAACGACCGTCGCAACACGTCGAAGTGACCGGTGACGACGGTCATGTTGTAGATCCAGATCGCGTTGATGACGATCCACAGGATCGGGAAGAACCCGAACACGGCGCCCTCGACGCCGGACATCACGGCCTGCCCGGCGGGCATCGAGTAGGCGAGGATGGCCACCACGATCGACACCACCAACGAGACGATGGCGGCCTTCCATGCGGTGACGCGAAAGACCCCGAGCATGACGAACAGGGCCAGCAGGGGAAGCATGGCCGTCAGGGCGGTCAGCAGGAGCGACCCTCCCACGGCATCGAGAACCGGACGGTACATCGGTCACCTCTTCGGTAGTCCGTTACTGCGGTGGCGGAACTGCGGTTACTGCGATGGCGGAACGGCGGTGGTGTCCCGCGCTGCGGGTTCGACCCCGAGCGATCCCGGGGAGGCACCGCGGATCGAGGCATCGAGCACCTCGACGGTGTGCGCGAGGGCGATGGAGGCGCCCCGACGCTCGAGCGACGAGGCGACCTGCATCAGGCACCCCGGATTGGCCGTGACCAGCAACGCCGCGCCGGTGCGCTGCACGTTGGCCGCCTTGCGATCCCCGAGCTCTCGCGCAGCCTGCGGCTGGAGCAGGTTGTAGACGCCCGCAGATCCGCAGCACAGGTCACCCTCCGCGATCTCCCGCAGCGTGAGACCCGGTATGCCGTGCAGCAGCTGCCGCGGCTGGGTCCGGACCCCTTGGGCGTGGGCGAGGTGGCAGGCGTCGTGGTAGGCGATCTCGACCGGTAGCGGGTGGCGCTCGGCGACCGGGGGCACCTCGGCGAGGAACTCCGCCACGTCACGGACCTTGTCGGCGAACTGGGCTGCCCGCTCGGCGTACTGGGGGTCGTCGGCCAGCAGGTCGGCATACTCCTTCATGGAGGAGCCGCAGCCGGCCGAGTTGACGATGACGTGCTCGACCCCGTGCTGACTGAAGGTGTCGATCAGCGCCCGCGCGAAGCGCTGCGCCTCCGGCTCCCGGCCGTTGTGCGCCGACAGGGCCCCGCAGCACCCCTGGGCCGCCGGGGCGAGCACCTCGAAGCCCTCGGCGGAGAGCACCCGTGCGGTGGCCGCGTTGACGCCGGGAAAGAACTCGCGCTGGACGCAGCCGAGCAGCAGGCCGACGCTGCCGCGGCGCACGCCCTGTGCGGGCGTGCGCTCCGGCACGGGTGCGGCTCGGCCGAGTCTGGGCGCCAAGGACTCCATGGCCTCCAGGGACGGCGAGATGCGTTGCAGGACGCCGTGTTTGCGCAGGAACCTCGACAGGCCCGAGCGCTGGTGCAACCGCAACGGTCCCCGCAGCAGGTGGAGCCGCCTGGGGTAGGGAAAGAGCGCGAAGATGGCGCTGCGCAGGGCCCGCTCCTTCGCCGACCGGCGGTGCCGACGCTCGACCTGTGCCCGCGTGGCCTCGATCAGCTTGTCGTACTGCACGCCCGACGGACACGCGGTGACACAGGCCATGCAGCCCAGACAGGCGTCGTAGTGCTGCACCATGGCGGGGGTCATCGGCTCGCCCTGAAGGCCCTCGTTCATCAGGTAGATCCGGCCTCGGGGGGAGTCCATCTCCTCGCCCCAGAGGGTGTAGGTCGGGCAGGAGGGCAGGCAGAACCCGCAGTGCACGCAGTCACCGACGATCGCCGCTGACGGCGGCCGGTGGTCGTCGAAGGCCGGTTCGCCGGCGGGCGCCGTCTCGATCCGCAACGGGCCGTCGCTGCCGAGCGTGCCGGCGGTCGAGGCCACGGGGGGTTTGCCCTGCTGCACCATCAGATCCCTCCGACGAATCGTCCCGGGGACAAGCGGGCCCCGGGGTCGAACCGGTCCTTCACGCTGCGCATCAGGGCGAGGCCCGACACCGGGCCCCACACGTCGACCGCCTCCTTGACGGCCCGCGGCGCGTCGCGCACCACGACGCTGCCGCCGAAGTCCGCTGCGCGGCCGCGCAGTTCGCCGACGAGGG
>NZ_VOHR01000216.1 GCF_009192725.1 Segeticoccus rhizosphaerae | reverse complement strand
AGCTCGCGGCCGTCCTCGACGAGGCCGCCCGCTCGTCGTGAGGGAGCGGCCGGTGCGCCGGCTCACCCGCGCCCAGGCACGCCGGATCGCGGTGCGCGCACAGCTGCTCTCGGCACCACGGCCGCGGGAGCTGCTCGACGTGCTGCGCCACCTCACCCTCATCCAGGTCGAGCCGACCGCCGCAGTCGTGCCCAGCGCCGAGCTGGTCGCGTGGAGCCGGCTCGGGAACGCCTATCGGGTCGGCGACCTCGATGAAGCCGTCTCGGCCGGGAGACTCGTGGAGCTGGAAGCCGGACTGCAACCCGTTGATGACCTCCCGCTCCACCGCGCCGAGATGGAGCTCTGGCGCGGGACCGGACCGATGCAACCGTGGCAGGAGGAGACGCGCGACTGGGTGGCGGTCAACGACGATGCGCGTCGCGAGATCCTCGCCATCCTGTATGACGACGGTCCGCTACCGACCTCGGCCCTCCCGGACGCGACCTTGGTGCCGTGGGAGTCCAGCGGCTGGAACAACAACCGCAGCCTGAGGGTGCTGCTGCACCAGCTGGTCCGCCGTGGTGAGGTGGCACTCGCCGGCCGGGACGGGCGCGACCCGCTGTGGGACCTGGCCGAGCGGGTCTACCCGGACGGCCCCACCGTGCCGCTGGAAGAGGCGATGCGGATCCGCAGCAGCCGGCAGCTGCATTCGCTCGGGCTGGCGCGGGTCCGTGGCGTCAAGACGCCGCGCGAGCCGCACGACCTCGGCCCGGTCGGCGAGCCCGCCGTGGTGGAGGGAACCAAGGGGCAGTGGCGGCTCGACCCGTCATACCTCGATGGCTCGTTCCGGGGCCGGACCGTCCTGCTCTCGCCGCTGGACCGGCTGGTCTTCGACCGCGAAAGGATGGCCGACCTCTTCGAGTTCGACTACCAGCTCGAGATGTACAAGCCTGTCGCCAAACGGCGTTGGGGATACTGGGCGATGCCGGTGCTGCACGGTGACCGGCTCGTCGGGAAGGTCGATGCGACCGCCGACCGACGGGCCGGCGTGCTGCGGGTCGGAGCCATCCACGAGGACGTGCCCTTCACGGCCGCGATGTCGACCGGGGTCGCCGCAGAGCTCGACCGCCTTGCGCGATGGCTCGGACTCGACCTCGCCGGCGACTGGGTCACGGTGCGGCGTCGCGGCACGAAGAACCGGGCCGCTCGATCGAGCGACCCGGTGATTTCGGCTGATCATCCCAGCCCGTGAGCGACTGCCTCAGCCCTTCTTGCCGGGGTGGGCGTAGCGCTCGATGACCTCACCGTAGGCACGGTTCTGCTCCAACCAACGCTGGAACCGCGTGGTGACGGTCTTGGCTCCTGCGTGGCGCGTCTGCGACTTCACTGTTCCTCCTCAACAACGATCGGCGTGGCGGCTCCGGTTTGCCCGGACGGACGGGGCCGGTCTCGAGTCGGCATCCCGTCACACACGTCAACACCCAGCCGCGCCAGTCTCTTCCACCAGTCGGGCGGATGTGACTCACTTCTCCTCCGCGCGGTCGTTGTTCACCGCGGGCGCCAGTCGGTAGGTGGTGAGGTGGTGGGACACGAGTCAGACCCCGAGGCCGGCGAAGACGTCGTCGGCCTCGGGGCCGTCGAACGGGAGGCCGCCCGCCAAGCGGAAGCACTCCTCCCACATCGGCCCCGGGGGTGCGTCCTGGAGCTTGAAGAAGAACTCGTCGGCCGGGATCTGGGTGGCATGCGCGCGCAGCGCCGCGAAACGTCGTGCGGCATAAGGGTATCCGTCGATGCGCACCGCGATGTCGGAGTCGCGGACGCTCATCATCGGCGGCTCGTCGGAGTCGAGGTCGAACGAGTCGAAGAACTCGTCGGACTCACCGGCCGCCCGCGCCTGGGTGATCATGGTGCGGACCATGCTCTCGGACATCGCCGTCCACAGCGTCCGCTGCACCTGCCACGGGGTGCCCAGGTCCTTCCGGTAGGAGGGGATCCCGGCCAGCGACACGGCATACATCGCGACGCGGTGCGCCTGGATGTGGTCGGGATGCCCGTAGTGGCCGTTCTCGTCATAGGTGATCAGCACCTGGGGGCGACGGTCGCGGATCACGGTGACCAGCTCATTGGCAGCCTCCAGCAGGTCTGCGCGCCAGAAGGACTCGTCATGCACGTCCTTCGCCGGGACCACCCCGCGCTTCTCGTCGTAGGCCATTCCCGAGTCGCGCCAGCGGCCGTCCCCGCCCAGCCGGACGAAGTCGGTCACACCGAGCTCGGCCATCGCCTTGGTGAGCTCCTCCAGCCGGCACGGTGCGAGGGCGTCGTCCCGATCGGCGTGCAAGTGGGCGAGCTCGGGGACCACCACCTCACCGAGCTCCCCGAGGGTGCAGGTGACGAGGGTGACGGCGGCCCCCGCGGCCGCATAGTGCGCCATCGTGGCACCGGTCTGGCTCGACTCGTCGTCGGGATGGGCATGGACCAGCATCAGCCTGCGGGCGGGAACCGGCATGGCTTGGATCTGGGGATCGACAGTGCTCACACCACCACGGTAGCCATCGGCGGCGCCGGGACGCCCGCCAATTTCGCCGCGCGTGCGGACGGCCCCCAGGAAGCACTCGAGAGGTCGGGGGCACGCGTTCTCCGTCCCGGGGACGTTCCGAGCGGCCCGTGCGTCCAGGTCATCCCCGAGAGCGCAGGAGCGCTCCGAGGTCGGCGACCGGCCCCAGGTGCGCCAGCTTGTCGGGGTTGGCGATCGCGCTGATGCCGGTGATCTGGCCATCGGTGACCTCGAGCGCCAACACGGTGATCAGCCGCTGCTCGCCGTCGAGGTAGATCGCGCCCGGACCGCCGTTGACGTCGACCAGGCGCGACGACACCTGGGGCAGACCCTGTGCGAGACGCATCCAGTTGACGACCGTGCGTGCGACGCGGCTGCGCCCGCGTTGCGACCGTGCCAGCGCAGGAGCCTTGCCGCCGCCGTCACCGGTCAGTGACACGTCGTGCGCCAGCAGCGACTCGAGGCCGGCGAGGTCGCCCTGCTCGGCGGCCGCGAAGAAGCGCCGGGCCAGCTCGTCACGTTGCTCGCGCGTGGTCTGGAACCGCGGTCTGCCCATCCTGACGTGGCGTCGGGCGCGAGTGGCGAGTTGGCGCACGTTGTCCTCGTTCTTGCCGACGATCGCCGCGATCTCCGGGTAGTCGTAGTCGAAGACGTCGCGCAGCAACAGCACGGCTCGCTGCTCGGGAGAGAGGCTCTCCAGCAGCACCAGCACGGCGAGCGACAACGAGTCGGCCCTCTCGGCGTGCGTCGCGGGGTCATCCCCGCGGTCGGTGATGATCGGCTCCGGGAGCCAGTCGCCGACGTAGCGTTCGCGGCGTGCGCGGGCAGATCGCAGCTCGTTGATCGAGAGCCGGGTGCTCACCGTGGCCACGAACGCTCGAGGGGAGGCGATCTGCTCCCCGGCATCAAGCGCCTGGTGCACCCGCAGCAGCGCCTCCTGCACCACGTCCTCGGCCTCGGTCACGCTGCCGAGCATCCGGTAGGCGATCGCAAAGGCGACCGGCCGCAGCTCGTCGAGCAACTGCTCCCGCTCGGTCACGCCGCGAACCCCTGCCGCCAGCTCGGGTGCGCCGGACGCCATACGAGCTCGCGCTTGGCCTTGGCGTTGGAGGCGCCGCGGAGCTCGGTCATCATCACCACGCCCGTCTCGCCCGCAAACAGGCGCCCGACGAACCGTGGCACGCGCATCGGCGCCTTGGCGCCCAGGGTCTGCGCCAGCGCGGGCAACCACTCGGCGACCGGAGCCGGTTCGTCGTCGACGATGTTGTAGATGCCGCGGGTGCCGCGCTCGACGGCAGCTGCGGTCGCGTCTGCGGCGTCGGCGACGTGGATGAACGACCACACGCCGGCACCGTCGCCGACCAGCGGGAACCTCCGCTTGCGCACCATCTCGGTCTGGTCGCCACCGGGTGCGAGGGACGTGCCGGGCCCGTAGAAACCGCCATAGCGCAGCACGATTCCCTGCGTCCACTGCGCGCCGAGGACGGCCTCCTCGAGGTGCAGGATCGCCGCCACGGTCTCACGCATTTCGCGCGCCGGCGACGGGTCGACCGCGTCCTCCTCGTTCTTGACCGGACCGCCGGTGCGCGCGTAGGCCGCGAAGTAGCTCTGGGCCACGAACCGTCGCACGCCCACCGCCTGCCCCGCCGACAGCAGGTTGTCCGTGCCCTCCGTGCGCAGCCTGTTGGTCGCCGCGAAGCTGCGGTCCATCTGACGCAGGTCCAAACCGCCGATGGCGGTCAGCTCGTGCACGATCACCTCCGGGCGCGCCCGGCCGACCGCCTCCGCGACCTGGTCGGGATCCAGCGCGTCCGCGACCACCGGCACCGCTCCGAGCCCGCGCAGGAGGTCCTGCTTCGACTCGCTGCGCGTCATGCCGTGCACCTCGTGTCCTGCCGTGACCAGTCGGGGCACGAGCTGCCGCCCGATCGCACCTGTCGCCCCGGCGACCAAGATCCTCATCACTGACTCCCATCTCGTGAGATTGACTGTTACCCCCACATGACAAGACAGCAGCGCCGGCTGTGACACCTCTGGACGACTCGCTCGCACGGGCGGCGGGAAGGCTTGGTCAGAACCGCGCGGCTTCGGGGATGATCCGCTCGCCGAAGAGCTCGAGCCAGGACGGGTCCGACCCGTCGCCGACCCGGCTGTGCACGTGGCTCACCCCGAGCGCCGCGAGGTCCTGCAGGTGCGCGAGGACGGCGTCGACGTGCTCACCGTGCTGGCCCGGATCGATCGGCAGCATCACCGTCTTGGCGATGTCGTCGTAGTCACGGCCCACGTCCTCGCAGTGGCCGCGCAGCACGTCCAGCTTGTGCTCCAACGACGGGTCGTCGAACAGGTTGCAGGCTTGGGCGTACTGCGCGACCAGCCGCAGCGTCTTCTTCTCACCACCACCGCCGATGAGGATCGGTGGGTGGGGCCGTTGCACGGCCTGCGGCGAGTTCAGGGTGCGGCCGAGCTGGTAGTGAGTGCCGTCATACGGCTCCTCGCTGTCGCTCCACATCTGCAGACAGATCTGCACCGTCTCCTCGAGCCGCTCGAACCGCTCTGCAGTCGGGGGGAAGGGCAGCCCGAGTCCCTGGCACTCCTCCTCGTTCCAGGCGGCGCCGATGCCGAGCCAGGCCCGACCACGTGAGAGCACGTCGAGGGTGGTGACCTCCTTGGCCAGCAGGCCCGGCTCGCGGTAGACGGCGGCCGTGACCCAGGCAAGCAGCTCGATGCGCTCGGTGACCGCCGCGAGGTAGCCCAGCGTGGTGTAGGCCTCGAGCATCTCGTGTTCGCGGGGCCCCACCGGCCCGATCTGCCAGACGTGATCCATCACCGAGAGCTTGCGGAAGCCCACGTCCTCGGCCAGTTTGGCGGTCGTGCGGAGGTCGTCGACCAGGCGGTGCGGACCGCCCGACCAGGTGAAGTTCGCGAGGTGCAGTCCCACATCCATTCTGGTGAGCGTACGCCTCGAGTTCGCGATCGGCACGGCGCGGGAGCTCACCCGGGCGATGGCGCCCGTGCGGCATCCCCGAGCGCGGAGTGGAGGGCGCCTCGACTCACAGTTGTTCGACTGAGCGGCGCTCACCTGGTGGCGAGATCCCTTGGCGTTGCAACCGGGCCGCGCGACGATTGAGGTAGCGCTGCTCGGGCTGGCTCGCGGTCAGCTGCGCCGCCCTGCGGTAGGCCGAGACCGCCTCATCCGGCCTGCCGGCCATCTCCAGCAGGTGCGCCTGCACGGCATACGTGCGGTGGTGGCGTCGCATCGCGGGATCGGCCAACAAGGGCTCGATGAGGGCGAGCCCCTGGGTTGGCCCGAGCGACATCCCTTCTGCAACAGCACGATTGAGCAGAACCGCGGGACTGGGTGCGACCTTTCCGAGCATCTCGTAGAGCAGGCTGATCTGCAGCCAGTCGGTCTCCTCGGAGCTCGTTGCCTCGGCATGCACGGCGGCGATCGACGCCTGCAGCTGATAGCGGCCGACGTGTCCTCGTGGCAGCACTTCCTCGAGGAGGGCCACACCTTCGGTGATCAACGTCCGGTCCCACCGGGCGCGGTCCTGCTCCGCCATGGGCACGAGGTCACCGCGGTCGTCGGTCCGAGCATCGGCGCGAGCGTGCGTGAGCAGCATCAGCGCGAGCGCACCCGCGACCTCGTCGTGGTCGGGCAGCAGCAGGCGCAGTCGTCGGGTGAGCCGGATCGCCTCCAGAGCCAAGGTGCGGTCGAGCAGCGTGTCGCCTCCACTGCGGGTGTGCCCCTCGTTGAAGACCAGGTGGAGGACGTCCAGCACCGCGGCCACGCGACCGGGGACGTCAGGCTCGGCCGGTGCCTCGAAGCGCGCGCCCGCCGAGCGGAGGGTCGCCTTGGCCCGGCTCACCCGCTGGGCCATCGTGGCCTCGGGCACCAGGAAGGCGCTCGCGATCTGCGCGGTGCTCAGGCCGGCGACGGCGCGCAGGGTCAGGGCGACCTGGGACGGTCGGCTCAATGCCGGGTGGCAGCACAGCAGGAAGAGCTGCAGCGTGTCGTCCGTCCCGGGGGCGCGGTCGGCGTCGGCGGGCGGAGCCTGCTCGGCGTCGCGCGGCT
>NZ_VOHR01000215.1 GCF_009192725.1 Segeticoccus rhizosphaerae | reverse complement strand
ACGGCAGCGGGCACTGCCTGCGCGAGGCTGAGCGCGCCGCCGCCGGCGACGGTCGCCACGCCCCAGCCGCGCGCAGCCGCTCGCCAGGCCGCGCTCCGCGCCGCGCTCGACTGCTCGTGGCGCAGCCTCCGCACCAGGTCGCCGGTGTTGATCTGCACCGGGCACGCGGTCTGGCACATGCCGTCGACCGCGCAGGTCTGCACCGCGTCGTAGTCATAGTCGCGCTCGAGGTCGGCCAGCAGCTCGTTGTCCCCGCGCAGCCGCGCCGCCTCCATCTCCCGCCGCAGCACGATTCGCTGCCGGGGGGTGGTCGTGAGCGCCCTACTGGGACAAACGGGTTCGCAGTACCCGCACTCCACGCAGCGGTCCACCTCTTCCTCGACGGTGGCGGTGAGCTTGAGGTCGTGCAGGTAGGAGCGGTCGTCGTCGGAGAGCACCGACCCGGGGTTGAGCAGGCCGCGCGGGTCGACCAGCCGTTTGAGCTCCCACATCACGGCATACAGCTCGTCGCCGTACTGCCGACGCACGAAAGGGGCCATGATCCGTCCGGTGCCGTGCTCGGCCTTGAGCGAACCACCCTCCCGGAGCACGAGGTCGACCATGTCGTGCGTGAACGCCTCGTAGCGCTCCAGCTGCGCCGGGTCATCGAAGCGCTCATTGAGCATGAAGTGCACGTTGCCGTCGCGGGCGTGCCCGAAGATCACCGACTCCTCGTAGTCGTGGGCATCGAAGAGGCGCGCCAGCTCGCGGCAGGTGACGCCGAGCCGCTCGACGGGGACGACGACGTCCTCGAGCAGGGCGTTGGTCCCGCTGGGCCGGGCGCCGGCGACCGCGCTGAACAGACCCTTGCGGATGCCCCAGAGCGCGCCGCGCTCGGCAGCGTCGGTGGTCAGCGACTGGGGAGCGGCGAGCGGCAGGTCGGACAGCATGGGTTCGGCGGTATGCCGTGTGTCCGCCAGTTCGTCCGCCGTGTGGCCCTGGAACTCCACGAGCACGGCGGCCTTCCCGCCCACCTCCAGGTTGCGGATGACGTCCGGACACTTCGGGTCACGAGCCGAGACCCGAAGGGAAGCGGCGTCGAGCAGCTCGGCCGTGACGGTGCCCGCCTCGATCAGTTGCGGCACCGAGGAGGTGGCGGTCTCCACGTCGTCGAAGACGAGCAGCCCGGTCGCCACGTGGGGCAGCACCTCGATGGTGCGAAACCTCGCCTCGGCGACGAACCCGAGCGTGCCCTCGCTGCCGATCATGAGGTGCACGAGGATGTCGAGCGGGTCCTCGTGGTCGAGGAAGGAGTTGAGGCCGTAGCCCATGGTGTTCTTCATCGAGAACTGGCGCCGAATCGTCGCCACCGAGTCCGGATCGCCCAGGATGCGGCGCCGGAGCCGCAGCAGGCCGTCGTGAAGCGCTGGCTCGGCCTCGGCAAGGTGTCGGGAGGCGCTCGGGTCGGCCGAGTCGATCACCGTGCCGGTCGGGAGCACCAGCACCATCGAGTCTAGAGTGCGGTAGGTGTTGAACTCCGTGCCGCAGTGCATCCCGGACGAGTTGTTGGCGACCACGCCACCCACGGTGCAGGCGATCTCACTGGCCGGGTCGGGTCCGAGCTTGCGCCGGTACCGCGCCAGGTGGGTGTTGACGCGGCCGATCGTGACGCCCGGTTGGACCGCCACCCGCCGCCCGTCGTCGAGGACCTGCAGGTCCTGGAACTGCTTCCGGGTGTCGACGAGCACGCTGTCGCTGAGTCCCTGGCCCGACAGGCTGGTCCCTCCGGAGCGGAACGTGAGCGGCAGCCCGGCCCGGTCGCAGGCCCGCAGCACACGGGCCACCTGGTCGGTGTCGCAGGGAGTCACCACGACCTGCGGCACCAAGAGGTAATGGGAGGCGTCGTGCGCGTGGCCCAGCCGGTCGATGGCGCGGCGGCTGACGGCGTCCGGGCCCAGGCTCTCGGCCAGGTGGTCCGCCAGCCTGGCGTGGGCGGCGTCGAGGGCTGCCATCACCGGCGGCGGGGTGGACGGTGCGGATCGCGTGGACACGCGGCCAGACTAGGCGAGCGGCGCCCCGAGCGGGGCCGTCGTGCCAGGAAGAGACGAAGCTGCAGCGGGTCAGCCGACGAGACGCAGGTGCTGTCCCGACGTGGTGACGGTGAGCCGCTGGCCCCAGGTCAGGGTGAGGGCGTCGTGCTCGATGCCGTCGCCGAAGCACACCAGCTGGTCGGACTCGGCGGTGAGCACGAGTGACTCGGTGTCGGCCAACGCCCCCTCGGTGAGTTCGGTGCCGGTCGTCGGCGACGGCCAGGCCTCCCGCACGAACCAGCAGAGCGCCGGGTCGGCGGCGCCGGGCAGCCCGAGCGTGCTGTGCCGCTCGAGCCAGGCAGAGCGCAACCAGCCGGTGCAGCCGGTGCCGGTGCCGATGAGCACCCCCGAGGACGACTGGCGTTCACCTGCCCCGCTCGGCAGCCGGAGCGAGTAGCGCGAGGACTGGTGCGACGCGTGCCCCACGTAGACCTCGTTGAGCGCCCGCAGGTTCTCACCCGAGTCGGTCGTCGCCTCGACCATGGTGCGCTCGGTGATCCGCTGCCCGGCGATCGCGGCCCGCAGCAGGGCCGAAGTGGCGTCGGCCGGGTGCGGCACGAGGACTCCGACGTTGCGGCCGGGCTCGGGGTTGACGCCGATGACCGGCTGCCCGCCCAGATACTTGGCGACGTTGGCCACCAGCCCGTCCTGGCCGACGACGACCACGATGTCCTCCGGGCCGAAGACGAACCGCGCCAGATCGGTCCGCTCGACCTCGGCCCGCCGCCAGTCCGCCGGCAGGCCTGCAGTGACCACGCGGCGGGCCTCCTGCTGCGACCGGTCCCGCTCGATCACCTCGCTGAGGCCACGCCCCCGCGTCTCAAGGAAGAACGCCGCCTGTTGGCGGGTGCCGTGTCGGGCGACCAGCTCGGCATACTCGGTGGTGCGGTGGACTACGACGGCGCGGGGTTGGAGCGTCATGACCGGTCCGCTCCGGTGGCCGGTCCCTGGCCGAGCCGGGCGAGGACCGGAGTGAGCAGGTCTGGGGTGACCGTCAGGCTGCCGATCTGCGGGAGGTTGTCGGCGAGGTCGCGCAGAGCCAGGGCCACCAGCGTGGCGTGGTCGACCTCGGCGTAGGCCGCGAGATTGGCCTGCTGGGCCTCGGCCTCCGCGGCGCCGACGAGTCGCGTTGTGGCTGCTGTCGCTTCGGCGGCGAGTCGGCGCTGGTCGGCGTCGGCCTGGGCCCCGATGCGGTCGGCGGCGGCCTTCTCGGTGGCCCGCTTGCGCTCGTTTTGTCCGCGCTGGGTGACCAGCTCCTCCTCGCGCCGGGCCAGCTCGATCTGGTTCTTCAGCTCGTTCTCGGCGATGGCCCGTTCCCGCTCGACGGCGAGCGCGCGTCGGGCGTAGGTCGCGCGGTCGGCCTCCTGCTGCACCTCCTCGCGGGTCCGGGTCTGCAGGGCTCTCTCCAGCTCGGCGTCCGCGCGGATCGCGACCACCCGCACGTCGGTGACGGCGAGGCCACGTTCGGCCAGCCGTCGGTCACCGGCGAGTGTGCCGGCCACCCGGTCCCGGACGGGGCGGATGCCGTGGGCGAGAGCCTCCGCCATCGGCATGCCGGCGATCAGCTCGAGGGCGGGTTGCTGGGCGAGCTCGGTGAGCAGATCACCCAGGGTCTCCAGGGGCGTCGCGTTCCACCGGCCGCTCTCGGGGGAGATGCTGAAGTCGATGCGCGTCGCGGCGAGCGCCGGGTCGACGACACGGTAGTTGACCGTCGCCTGGATGGTGACGTCCTGGAAGTCGCCGGTGCGCGCATGGAAGAGCAGCGACTGCTCACGGTCGTCCAGCGGGATCTCAGCGAGGGCGGCCGACTGCGGCCGGAACCAGAAGGCCAGCCCGGCCCCCGCGTGCGTCACCTCCCCGCTGTGCAGGTGGTGCACGTAGGTCGTGGGGTCGGTCCGCAGGTGGCGGAAGATCGGGTAGCGGCTGATGTCTGCCATGGTGCTTCTCCTTTGTCGTCATATTGACAGTAATGCCGATGCTGGCTAATCGTCAAGGTGACGTTTAAGATGCTCGTATGACGTCACGCCAGTTCTCCGTCACGGTCGACCTCGCGGTGCTCACCGTCGCCGACGACACCCTCAAGGTGCTCGTGGTCCGGCGAGGGGTGCCGCCGTTCAGGGGCCGATGGGCGCTGCCCGGTGGGTTCGTGCTGGCCCGGGAGGACCTTATGGACGCCGCGAGGCGCGAGCTCGTGGAGGAGACCGGTGTCCCGCTGCGCAGCGTGCACCTCGAGCAGCTCGGCAGCTACGGCTCACCGGGCCGTGATCCGCGCGGGCGGGTGGTGACCGTGGCGCACCTGGCGCTGCTGCCCGACCTGCCCGAACCTGTGGCCGGTTCAGACGCCGCTGGCGCGGAGTGGCGGCCGGTCGAGGACCTCCTGTCGGCAACGCGCCGGCTGGCGTTCGACCACGGCACGATCCTCGCCGACGCGGTCGAGCGTGCCCGGTCGAAGCTCGAGTACGCCCCGCTGGCAGCAGCGTTCTGCCCACCGGAGTTCACCATCGCCGAGCTGCGCCGGGTCTACGAGGTGGTGTGGGGGACCGAGCTGGATCCCCGCAACTTCCACCGCAAGGTGACCGGCACCCCCGGCTTCGTCGAGCCGACCGGCGAGTCCACCCGGCGTGGGGGAGGGCGCCCGGCTCGCCTCTACCGCGCCGGCGACGCGACCCTGCTCCACCCCGCCATGCTCCGCGCCCCCCATCCCGTCCGCTAGCTAGCTGCTGGGCCGGGGCGTCATCGGTGACGCCTTCTCCCAGCAGCTAGCGGGATGAGGGGAGGCGGAGACCCAGCGCCCCCGCGACCAGGAGCACGCCGGCGCCCATCCCGAACGCGGCGGCGTAGGAGCCCTGGTCCACGAGCCACCCGGCCAGCACCGGCCCGGTGACGGCGCCGAAGTCGCTGGCCATGTTGAAGACGGCGATGGTCTGCCCGGAGCGCTTGCCGGCGACGTCGCCGACCAGCGCGGCCGGCGCCGTGCCGAGGAACGCCGACCCCGCCCCGAACACCCCCATGGCGATGAGGGCGATCACCAGCGAGCTGGCGACCGCCAGCATGAGCATCCCGACGGCCGCCACCGTCGAGCCGAGCACGATGGCGGCGCGGCGACCGATCGTGTCGGTGAACCGGCCCGCGGGAAACATCAGCGCGGTCTGCACCAGCGCGGAGGAGACGAAAGCCGCCCCGACCCAGCCGACGTCGACCTGCAGATGGTGCACGAACAAGAGCGGCACGACGGTGCTGCGCAGTCCGAGCACCGCCAGCCCGACGGCCAGGTTGGTGACCAGAGCGGCTTGGTATTCGCGGGTGCCCAACAGATCGCGCAACGTCGCCTCGGGCGGGTGGTCCTCGTCCGCGGCGCGATCACGCCCGGCCGAAGGGTCGCTCGAGGCCACGGGGACTCGTTCGTCAGGCTGCTCACCGTCATGCACCGGCGGCGACTCGACGGCCGGGTCGCGCCCGCTGCCCGGGTCTGGCTCGAGCGGGAGGTCCGTCGCCTGGTCGATCCCCGCACGGGCGGTCGCGGGCTGCGGCCTGGACACGAAGACCATGGCGACGACTCCTGCGAGGGCCAGCGTCCCGGCATACAGGAAGAACGGGGCCCGCAGCGAGATGCCGAGCACGGCACCACCGACCGCGGGACCGGCGATGCCGCCCACCAGGAAACCGCCGCGATAGACGCTCACGGCGCGGCCGCGCATCCGCTGCGACGCGACCCGCAGCACGAGACTCATGGCCGCCACACCGAAGACCGCCGAGCCGACGCCGCCGACGCCGCGCAGCGCGAGCAGCTGCGGGTAGTTCTCGGACAGCCCGGCCAGCAGGCTCGACAGTCCGACGACGGCCACGCCGATCATCAGGCTGGTGCGCTCACCGAGGGCGTCGACGACACGGCCGGCGAGCAGCCCGGAGAGCAACCGCATCAGGGCGAAGACCGAGACGACGGCGCCGGCGGCTGCGGCGTCGACGCCGAACTGGGTCGCGAACAGCGGGATCGCCGGCGCGACGACCCCGAAGCCGAGCGCGACGCAGAAGGCGACTCCCGACATCGCCACCACGTCACGGGGCAGGTCGGTGGGGAGTCGCACGGTCACCCATCCTGCCAGCGGCCGTCGTAGGCTTGTCGGGTGCACGGCTTCGAGTCCATCGTCGAGCGGCAGATCCGCGAGGCGCAGGAGCGGGGAGAGTTCGACAATCTGCCCGGCTCCGGCAAGCCGCTGCCCGATCTCCGCACCGACGACCCCGACTGGTGGGTCAAGCGATTGATTCAGCGCGAGCACCTCGACATCAGCGGCGCCATGCCGACCGTGCTGAGCCTGCGCAAGGAGGCCGAGACCTTTCCGGAGTCGCTGCTGGAGCTGCGGACCGAGCAGAGTGTGCGCGCGGTGCTCGAGGACTACAACCGGCGGGTCAAGCTCGACCGGCTCAGGCCGGCTGTGGGCAACCTCCCGCCGACCATCGCCCGCACGGTGGACGTGGACGACCTGGTCGGGCAGTGGCGCGGGCTGCGGGAGGAGCTGCAGCAGCGGGCCTCTGCGGCGCGGGCTGAGGCCGAGGCGGCGCGGATCGCGCAGCAGGCGGAGG
>NZ_VOHR01000214.1 GCF_009192725.1 Segeticoccus rhizosphaerae | reverse complement strand
CCGGCAAACCGCCTGGCCGACGCCGCAGGGTCGGACAGGGTGACCGTCGCCCGGCCGTCGGTGGCGAGCTGGGCGAGCCCGTATGCCGTGGCCGCCGCCCGCCGCCACGGGCCCGGAGCATCCGGGGCGACAGGTGGGGGGCCCGGGGGTGGGGTGAGCAGCTGACGGATGTTCTCGATGACGCCGAGACCGTCGGAGAACGTGTGGTGCGCCATCACCAGCAGAGCCGACTGTCCGGGCGCGACCCCCCGGACGACGATCAGCCGCCACAGGGGCCTGTCGTCGGGCAGGGGGGTGGTTGTCATCGCGTTGACGTAGTCCTGCACGACGTCGTGCGGGGCGGCCCGTCCGTCCGGGCCACGAAGGTCGTGCTCGACCACGTGCCAGGACAGGTCGACCTCCTCGGCGTCGACCCAGCGGAGCCGACGCCAGCGCGATCCCACCGCGAGGTGCTGCCGGAAGCGGGGGAGCCGTGCCAGGTGCAGCGCCACCGCTCGGCGGACGTCGTCCAGGTCCGGGGCGGGTCCCTTCCCCAGCGACGGCGTGGTCGGCTCGAAGTAGGCGAGCCCTGCCACGATCTGCGGAGCCTGCGGCGTGTTGAGGTGCCAGAAGAAGGCGTCGGCTGACGGCACCACCGTCCGACGGGAGTCCACGAACCGCGCACCACCTCTCGCCAGGAGCACCGCGACCCACACCACCACAAAACCGCCGACCGCGTCGAGCACGAAGTGGTTCGCGGTCGACACGATCACCGCGACGGTGACGGCGACGTGGACCGCGCTGACCAGCTGGATCCACCGCGGCGCAACGACGACGCCGAGCATGACGCTGACCCACAACGCCCACCCGACGTGCAGCGAGGGCATCGCGGCGAGCTGGTTGGCCTGGTCGGTCAACGCCCAGCCCCACGAGCCGAGCGTGTGCCCCGTCTGGACGGTGTCGATGAAGCCGCTGTCCGCGAGGAACCGCGGCGGGGCCACCGGGTAGACCACGAAGCACAGCATGCTGACGAGGTTGAGCGCGGCGAAGGAGTCCCGCACGATCCGCCAGTGCCATGGCCTGCGCCAGTAGACCCACAGGATCAGGGCGAAGGCGCTGATCAGGTAGCTGAACGCGTATTCGTAGTTGGCGAGGATCCTCAGCACGTCGTGCGGCGCCAGCCAGTGGTTCGCCGCCAGCTCGACGTCGAGGTGCATGGAGCGCTCCAAGGCCAACAGGTCAGCGGCATGGGCCTTTGCCGTCACCAATCGATCCGGGCCACCAAGGGCGTCCACGAAGATGTAGACGCCGAACAACGCCAGCCCGAGGACGATCTCGCGCTGCCACGGTGGGCGCTGCACCTCACGCGGGGCGCGAGACACGTCTCCGCCAGCTGTGTCGGTCGTCGCCGGCGAGCCCGTGAGCCAGACCCGCGACTCCGAGCGCGATCAGGAGGCCAGCAGCCGCAATCGACGCGAGCGCGCCGGGCTGCGTGGGCGGCGAGGCCTGGAAGGCCAGGATGCCGAGCAGGTAGCTGACCGTGGGGTTGGTGATGTTCATCGCCGCGACCGACCAGGTGAGGGGGCCCGTGGCGAAGGCCGCCTGCTCGAGCACCACGCCGGACAGCGCCGAGAGGGCCAGGCAGTAGCCCGGCCAGTCCCGAGCGGTGCCGCCCGCCCCCATGGTCAACAGGTCGTCGGTGGTGAGCTTCATGAAAACCGCAGTGAACGCGAAGCAGAAGCCGGCCGCAACCGACATGAGGATGCTGCGCACGAGCATCGGCCGTCGCGCGGCGGCCGCGACCAGGAGGGCGATCAGGCCGACCGCCGACAGGGCGGCGATGACCACCCGAGGCCGGTCCGCGGGCGCCGACAGCGGCGTCGCGCCGTCCACCGTCAACAGGAGGGTCAGTCCGCCACCGATGGCGGCACCGGCCAGCCAGTAGCGAGGTGGTGGTGTCCGCCGGTTGCTCACTGCCAGCAGCATCATGGTGAACAGCAGCTGGGTGGACAGGAGTGGCTGCACCAGCGCCACCGACCCGAAGTGCAGTGCCACGGCCTGGGCGAAGAAGCCGGCGAGGTTGGTCAACCAGCCGGTCAACCAGACCTTCTGGCGCGGCAGCTGGCGCACGCCCCGAAGCAGACCGCTCACGAACGCCGACGGAGTCGACGACGGCTCGTCAAGGCGCTCGGTGAGCACGCTGCGGGCTCCCTGCTGCTGCAGGAAGGCGGCCGTGGCGAAGAGGAACGCCGCGGCAAGTCCGATGAGCGTGGCCAGGAACATGTCAGCCCGGATCCCGCGAGTCCCCGGAGCCGCCGCCAGGGCGGGGGGGCACCTGTTCGCCGAATCTGTCGCTCAGACGGCGGAATCCGGCAGGGCTGACCACCCGGACCACGCCGGCCACCCGCAGCCACGTCGGCACGAACGCCTCGGGACGCCCCTCCTCCAGGCACCGGACGACGGCGGCCGCCACGACATCCGCGGGCTGTTGCCTGGGCCGGCGACGGCCATAGGCACGGCCACGGCGCTCGAAGAAGGGGGTGTCGACCGCGCCGGGTACGACGACGCTGACCTCCACCCCGGCCCGGGACACCTCGTAGCGCAGACTCTCGGCGAAGCCGTCCAGCCCGGCCTTCGCCGCGGCATACACGGCCTCGCCGGCGACACCGGTGCGAGCGGCGATCGAGGACACGAAGCAGAGGTGACCGGTGCCTCGGCGGAGCATCTCCGGCAGCAGGAGACGGGTGAGCTCCACGGGGGCTTCGAGGTCGACCCGCAACAGCGTCCGCAGCGTGTCCGGTGGCATCTGGTCGAGCCGGCCCGACCACCCGACACCAGCGCTGTGGATGATCGCGTCAACGCTGCCGTGGGCGGCCAGCGCCTGGTCGGCCAACTCCGCAACGGCTCCCTGCTCGCGGAGATCCACCGTGAGCGCGGTGGCAGACAACCGGTCCGCAACCCGGCGTACGCGCACGGGGTCGCGACCGTGGACGAGGACGCGGGCTCCCTGCCCAGCAAGACGATCCGCCACCGCCTCGCCGATACCGGAGGAGGCACCGGTCACGAGCACCACCTTGCCGTCCAGGCGCACCCTGTCTCCTCTCACGGCCATGCTCGGCCTTGTCAGCCCTGCCGGCGCCTCCCGGAGCCGATCGCGTGCGAGACACGTCGCACCAACCTTCGTGGCGCCACGCGCGCCAGCGCCACCACCGCCTTGTAGGCGGGGCCAGGGACACTGACCACCTTGCCCCTGGCGGCATCGGCGAGACCGTCGCGCACGAGCCGACCGGAGTCGAGCCACAAGGGGTCGGGCAGCCGGCTCATGTCCATTGTGGCCCGATCGTGGAACTCCGTCCTCGTGAAACCCGGACACAGGGCAGTGACGGTGACACCGCTGCCTGCCAGCTCACCCGACAGCGCCTCGCTGAAGACGGTCACGAACGACTTCACCGCGGAGTAGGTCGACAGCACCACGAAGCCGGCCACGGACGACACGTTGATGATCGCCCCACGGTGACGAGTCCGCATGGCACCGGCAGCCGCGTGGGACAGCACCATCACGGCCCGGCACATGACGTCGAGCGCGCGCTCCTCACCCGCGATGTCGCCGGCGATGAAGCCGCGCCCGAGGCCGAAGCCGGCGTTGTTCACCAGCAGGTCGACCGGACGCTCGAGATCGCCGGTGCGGTCGGCGACCCGTTGCACCTGGTCACGATCGGTCAGGTCCGCGGGAAGGACCTCGACCCGCACGCCGTGTCTCGCGCGCAGCTCGTCGGACAGGTTCTCGAGCCGCGCCCGGTCGCGCGCCACGATCACCAGGTCGTGGCCACGATCCGCCAGCTCATGGCAGAAGGCCAGACCGATCCCGGACGACGCTCCCGTCACCAGTGCAGTGGTCATCGACTCTCGCTCTCGTGGTGGATGGTGACCCAACCTTCCCAAACTCCTCTTCCCCGGCGTGGCCGGGTCCATTCCCGTCCGGAACGCTGTCCTGCCCTCGGTCTCTGGGTCGCCGCCGCCCGGTACGGTCTCCCCTGTGCGCATCGCTACCTGGAACATCAACTCCATCCGCTCCCGCATCGACCGGGTCGAGGGCTTCCTGCAGCGCCATGACGTCGACGTGCTCGCGATGCAGGAGACCAAGGCCCGGGACGACCAGTTCCCGATGGACCGACTGCGCGCCCTCGGCTACGAGGTGGCCCTCCACGGCGTGAACCAGTGGAACGGCGTCGCCATCGCCTCACGGGTCGGGATCGAGGACGTCCAGCAAGGATTCACGGACATGCCGGGGTATGGCGAGCCGCTCGCCACCGAGGCCCGTGCCCTGGGTGCGACGTGCGCGGGGGTGCAGGTGTGGAGCCTCTACGTGCCCAACGGCCGCGCACTCGGCGACCCGCACCTCGACTACAAGCTGGACTGGCTGGCTCGGCTCCGGGTGGCGGCGCAGGGATGGCTGGCCTCGGACCCGGACGCGCAGATCGCGCTCACTGGCGACTGGAACATCGCGCCCGAGGATGACGACGTCTGGGACATGGAGGTGTTCGCGCACAGCACCCACGTCTCCCCGCCGGAGCGAGCCGCCTTCCGGGGGATCGTCGACGCCGGCTTCACCGACGTGGTGCGCCCGCACGCGCCGGGTCCGGGTGTCTACACCTACTGGGACTACACGCGGTTGAGCTT
Source organism: Segeticoccus rhizosphaerae (assembly GCF_009192725.1). Lineage (GTDB taxonomy): Bacteria > Actinomycetota > Actinomycetes > Actinomycetales > Dermatophilaceae > Segeticoccus > Segeticoccus rhizosphaerae. Next base: position 2,012 of record NZ_VOHR01000214.1, on the reverse strand, counting down.
TCCCAAACGTCGGGGCATGCGCATCGACTTCGCGCTGTGCTCACCCGCGCTCGCCAGCCGCGTCACCGGCGCCCTGATCGACCGCGAGGAACGCAAGGGCAAGGGCGCCAGCGACCACGCACCCGTCATCGTCGACCTCTCCGACCAGTGAGGCCGACCTACTCTGTGTGGCTCACCCGTGAGGTGGACCATGAGGTGGTGGTCGTCGGCAGCGGGTTCTCCGGACTCGCCATGGCGATCAATCTCAAGAAGCACGGCCAGCACGACTTCATCGTCCTCGAGAAATCCGCGGGTCTTGGTGGCACCTGGCGCGACAACCGCTACCCGGGGTGCGCGTGCGACATACCGTCGCATCTCTACTCCTACTCCTTTGAGCCCAATCCCCGCTGGTCCCGTGCGTATTCGCCCGCAGAGGAGATTCACTCCTACCTCAGGCACTGCGCAAGCAAGTATGCCGTCGAGGACCACCTCTGGTTCGACAGCCCGCTGCAGGTCGCCGAGTATGACGAGACGTCGGGCGTGTGGACGCTCACCATCGGCGGCCCTCGAGAGCACCCGGCAGTCATCCGGTGCCGCGCGCTCGTGCTGGCCGTGGGTGCGCTGCACGAACCAGCGTTTCCGGACGCCCCCGGACTCGGCGACTTCGCCGGTGAGGTGGTGCACACCGCGTGGTGGGATCCCGCGATGTCCTTGAAAGGCAAGCGAGTCGGCGTGGTGGGCACCGGAGCGAGCAGCACACAGCTCATTCCAGAGATCGCGCCGCGCGCCGCAGAGCTCACCGTCTTCCAGCGGACACCACCCTGGATCCTGCCGAAGAACGACCGCGAGTTCGGGAGGGTCACGCGACGACTCTTCGAGCGACTACCGTCCCTCCACCGGGCCTACCGGTCGTCGCTCTACTGGCGGTCCGAGGCGCAGGTGCTGGGCTTCACGTCATACCCCTTCTTCATGAAGGCGGCCCAACGAATCGCCCTGAGACACCTACGCAGCCAGGTGGCCGACGAGGGACTCCTAGGGCTGCTCACTCCCGACTACACCATGGGTTGCAAGCGGATCCTCCTGGCCGACAACTACTACCCGGCCCTGCAACGGGACAACGTGGCACTGGAGACCACGCCGATCGACCACGTCGATGCCACCGGTGTGGTCACTGCGGATGGCACACGCCGGGACCTGGACGTCCTGGTGCTCGGCACGGGCTTCGACGTCTCCGGCTCCTACGCCTTCCTCGACATCTTCGGCAAGGACGGACGAAACCTCGGCAACGAGTGGACCGGTGAGCAGATGGAGGCTCACCTCGGGGCGGCTGTCTCCGGCTTTCCCAACCTCTTCACGCTGCTCGGCCCCAACACCGGCCTCGGTCACAACTCGATGCTGCTGATGATCGAGGCACAGGTCGACCTCATCATCGAGGCGCTCAAGGAGCGTGACCGGCGCCGAGCCCGCTCGGTCGAGGTGCTGACAGAGGTGCAGGAGGACTTCAACCGTGGCCTGCAGCGGCGCAGCAGGGGTTCGGTCTGGCTCAGCGGGTGCCACAGCTGGTACCTCGACAAGACCGGTGTCAACCGGGTCATCTGGCCCGGCTCGACGGTGTCCTTCCGCCGACAGACCCGCGACTTCCGGCCGGAGCGCTACGTCTTCGACGGGGTCCGCACCTGACCACGTCGCTTGTCCTGGGTGCGTTGGGGCGGTGTTCTCCTCACCTGTCGGTGGCGACGGCTAGCCTCGTGCCTGCGGGACGCTCGAGGGCCGGTATGCCTCTGCCTCGGCGTGGTCTTCCGGCTGCCGCATGGTGGCCGATCCCGTGTGGCGGCGGTGCAGGTGGTGCGGATCGCGCAGTTCGCCGCCCGCGGCCAGGTCCGCGACGCCGGGTCGGGGGCGTGGGTGGAGCGAGACTTCGGGGTCGGGCACACCGAGGAGTTCGCCGGCACCGAGATCGGCCCGCTGCTGGGCCTGTCGCCGGGGTCGGCGGACCGGCGGATCGAGGTCGCCGCCGTCCTGGCCCGTAAGCT
>NZ_VOHR01000213.1 GCF_009192725.1 Segeticoccus rhizosphaerae | reverse complement strand
GGGAACAACGGAGACAGGATCGTCACCCCGTGCTGCTCGGCGAAGGGGACGAACGCGTCGCGTATGCCGATAGCATCCCTCCCCGTTCCGTGCACCGTGCCGGCGGGCAGGACGGTGTCGCCGACCTGGAGGTCGTCACCGGCCGGCCGCACGTGCTGGCCCGCCCCCGCCGCCTCCCGGATCTCGACCCGGTCCACGCCGCCGTCGGTCTGTTCCACCGGCACGACGGCGTCGGCCCCCTCCGGCATCGGCGCGCCGGTCATGATCCGCAGGCACCCGTCGTCGGGCAGCGTGAGGTGCTCGGTGTTGCCGGCGGCGATGTCGCCGGCCACGCGAAGGACGACGGGCGACGCCTCGCTGGCGCCGGCGACGTCACCGGAGCGGACGGCATACCCGTCCATCGCCGAGTTGGTGAAGCCGGGCAACGGCACCGGGCTGGTGACCTCCTCCGCGAGGACGCACCCGCGCGCCTCCAGCAGCTCCAGCTCACGCGGCGCGAGCCGGGCCACAGCCGCGAGGATGCGGGCCAAGTGGTCCTCGACGGAGATCATCGCGAGGTGGCGCTGGGGGTCCGGTCGGCGTCGCGCAGCTCGGCGACGTAGTCCTCCAACCAGGCGCTGAAGTCGTCGCCGAGCTCCTTGTGCTCTCGTGCCAGCCGCACGACGGCCTTGAGGTAGTCGAGCCGGTCGCCGGTGTCGTAGCGGCCTCCGCGGAAGACCACACCGTGCACCCCGGCCCCCTCGCCGCTGGCCGCCGCCCGCTCCTGGAGCGCGTCGGTCAGCTGGATCTCGTTGCCACGGCCCGGGGGCGTCTGCTCGAGCACCCCGAAGATCGACGGATCGAGGACGTAGCGGCCGATGATCGCCAGGTTGCTCGGCGCGTCGGCCGGGTCGGGCTTCTCGACCAGACCCGTGATCCGCACGACGTCGGGCTCGTCGGTCTCCTCGACCGCGGCGCAGCCATAGAGATGGGTCTGCTCCGGCGGCACCTCCATCAGCGCCACGACACTGCCGCCCTTGGCCTGCTGCACCGCGATCATCTGCTCCAGCAGCAGGTCGCGCGCGTCGATGAGGTCGTCGCCGAGCAGCACCGCGAAGGGCTGGTCGCCGACGTGCGCCTGCGCACACAGCACCGCGTGGCCGAGGCCGAGCGGCTCGCCCTGCCGGACGAAGTGGATGTTGCCGAGCGTCGCCGACTTGCGGATCCGTTGCAGGCGCCGGTCGTCACCCTTGGCCTCGAGGGCCTGCTCGAGCTCCCAGTGCCGGTCGAAGTGGTCCTCGAGCGCGACCTTGTTGCGCCCGGTGATCATCAGCACGTCCTGCAGCCCGGCCCGGGCCGCCTCCTCCACGACGTACTGGATCGCGGGCTTGTCCACCACCGGCAGCATCTCCTTCGGAGTCGCCTTGGTGGCCGGAAGGAAACGGGTGCCCAGCCCGGCGGCCGGGATCACGGCCTTGACGAGCGGCGACGGTGCGGAATCGGTGCGCGATGGGGTCATGGCCAGAGGTTATCTGTCTCCCGCACGTGACCGGACACCTCTTCGGCGAGCGCACCCGGATGGACGGTCCGAGCGCGCTCACGCCAGGGTGTCCGAGGGCCCTCACGCAAGCCGTGTCCGGGTGCGCTCGCGCCGGCGGTGTCCGAGGGCGCTCGCCCCAGCGGTGTCCGGTGCGGAACCATGGCCGGTATGCCGTCCGCCCACCTCCCCGATCCACGCAAGACCGAGTTGCGCCGCACCCTCCGGGCGGCGAGGCGAGAGCACGCGCCGGCTGCCGACCGGGCCACAGAGGGGGCTGCGATCGCGCGGGCCGTCCTGGCCCTGCTCGAGGTCGCCCCGCCCCCGGTGACCACCCCGGCCTCCGGCGTAGTTGCTGGGGATCGGCGTCGTCGACGACGCCGATCCCCAGCAACTACGGAGGGAGGCGCGGGCGGCGCGTGGTGCGTGGCGGCCTACGAGTCCCTGCCCACCGAACCGCCGACGGAGGGGCTCATCGCGGCCCTGCTCGACCACGGCGTCCGGGTCCTCGTGCCGGTCCTGGAGGCCGACCTCGACCTCGACTGGCGCCCTGCGGAGCACCCGGAGCATCGGACCGGGGCGAGCGCCCCGCCGCGAGCTGGTGCTGCGCAGCTCAGGACCGGCAGCGAGCTCGGGCACGACGCGATCGGCACGGCGCAGGTCGTGGTCGTCCCGGCGCTGGCGGTGGACCGCGGCGGGGTGCGGCTCGGGCAGGGCGGCGGCAGCTACGACCGGGCGCTCGCCCGACGCTCGCCGGGCGCCCTCGTGGTGGCGGTCGTGCACGACGAGGAGCTGGTCGACGGTCCGCTGCCGCACGAGCCGCACGACCAGCCAGTCGACGCCGTGGTCACATCCGGGCTCGGCCTCGTCCGCCTCCCCACCATCCCCCGCTAGTTGCTGGGTAAGGGGGTCATCGGTGACGCCCTCTCCCAGCAACAAGGGGGAGTCAGGGGCGGAGGGTGAGCTCCTCGTCGCTGGCCGCCCGCACGGCCTCCGGCGTCGACGGCCAGGGGTAGGTGTCGCCGCTGATCCACGCGTCGACCTGGTCGTCGTAGTGGTCGGCATACGGGTGCCCCGAGTTGCCGCTCTGATTGACCCACCGCGACGCGTCGAGGTCGCCGAGGTCGACGACCATCCGCATCGACGGCGCCCACGACACGTCAAAGCCCTCGGACGCGTCCCACCCGTTGGCGTCGACGATCGACGACCCGCCAGGCATCTGCCACGACCCGCGGTTGAACAGGGCCCGCACGATGCCGGGCACACCGTCGCCCCCGAGCACCTGGTGCTTGAGCTCGAGCTGGTGCAGCCGTCCCCAGCTCCAGGTCGAGGGGTCCCGTCCGATCGAACGGGTCAGCTCGAGCCGGGCCTCGACCATCGCCTGGCGCAACACCTCGCTGCGGCCCTCCACCACGCCCGGGGTGAGCTTGTTGTCCCACCACGCGTTCCGCGGCTGGGTCAACAGCTTCACCATCGCCGCGCGGTCTCGGTCGCCCCCGTCGGCCCACAGGTCGCGCGGCAGCTCGTCGTCGAAGGTCAGGTTGAGCAGGCGCGCCCACACCACGTTGTAGTAGGCCGCCGCCGAGGACTGCGGGCCGGACGCCGGCGTGGTGTAGTCCCAGCCCTCGAGCAGCCGCTGCCCATCCTCGGTGAACCGGTCGCCGCCGAGGTCGACCGCCAGCAACTGCTTGACCAGGACCGGGGCGAAGTCGTTGCGTGTATCCATCTGGATCTGCCCCATCCGTTCGGGCCTGACCTTCGGGCTCTGCTGCAGGAGGTTGCGGATCCGCTGGCTGCGGTAGCCGGCATCCCACTCGGTCGTGAGGAACGGCGAGCTGCTGGCGGTGACCTCCTGGTTGGCGGTGACCAGGAACCCCTCCTTCGGATCCAGCACGTGCGGCAGCTGCTCGAAGGGCACCTGGCCCTTCCAGTCGTAGGCCGGGTCCCACCCCGGCGCCGGCCAGTAGCCCGGCGGAGATCCCGGTGTCGCGGACCTGCGGATCGGCACGCGCCCCGGCGCCTGGTAGCCGATGTGTCCCGAGGTGTCGGCGTAGACCAGGTTCTGGGCGGGCACCGCGAAGTCGCGGGCGGCAGCACGGAAGTCCGGCCAGTTGCGCGCCGCGTTGAGCTCGAAGATCGCGTCTGCCGTGCGGTTCGGTTGCAGTGCCGTCCAGGCCAGCGACACCTCGTAGCGCTGGCGGTCCCTCTTGCCCCGCACCGGTGCAGCCGACCCGGCCTGGTTGACCGAGGTGACCACGTCGGACATCACCGGTCCGTGGACGGTGCCGCGCACGATGAGGTGCTCGTCCTTCTGCCCGGCGACCTTGATCGTCTCGGTGCGCTGTCTCAGCGGCACGTAGCGTCCGTTCCGCAGGTAGGAGTCGCCGCGCACCTTCTCGAGGTAGAAGTCGGTGACGTCGGGCGCCAGGTTGGTGAATCCCCAGGCGACCGTGTCGTTGTGGCCGATCACGATGCCCGGCAGCCCGGCGAAGGAGAAGCCGCTCACGTCGAAGGGGCACTGCTTCGACAGGGTGCGGCAGTGCAGCCCGGTCTGGTACCAGATGCCCGGCATGCTGACCCCTAGGTGTGGGTCGTTGGCCAGCAGCGGCATGCCGGTCGTGGAGTGCTCGCCGTCAACCACCCACGAGTTGGAACCGATGCCGTCGCCCTGCCCGAGGGTGGCTGGGACGGCGCGCACCGCACTCGTCGCCTGCGCGTATGCCGTTCGCACACTCGCTTCCCGGTTCACCGCCGGGCCTGCGTCGCCAGTGAGGGCCGCCGGCTGAGCGGACTCCTGCTGGGCGGACCCTCCGTCCTTCGCCTTCTCCTTCGCCCCCGGAGACTGGCGGTCCGGTCCTGCCGTCGAGGTGGCCGTGGCCTTCTTGACAGCCGTGCGCTCGGACGCGGTGGGTGACCAGTCCGCCGAGGACAGGATCGGACGGTGGGCCTTCGCGTCATACGGCGGGAACAGGTCCGCGATGTGGCCCGCGGACATGCGGTCGGCCAGACGGGCCCGCGTGAGCTCGTCGGCGTAGTCGCTGCGCAGGTCCCACGCCATCGCCTTGAGCCAGGCCAGCGAGTCCACCGGCGTCCACGGCTCGATCCGGTAGTCGGGCACCTGCTGTCCGAGGATGACGTACTCCAGCGCGATCTTGGACTGCGAATCTCGCTCGTCCAAGTAGGCGTTGACCCCGTCGGCGTAGGCGCGCAGGTAGCGCTGGGTCGAGGGGTCGAGCCGCGGCAGCTCCTGCTCGGCGACCCGGCGCCAGCCCATGGTGCGGATCACCCGGTCGGTCTCCAGCCCGTCGGGGCCGACCAGCTCCGAGAGCCGGCCGGCCGTGATGTGCCGCCGCAGGTCCATCTCGAAGAACCGGTCCTGGGCCGCGACGTAACCCTGCGCGCGGAAGAGGTCGTCCGCGTTGTCCGCGTAGATCTGCGGCACCCCCCGGTCGTCCCGCAGCACCGACACCGAGCTGGTCAGGCCGGAGACGGTGATCTCGCCCGACGTCTGCGGAAAGGAGCGGCGCACCAGGCCGATCGCGAGGACGGCAGCGACCACCGCCACGACCAGGAGGAGAGCGAGAGCCGAGATTCCGATGCGGCGCAGGAGCCTGGGACGAGACACCCTGCGAGACTAGGCCACCGAAAGCCCCGCTCAGCGCACGCAGGGCACGCTCAGGTCGGCCCGGGGACGTCCTGGAGAGGAGGGTCTGGTGCTCGCGACGCCAGTGCCCCCTGCGTTCACTCTGGACGACCTGACACCGGTGCTCCTGCTCGGCACCCTCGTGCTGCTCGTCTCGGTCGCGGCCGTGCGTTTCGCGGTCCGGGCCGGCCTGCCGACGCTGCTGCTCTACCTCGCGATCGGGCTGGCCATCGGCAACGAGGGTCTCGGCATCCGGTTCGACTCGGCGGAGCTGACCCAGGTGCTCGGCTACAGCGCGCTCATCCTCATCCTGGCCGAGGGCGGACTGACCACGTCCTGGGCAGGCATCCGCTCCGCGGTCGCCCCCGCCGCCGTGTTGTCGACCATCGGCGTCGTCGTCTCCGTCGTGGTCGTCGGGTTCGCGGCGCACTGGATCCTCGACGTGTCCCTCGAGATCGGCTTCCTCGTGGGCGCCGTGGTCTCCTCCACGGACGCGGCCGCGGTCTTCTCGGTGCTACGGCGGGTCCCGTTGCCCGCTCGGCTGTCCGGTGTGCTCGAGGCGGAGTCCGGCTTCAACGACGCGCCGGTCGTGCTGCTGGTCGTCGTCCTCGCCCACCAGGCGGTGCCGGGCGCCGTGCACGACCCGGCGTGGCAGCTGGTCCTCATCGCCGCCGGAGAGCTGGCGGGGGGCGCAGCGGTGGGGCTGGCGGTCGGCTTCCTCGGCGGCTTCGTCATGCGCCGCGCAGCGTCGACCTCCTCCGGCCTGTTCTCCATCGGGATCCTCTCGCTCACCGTCCTCGCCTACGCCGTGGCGGTCGAGATCCACGCCAGCGGCTTCCTCGCCACCTACGTCGCCGCGCTGGTGCTGGGCAACATCGCCCTGCCGCACCGGCCGGCGATCCGTGCGTTCGCCCAGGCGATGGGCTGGCTGGCCCAGATCGGGCTGTTCGTGCTGCTGGGGCTCGAGGCGTCGCCGTCCCAGCTCGTCCCACAGATCGTCCCCGCCATCGCCATCGGCCTGGTGCTGCTGCTCGTGGCCCGTCCGGCGTCGGTGCTGTTGTCGATGCTGCCGTTCCCGATGCCGCTGCGTGAGCAGCTCTTCCTGTCCTGGGCAGGGCTGCGTGGCGCGGTGCCCGTCGTGCTGGCGACCGTCCCGCTCACGGTGGGCACACCGCATACCGGGTGGCTGTTCAACCTCGTCTTCAACCTCGTCATCATCTTCACGATCGTCCAGGGCCCGGCCCTGCCGTGGGTGGCCCGGCGGCTGGGCATCACCGGCGACCACCACACGGTGGACCTCGAGCTGGAGACCACGCCCCTGGAGGAGCTGGGCGCCGACGTGCTCCAGGTGCAGGTCGGGCCGGAGTCGCAGCTGCACGGCGTGGAGGTCTTCGAGCTGCGGCTGCCGGTGGGAGCCAACGTGACGCTGATCGTGCGCGACCGGGAGGCGTTCGTGCCGGATGCCCGCACGCCGCTGCGCCGCGGCGACTCGCTGCTGATCGTGACGACCGGTGCGGCCCGAGGCCGGGCCGAGGCGCGGCTGCGGG
>NZ_VOHR01000212.1 GCF_009192725.1 Segeticoccus rhizosphaerae | reverse complement strand
GGATCGGCCTGGGTGGAGCAAACCGGCCGGGAGGGAGCACAGTCCGGGTCAGCCGGCGCGGCGGGCGACGCCGACGGCGAGGGCCCGCAGGGCGTCGAGGGCCGGGCTCTCCCCCAGCGGGTCCAGGATGTGCTGGGCCTGTCGGGCCACTGCGTCGGTGTGCATGCGGGCGTGCTCGACGGCCTCGTGCTTGCGCAGCAGGCCCAGCGTCTCCGCGTGCAGCGCGTCGTCCCGCAGGTCGGAGGCGAGCAGCTCCTTGAGCCGGTCGTCCGCCGGGTCGGTGGAGGCCAGCGCATACAGCACGGGCAGGGTGGCGACACCCTCGCGCAGGTCGGTGCCGGGGGTCTTGCCCGACTCGGCCGAGTCGGACGTGATGTCGAGCAGGTCGTCGGCCAGCTGGAAGGCCATGCCCAGCAGCTCGCCGTAGTGCCGGCAGATCTCGACCGTCTCTGGCGGACAGCCGGAGAACATCGCGCCGTAGCGGGCGGCGGTGGCGACCAGTGCGCCGGTCTTGTCCTCCAGCACCCCGAGGTAGTAGTCGACCGGGTCGGCTCCCTCCGGAGCGGGCCGGTCGTCGCGGATCTGTCCGACGCACAGCCGCACGAACGTCTGCGACTGGATGAGCACGGCCTCCGCGCCCAGTCCCGCCACCAGCTCGGACGCCTTCGCGAAGAGCAGGTCTCCGACGAGGATCGCGGTCGAGTTGTCGTAGGCGGCGTTGACACTCGCCACGGCACGGCGCACGGTGGCCGCGTCCATGACGTCGTCGTGGTAGAGCGACGCGAGGTGGGTCAGCTCCACGGCCGTCGCGGCGTCGATGACCTCGTCGGTGCAGTCCTTGCCGAGCTCGGCGGTCAGCAGGGTCAGCAGCGGGCGGAACCGCTTGCCGCCCGCAGCCGTCAGGTGCGCGGAGGCCGCCGCGATGAAGGTGTCCTCGTGGTCCACGACGCTGCGGACCCGCTGGTCCACCCGGACCAGACCCTGCTGCAGGCGCTCGGTCAGCTCGGGCGAAGCGCTCGGCAGGGCCAGGGTCGGCGACGCGGCTCCGCTCATGCGGAGCCGCCGTGAGTATCGGAGGCCGGGGCCCCCGCGAAGTACCGGAGCGCAACGGAGGACTTCGTGGGGTGGTCCTCGTGGGGTGTGGTCATCGCAGGAACAAGGTGGACTGGGACGCGAGGTCCAGCAGCGGGGACGGGATGATGCCGAGCCACAGGGTCACGAGGGTGCCGAGGCTGATGCACAGCGTCGACATCACGGTAGGTGTCATCACCATCGTGTCGCCCGCCGGCTCGGAGAAGTACATGAGCACGATGATGCGGATGTAGACGAAGGCGGTGATGCCGCTGCAGATGATGCCGACGATGACCAGCCAGGTTCCGCCGCCTGCGACCGCCGCCGCGAACACGGCGAACTTGGCGGTGAAGCCGGAGGTCAGCGGGATGCCGGTGAAGGCCAGCAGCAGGAACGCGAACACGCCGGCGACGATCGGACTGCGCTTGCCCAGCCCGGCCCACTGCGACAGGTGGGTGGCCTCGTTGCCCGACGAACGGACCAGCGCCACGATCGCGAAGGCCGCGATCGTCATGAAGCCGTAGGCGACCAGGTAGAACAGCGTGCTCGAGACGCCCTTCTGGTTGAGCGCCAGCACCCCGACCAGGATGAATCCGGCGTGGGCGATGGAGGAGTAGGCCAGCAGCCGCTTCATGTCGGTCTGGGTCACCGACAACACCGCGCCGACCACCATGGTCAGGATCGCCACGCCCCACAGGATAGGCATCCAGTCCCAGCGCACGCCCTCGAAGGCGACGTAGAGCACCCGCAGCAGCGCGCCGAAGGCCGCCACCTTGGTGCCCGCGGCCATGAAGCCGGTGACCGGGCTGGGCGCGCCCTGGTAGACGTCGGGGGTCCACGCGTGGAACGGCGCGGCACCGACCTTGAAGAGCAGCCCGACCACGACGAGCAGGACGCCCGGGATGAGCAACCCGTCCATGCCCGACTGGTTCTGGACCGCCGTGGCGATGTCGGACAGCTCGAGCGAGCCGGCGTAGCCGTAGATCAGGGCCGCGCCGAACAGGAAGAAGGCCGAGGAGAACGCCCCGAGCAGGAAGTACTTCAGCGAGGCTTCCTGCGACAGGAGGCGTCGGCGCCGCGCCAGGCCGGACAGGATGTAGAGCGGCAGCGAGAGCACCTCGAGCGCCACGAACATCACCAGCAGGTCGGCGGAGGCCGGGAAGAGCATCATCCCCGCGACCGCGAAGAGGGTGAGCGGGAAGACCTCGGTGGAGGTGGCTCCGAGCCGCACTGCCGCTGCCTCGCGTGGCGAGCCGGGGACGGCCGCGCCGGACTGCGTGAAGGCGTCGGCCTCGTCGGCGGTGAACCGTTCGGCCATCGCGAGCACGCCGACCGCCGCCAGCGCGACGATGACGCCCTGGAAGATCAGCGCCGGACCGTCGATGACCACGGCACCGGCCGCGGTGATGCCCTGGTGGTCGCGCGCGCTGGTCGCGATCGCGACCAGCGCCGCCACCAGCGTGAGCAGCGTGAGCGTCACCTGCGCCTCGTGCCGGAAACGGCGCGGTGCGAAGGCCTCGATGAGCACGCCGATCATCGCCCCACCGAACACGAGGAGCATGGGCAGGACAGCCGCGTAGCTGATCTGCGTCATGACGAATTCCGTCGGCAGGGCTCCTGCCATGGAGGCGATCACTTGGTGCTCCCCTCAGCAGTCGTGCCGATGGACGGCGGCGGGTCGGTGACGCCGACGTGTTGCAGCGTCGTGTTCACGGCGGGCCGGATGACGTCGAGCACCGGCTTGGGGTAGACCCCGAGGCCGAGCATCACGATCACCAAGGGGGCCACCACCCAGCGTTCGCGGTGCGACATGTCCTTCGTGCCGGCATACTGCTCGGGCTTCGGACCGGTCATGGTGCGCATGTACCACAGCAGGATGTAGAGGGCGGCCAGGACGATGCCCAGCGTGGCGATGATCGCGGCGGCCTTGTAACGCTCGAACGTGCCCACCAGCACGAGGAACTCGGAGACGAACGAGTTCAGCCCGGGCAGCGCCAGCGTGGACATGCCGGCGAGCAGGAAGACTCCGGCGATGACCGGTGTGATCCGCTGCCAGCCGGTGTAGTCGGGGATGAACTTCGACCCGCGCCGCTGCACGAGCATGCCGGCGATGATGAACAGGGCTGCGGTGGTGAAGCCGTGGTTGACCATGTAGAGCGTCGAACCGTAGCCACCGACGGTCGTCATCGCGAAGATGCCAAGCACCATGAACCCGAAGTGGCTGACCGAGGTGTAGGCGATCAGGCGCATCATGTCGGTCTGGCCGATCGCCAGCAGTGCACCGTAGATGACCGAGATCACGGCCAGCACGATGATCACCGGTGTGGCCCAGCGACTGGCGTCGGGGAACAGCTGCAGGCAGAACCGGATCATCCCGAAGGTGCCGACCTTGTCCAGGATGCCCACCAGCAGCACGGCCGTCGCAGGCTTGGCCTCCGTCGCGGCGTCCGGCAGCCAGGTGTGCACCGGCCACATCGGGGCCTTGACCGCGAACGCGAAGAAGAACCCGAGGAACATCAGCCGTTCGGCGGTCGGGTCGATCTGCAGGCCGGTGAGCCGCTCGATGAGGAAGCCCTCGGAGCCGCCGGGTCCGTAGAGGTAGAGCGCGATGACGGCCACGAGCATGACCAGGCCACCGACCAGCGAGTAGAGCAGGAACTTCACCGCTGCGTAGTGGCGCTGTTCACCGCCGAACGACCCGATCAGGAAGTAGACGGGGACGAGCATGGCCTCGAAGAACACGTAGAAGAGGAAGACGTCGGTCGAGGAGAACACCCCGATGATGAACATCTCCAACACCAGCATCAGCGCGAAGTAGCCCTGCTGCCGCCGACCCGTCTCGGGCACGTCGTTCCAGGCGGCCAACAGGCACACGGGGACGAGGACCACGCTCATCAGGATCAGCACGAGCGCGATCCCGTCGACGCCGAGCGCATAGCTGACGCCGAACTCCGGGATCCAGGAGTGCTTCTCGACGAGCTGGAACTGTCCCGAGCCCCCCGAGGTCTGGAACTGGGTCGCCGCCGCGATCGCCACCCCGAGGGTGACCAGCGCGAAGCCCAACGCGATCTCGCGCGCCCTGCCTGCGAGGCCCTTGGGCAGCAGCGCCACGACGGCGGAGCCGACGAGCGGCACCGCGCCGAGGACGGTCAACCAGGGAAAGCTTGACATCACTGCACCACCCACAGGGCACCGAGGATCACGACGACGCCACCCAGCATCGTCAGGGCATAGGAGCGGACAAAGCCGTTCTGGACCCGCCGCGCGCGGGCGGACAGCCCGCCGACGAAGGCGGCCAGACCACCGACCCCGCCGTCGATGCCCTTGTTGTCGGCGAACACCAGGGACCGGGTCAGGTGGATCCCGGGGCGCATGAAGAGGCCCTCGTTGATGTCGTCCTGGAAGAGGTCACGGCGCGCGGCGCGCGTTGCGAGCGACCCGACGGGCGCGACCACGGGGACGCTCTCGCGCAGGTAGCGCCACCAGGCCAAGGCGATGCCGGCTGCGACCAACAGCAGGGTGAGCACCGTCAGGACCGGCACGGAGAGCACCGGCTCGTGCCCGCCCTCCGCCGACCCGACGACCGGCTCGAGCCAGCTGGTGATGATGCCGGTCGGTCCGAGGATCAGGCCCAGACCGGCGGAGCCGACGGCGAGGATGATCATCGGCACCGTCATGGACAGCGGCGCCTCGTGTGGGTGCTGGTCGTCGGTCCAACGACGCTTCCCGTGGAAGGTCATGAAGAACAGCCGGGACATGTAGAACGCGGTGATGCCGGCGCCGATGAGCGCGGCCAGGCCGAAGACCCAGGGCCGCCAGCCCTCCCCGACGAAGGCCGCCTCGATGATCTTGTCCTTGGACCAGAACCCGGCGAAGGGCGGCACGCCCATGATCGCCAGCCAGCCCAGCCCGAACGTCACCCAGGTGATCTTCATCAGCGTCGCGAGCCCGCCGAACCGACGCATGTTGACCTGGTCGTCCATGGCGTGCATGACCGAGCCGGCGCCGAGGAACATCCCGGCCTTGAAGAAGCCGTGCGTGAGCAGGTGGAAGATCGCGAAGGCGTAGCCGATCGGGCCGAGGCCCGCGGCCAGCATCATGTAGCCGATCTGGCTCATGGTCGAGGCGGCGAGGGCCTTCTTGAGGTCGTCCTTGGCGCAGCCGACGACCGCTCCGTAGAGCAGGGTGACCGCACCGACGATGACCACGACGAGCTGCGCCGTGGGCGCGAGGTCGAACAGCACGTGGCTGCGCACCACGAGGTAGACGCCGGCGGTCACCATCGTCGCCGCGTGGATCAGCGCGGAGACGGGGGTAGGGCCCGCCATGGCGTCACCGAGCCAGCTCTGCAGGGGGAACTGGGCCGACTTGGCGCACGCACCGAGCAGCAGCATCAGCCCGATCGCGGTCAGGATGCCCTCGCTCGCCTGCGAGGCCGCGGCGTTGACGCCCGCGAAGTCGGTGCGGCCGAACTCGACGAACATCAGCATGATCGCGATGGACATGCCGACGTCACCGACCCGGTTGGCGAAGAACGCCTTGTTGCCCGCGCTGGCGTAAGCCGGCTTGTGGTACCAGAATCCGATCAGCAGGTAGGACGCGAGACCCACGCCTTCCCACCCGGCATACAGCATCAGGTAGTTGTCGGAGAGGACCACGGTGAGCATCGCCGCGACGAAGAGGTTGAGGTAGGCGAAGAACCGGCGCTTGTCGGAGTCGCCCTCCATGTAGCCCAGCGAGTAGACGTGGATGAGGGACCCGACGAAGGTAACCAGCAGCACGAAGGTGATCGACAGCGGGTCGAGCAGCAGGCTGGCGTTGACGTCGAAGGTGCCGGCCGGAACCCACGAGAACAGGTGGAGCGTGTGGGACCGGTCGGAGGGGTCCGCGCCCATCATCGAGATCGCGATGAGGACGCCGACGACACAGGCTGCCCACGACAGCAGCACGGCGATCATCGGGCCGGCCTTGTCCAGCACCCGGCCGCCGAACAGGAGCAGGGCGGCGCCGAACAGCGGGAAGGCCAGCAGCAGCCATGCGTATGACGTCACGCCAGTGGCCGCGGACGTCGCCGCGGGCTCGCTGGACGCGAGTGTGATGAGGGTATGCACGCCGCTCGCTCCTTACAGCTTCAGCAGGTTGGCATCGTCGACCGAGGCCGAGCGACGGGCACGGTAGATGGACATGATGATGGCGAGGCCGACCACGACCTCCGCCGCGGCCACGACCATCACGAACAAGGCGATCGCCTGGCCGTCGAGCTGGCCGTTCATCCGGGCGAACGTCACGAACGCGAGGTTGGTCGCGTTGAGCATGAGCTCGACGCCCATGAACACCACGATCGCGTTGCGGCGCACCAGCACCACCGCCGAACCGATCGCGAACAGGATCGCGGACAGGTAGATGTAGTTGACGAGGCTCATTCCCGGGAACCCTCCTCGATGTCGCGCTCGATAGCTCGCTCGGCGGAGTCGTAGTCGTCCGGCCGGGTGATCTGGTCACGCGCGACGAGCACCCGCGAGACGGACAGCTCGCTGGGCGTGCCGTCCGGCAGCAGCGCCGGGGTGTCCACCGCGTTGTGCCGGGCGTAGACACCGGGCGCGGGCAGGCCGGCCACGTGCTGTCCGCGGCGGAAGCGGC
>NZ_VOHR01000211.1 GCF_009192725.1 Segeticoccus rhizosphaerae | reverse complement strand
CGCAGGTGCGGCCAGGCCAGCTGCCCCAACTCCCGGTCGGCCCGCTCGCTGCCGCCACGCGCCATCTTCATGCCACCGCGTGCGGGCTCCTCCCCGGGCAGCACGACGCGGTGCCCGGCCCCCGGGTGAACCACGACCGTGCTGGCCAGGCCGTGCCGATCCCGGCGTCGCGCCACCAACCGCGCGAAGTCCGCGCCGGGCCAGACCTGGTCGTCCTCACCACCCACCAGGACCACGTCACCGGAGATCCGCTCCACCGGGATCGCGGCCTGCGCCGCTCGAGCCGGGTCTGCCGCAAGACTCGCCTCGTAGAGTCCGCGAAAGGCCGGCGGATAGCCGGTCGGCTCCCCGTCGACGAGGAACGGCATGAACGGCACCGGCTCACCGCGCAGGCTCCAGTGCGACGACATCCGCCCACCGGAGAACCCCGCCCAGGCAACGGGGCTGGGGGCGAAGGCCACCACCGCGTCGACCCGGCTGTCGTGGACCCCGGTCAGGAGAGCGGCCTCGGCACCGAAAGAGAGCCCCAGCACCGCCAGCCGGTCACACCGGGCGGCCAAGCGGTCGAGACCCGCCGAGAACAGCTCCAACGGCACCTCACAGGGGTCGGACGGCTGACCCACACCACCGATCCAGCGGATCGCCAGCGCGTGCGCCCCGTGCCGGGCCAACAGGCGCGCCCGGTCCGCCTCGAGCCGGCCGCTCGAACCGTGCAGGACGAGCACGCCGGTCCCACAAGGCCGTTCGGGCTCAGCGAGGAAGACGTCCTCGTCGGCCAGGCGCGAGGTCACAGCGAGACCGCTACGTCGCGGCTGCCTCGGGCCAGAACGAGATTGGCGAGGTTGATCACCGCGCGCTGGGAGCCGCTGGGTGCGAGGCCCCGGGTGATGGAGGAGGTCGGCGAGCTCACCGGACCGACCCTACGGCAACGTCAACGGCCCCAGCCCTCGACCGGGGGTCAGCGGCAGGCGCGCAACGCGAGCAGTGCGTAGACCCGCGCGCAGGCGAGCAGGTCTGCCACCTCGACGTGTTCGTCCACCGAGTGTGCGTGTTGGATCGAGCCCGGGCCGTATTGCAACGTAGGGACCCCGGCGGCGGCATACAGGCGCAGGTCGGAGCCGTATGGCGCGCCGCGAACCCCGGGCACCTCGCCGCGGACCGTGGTCACCGCCTCCGAGACCTCACCGAGGAGGGGGTGCCCGTCGGGAAGAACGCCCGGTGCGAACGCGCCGCCCGGCCAGCTCACGCGGACCGGGTGGTCGCGCAGCCACGGATCACCGTCCGACGCACGGGCGACCGCGGCCTCGAACACTGCGATCGCCTCGGCGACGGACTCGCCGGGACGGATCCCGTAGCGGCCCTCGGCCACCACCAGATCGGGCACGGTGCTGGCCCAGTCGCCCGCCCTGAGCACGCCGATCGACAGAGGCCACGGTAGGTCGAGGTGGTCGAACTCTGCCGGCGGACTCTCGTTGCGCTCGGCCTCGAGCCGTCGGAGCGCCCCCTGGACGACATCGAGCTTGTCCACTGCGCTGACCCCCTGCCAGCGCAGTGACCCGTGAGTCGCCAACCCCGGCACCTCGATCCGGAAGGTCAGCGACCCGGCGTTGGCGGGCACCACCAGCTCCGCGGTCGGCTCGGTGATGACGCAGGCCGACGCCCGGTGGCCTCGTCGCAGCGTGGCGAACGCGCCCAGTCCACCGTCCTCCTCACCGCTGACGCAGTGGATGGCGAGCGGCCTGGTGAGGTGCACGCCCGATCGGTGCAGGGCGTCGGTCGCTCCGATCATGGCCGCGACCCCGCCCTTCATGTCGCAGGCTCCTCGACCGTGGGCGCGTCCCTCCTCCAGCCGCAGCACGAAGGGGTCACCGCCCGGCCACGCCTCCCGTTCGCCGGGGGGCACCACGTCCGTGTGACCGCAGAAGGCAAGAGCCGGCACACCACCGGTGTCGGTGAGGTCGGCAGACGGCGCGCCGAGGACGCCCACCACGCCGAGTGCCGAGACCCGGTCGACCTCCATCCCGGGGAAGTCGTGCTCGGCCAGCACCGAGGGCAGGTCGATCTCCCACTCATCCACCTGCATCCCGAGCACCCGCAGGCGTTCGGCACACCACTGCTGGACCGCCACCTCGGCCGGGGTGCCACCGACGGACGGGATGCCCACCAGTGCGGCGAGGTCGGAGACGATCGCGTCGTCGTCCACCGCGTCGAGAACTCGCCGCTCGTCCGGCGTCAGGCCCGTCATGACCGCAGGCTCTCACTCCCGCGTGGGGTCGTGCGTCAGGGGCCGCGGGTCGGACACCCGGGCGTGGCGCGGGCATCGTGGGCAACCTGGACGCCGCTGGGCATTGTGCCGGGGCCCACTTCTTGGTGTGCTGGTCTCGTGCAGTACTCCCACCCGGCCGAACGGTCGGCCGGGCCGGACCGAGGAGGTTTGGATGACAGATGAGGAACAGTCCACGGAGACCGAGTCCGCGGGGCAAGGCACCACGAGCGTCGAGATCACCGAGGTCGTGCCCCGCCCGTTGGAGAGCGTGTGGGCGCGGCTGACCACCAACGAGGGCATCGAGGCCCTGCTCGGTCGGGGGGCGAGGCTCGGAGGCAAGGGCGAACCGTGGCACTGCGAGGACGGCACCCACGGCGTCGTCCGCAGCTACCACCCGATGGAGCAGGTGCGGGTCTCCTGGCACGCCGACGCCGATGCACCCGCCTCGCTCGTCGACCTCAAGCTGAGCCCTGCCGACGAGGGCACGAGGCTCCAGCTGCGCCACGAGCACCTCGCCGACGGCAGCGCACCAGAGCAGCTGCGGGAGCGCTGGGAGGGCGCACTCAAGCGGCTGACCGCGGCCTCCTGACGCAGCCGCGTCAGCGGAGCGGTAGCCAGCGCTGATACCACTCGCGCACGCGCCGCAGCAGATCCACCTGGTGGCGAGCCTCGCCCACGCCGTGCGGCTCGCGCGGATAGGTCACGAGCTCCACCGGCACGTCCTGCCCCCGCAAGGCGCGATGGAAGGCCGTGGCCTGACCGATCGGGACGCGGACATCCTTCTGCCCGTGCAGGATCAGCAGAGGCGTCTCGCGCGACAAGGCATACGAGATCGGTGATCTCCTCGCGAAGTCGTGCGGGCCGGGTCCGTCCCACGGCCGGTCGTCCACGAGGACGGACTCGAAGGTCGGCAGGTCGGACAGGGAGGACATCGCGCCCCAGTCGCTGATCCCTGCTCCCATGACACCGGCCCGGAAGCGTGTCGTCCGGGTGACCGCCCACGCCGTCATGAACCCACCCTGGCTCCACCCGCCGATGCCCAGCCGCTGCGGGTCCGCGATCCCGCGCTCGACGGCGGCGTCCACCATCGCCAGCACGTCCTGCGCCTCGGCGCCCCCGACGTCGTGACGCACCGCGGCCGCGAAGGCCTGGCCCCGCCCCATGCCGCCCCGGTAGTTGGGCATGAGCACCGTGTATCCGGCGCACGCCAGCCACTGCCCCCAGTCGAGCGGGCTGCAGTGCGGGGACAGCCCGGACCGGCCATAGGGACCACCGTGGACGAGGACCACCGTCGCGTTGGGCCCGTCGACACCACCCGGCGGGGTGATGGTGACGCCATCGAGCACCAGCCCGTCCGCCGCCTCGGTCGTGAACGGCTTCACCGTCCCGAGCGCGACGTCCGCCCAGTCGGCGTGGTGGTCGGAGACCGGGCGCACACGGTCCGGACGCCCCACCCACACCTCGGGCGGACGGTCGGCGGTGCTCACCACCGCTGCCAACACACCTCGGGCCACGTCGTGGTCGCCGATCTCCCCCTCGACCTCCCAGAGCAGGGCCCGCTGACCGGAGGCGGGATCGCTCCATTCGAGCCGGTCCGTGAGGCCCTGCACGACGTGGATCGCGAGCCGCCCGTCGTCCGGTCGAGCGCCCACCGTGCAGGCACCCTCCTGCAGGCCGGTGCCGACCCTCTCCGGCACCGAACCCTCGGGAGTCGTCACCGACCACGCAGTGAAGGACGCCTGGTGGACGCCGTCCTGGTATGCCGTGTAGCTCAACCGGGTGCCGTCGGCACCCCAGGCGAGGCCCTCCATACCGGCGGAGGCGCACAGCCGTCGCGCCTCCTGTGCGGCCACGTCCCACAGCCACAGTGCCCGTCGGTCGGACTCGTCCGGCTCCGGGGTGTCCTGGGCGACGAAGGCGATCGTCGAGCCGTCCGGCGACCAGGCCACCTCGACCGGGTGCAGGTCGAGCTCCAGCAGCGTCGTGACCTCGCCGGAGGCGACGTCGACGGTGTGCAGCCGGTCGCGCTGCCAATGCTCGCCGAACACGTCGGGGTCGTCCCGCTCCTGCTCACGGCGCTCGTCCTCATCGTCCGGCTCGTCGGGGGCCAAAAAGGCCAGGCGCGAGCCGTCGGGCGACCAGTCGTGCGCGCTCACCGACCGCTTGCGCACCACGAGCGGCTCTGCCTCGCCCCCGTCGGTGTGCAGCAGGTAGAGACCCTTGGTGCCCCTCTCCTTGCGGTCGGAGAGGAAGGCGATCCGCCGTCCGTCCGGTGACCAGCGCGGCGCGCTGTCGCACCCGCCATACGTCCAACGTCGACCGGACTCCTCTCCGTCCGTCGTCGCGAGCCACAGCGCGCTCTCACCGTGTTCATCGCTCTGGCCGTAGGGCGCTGCCGACCACACCACACGGCGCCCTTCGGGCGACAGCCGCACCTGCTCCGGGCGCCACGTCGAGGTGATCAGGTCAGCTGTGAGCTCGCTCTCCATGGCCGTCACGGTATCGAGCGGAGCGGCGGGGACTGCGGTCAGTCCTCGAGGCCCTCGTCGTTCCAGGCCTTGTCCTCGGCGTCCCACTTCTCGGTGTTGTCCCGTGCGTGCGCGAGCGCCTGCTCGGCCTCCTCACGCGTGTCGTAGGGGCCGAGCACGTTCTCGTTGCGGCTGCGGTTGGTGTCGTCCTCCACCTGGGCGCGGTCGACGTTGTACCAGTACTTCACGAGAAACCTCCGTGGTCGGTCGGGCGTGCTGGTGCCTAGACTCCACCGTATGCCGCCAACCCACGCAAGTGTCGCTC
The DNA here is from genome assembly GCF_009192725.1 of Segeticoccus rhizosphaerae. Taxonomy (GTDB): domain Bacteria; phylum Actinomycetota; class Actinomycetes; order Actinomycetales; family Dermatophilaceae; genus Segeticoccus; species Segeticoccus rhizosphaerae. Next base: position 1,653 of record NZ_VOHR01000211.1, on the reverse strand, counting down.
CGGCCACGATCGGTCCGCGGCGCACGGTGCCGGTGGCCATCGGCAGGCCCGAGTACGTCGACCGACCGGCGCCCGCCCCCTTCACCGGGTCGGAGGTCAAGGATCCCGAGACGATCGAGCGGATGCGGGTGGCCGGGCGGATCGCGGCCCGGGCCCTGCAGGCCGCCGGCGCCGCTGTTGCGCCCGGCGTCACCACCGACGAGATCGACAAGGTCGGGCACGAGTTCCTGGTGGACCACCGCGCCTACCCGTCCACCCTCGGATACCGGGGTTTCCCGAAGTCACTGTGCACGAGCGTCAACGAGGTGGTCTGCCACGGCATACCGGACAGTCGGCCCCTGGCGGACGGGGACATCGTCAACATCGACATCACCGCCTACGTGGGCGGAGTCCACGGCGACACCAACGCGACCTTCCTGGTCGGAGACGTCGACGAGGAGTCGCGGCTACTCGTCGAGCGCACCCGCGAAGCGATGCTGCGGGGCATCAAGGCGGCGGTCCCGGGCCGGCAGATCAACGTCATCGGACGGGTGATCGCCAGCTATGCCAGGCGTTTCGGCTACGGCGTCGTCAAGGAGTACACCGGTCACGGCATCGGATCCTCGTTCCACTCCGGCCTGGTGATCCCGCACTACGACGCGGCTCCCTCCTACGCCACCGTGATCGAACCCGGTATGACGTTCACCGTCGAGCCGATGCTCAACCTCGGCACCCCCGAGTGGGAGATGTGGGACGACGACTGGACGGTCGTGACGAAGGACGGCCGTCGCTCCGCGCAGTTCGAGCACACCATCCTGGTCACCGAGTCCGGCAACGAGATCCTCACCCTGCCCTGATCCGCACACCGCACGGAAGGCGCGCCATGTCCACGACCCACCAACCGCTCGGCATCGACATCGGCGGGAGCGGCATCAAGGGCGCACCGGTCGACCTGCAGCGTGGCGAGTTCGCTGCCGAGCGGCTGCGCATCGAGACGCCCCAGCCGTCCACTCCCGACGCGGTGGCCGACGTGGTCGCCGAGATCTGCGACCACTTCGCCGACCAGACCGGCGACTCCCCCATCGGCGTGACCTTCCCCGCGGTCGTCACCTCCGGAGTGGTGCGTTCGGCCGCCAACGTGGACAAGACGTGGGTCGGCACCGACGCGCAGCGCCTCATCAGCGCCCGGGTCGGGCGGCAGGTCGTCGTGGTGAACGACGCGGACGCCGCCGGGGTCGGAGAGCTGCACTACGGCGCCGCGCGCAACTGCGACGGTCTCGTGCTCGTCGCCACCCTCGGCACCGGCATCGGCTCGGCGCTGCTCAACTGCGGCGCGCTCGTGCCCAACACTGAGCTCGGGCACCTCGAGATCGACGGTTACGACGCGGAGTCGCGGGCGGCTAACAGCGCGCGCGAGGCCGAGGGCCTGTCGTGGGAGCAGTGGGCTGGTCGGCTGCAGCGCTATTTCGGAGCGGTCGAGGACCTCTTCTGGCCCGACCTGATCGTCATCGGCGGCGGCGTCTCCAAGAAGTCGGAGAGGTACCTGCCCCACCTGCACCTGCGGGCGCCGATCGTGCCGGCCCAGCTGGCCAACGCGGCCGGGATCATCGGCGCCGCCTGGCTTGCGGAGCAGGCGAGCCGGTAACGGCCGCGCGCGTGCCGGACCGGGCCGGG